>JBKPBY010000031.1:0-9627 GCA_046727075.1 bacterium | reverse complement strand
AAGTTCGCCTCCTGATAGTGTTGGAAGAAGTAATCGATAGCCTGAGTCATCGTGTACCGATCCCCGAGTCGGGCAAAGGCTCCTTCGACTTCATCCAGTTGCGCGTCAGTTAAGCGCGTCTGAACAAAGCGCGTCGCTCTCTGGGCATGGAGCAACTCAGCCTGCTTCTGGCTCACAAACAACTTAGCCTTCGTTTCGTCCTCAAAGTTCCTTCTCAAGCACTTACCGGCAGAATCGCGCCACTCAACCAGCCACCCGACTCGCTTGTATCCTTTGCGTTTGCGACGGTCCGTCCACTTGAAGCGAACACACCGCACCGCGGTGTCGCGCGCTCGCCGTCTGAGATTGTCCTTAGAAGCGTCTTAGATAAGATGTCCGGCACATTATTTTCCTGAAGATCAGCCGCACCGTCATCTCTCTGCATTTAATCGGCACAATAGCAACATTTTGGCACGCTTCAAGGCACGCCTTCTAGACAATCTGCCTATATACTTGCTGGCCGTCAGGCTCATAACCTGAAGGCCGCGGGTTCAAATCCCGCCCCCGCAACCACTCCGCGTCATGCGTTAGCGAAGCAAAGTAGTCCATGACCTGCTGTTTGAAATGATCGCTGAGGACCTCAGGGTTTTTGTCTGCGCTATGGCCATAGTCTTTTATCAGCAATTGTGTTAGGCGAGGCCCCCAACTCTAGAGAGCTTCGTCCCGGTGTTGAAGCGCGCTGCTGTGAAAACAAAGTTAAGATGCGTCCCTAATTGGAACGTGTCCTAGTGCACCGAGTCGGTCTGGGACGCAAGCGTCACCGCCCGTTTAAAGGTTCGTCTTCTCCGCGCGATATTCTCCTCCAAAATCCGTTTAGTTTCGGCAACGGTTTCTGGATGGGCCATCAGGTAGTGACCGGCTGGAACTATCTTCTCTGATGCGGCTCCTTCCAAATGTGAGCTATAATACTCGACCAGTCCATCCGTGCTGCCAGGTCCCTCTACGGGTCCGAGATGTCCGATGATGCTATGGAATGGAACTTTGATCGGAAGATCAGCGAGACCGTTCAATAAGGGGTTGGGTGCGAGTGAAACCAGACTCGTTGGGCCGCCGCTTGCGTTAACCCGAGCATAGTAGGGATCCAGAATACCCGGGTATTGTGAGGCCAGTTCTTTCAGTGCGCGGGTCGGAGCTTTGGAAGGCTGGATGATTCGGTTACCAATGCTGCCAACGATACCACTGGCCAATACGCTGCCTCGATGTGGGACCGCAAGAAAGATAATGCGGTCGATAGAAGGCTGATGCCGAAAAAAGAAATATCTCAGGATTAAATCTTTTACGTCCGCAGGGAGTTTCAAACTGTTCAGCGGCTGGGTCGCGAACACGTTCCAAAGAGCGTCGTCTGAGTCCGAAACCAAAGTATGGGCCAGCAATCCTCCCATGCTATGAGCGACAACGACGACGTGATGCGAGGCAATCGCACTGCCGCTTGGATCGAATAGGCGCTGGGTTGCTTGTAGGTCCTCTCGAAGTTGTGCCGCGCTTTCCAGCATGGGCTGGCCGGTCGGATAAAGGAAAAACCAAGGTTGATAATGCTCGAGAATTTTGGGGTCTGAGCAAAGGTCGTTGGTCAGGTTTTGCCACGAGAGCGGAGAACCAAGCAGGCCATGAATAAATAGGATCGGAATTTTATTTGGATCGTAAGGATGGATCAGGTAGACGCCAGTTGCGAACCGTGGATCATCAGGCCTGATAAACGATGCGAAGGAGCTTCGAGCCACTTTCCCGGCGTGCGAATACAATACCGCTAAAGTAGCCGTGTAATTCGCTGCGATAGGATCCGGCCCAGCAGCGGACCGCACCACGAGCGGGTCGAACGAATCGTAGAGTTTGAGCAAGGGTACTTGCCCTGGACGCGATTCTTTGACGGCAGTTATTCCAAGTGTAATGCCGCTTGTCGGATAGTGTCGCTCTTCCGGGGTCTGCTCGGGGTTTTTGGTGTAGACAACCAGGGGTGTACCCTTCCCAGCGATTTTATATTCGTGGCGAAGACCGATTTCATGGATTGAGTTTGCCAACAGGACTCGATCGTACCCGGCTAAATACTTGGACGATTCCACACGCAGGGAAGGCGTCCAATTGACTTCTACTCGCTCTCCGTTCCAGATGGTATACCGATTGTCGAATTCAGGATGAATTACCGATTTCGACAGATAAAAAACCCTGACAGTCTCAGCGCATCCGAAAAGCAGAGCGCAAATGAGGACACAGCTCAGACGAAGGCTGACTGCTGCGGGACGGTTCATGCAAACACTAAGTGAAATCAAGCATCGGGTCACTGGCTTGTGTGATTTGATTTTGAATTTGGTGTGGCCGACCAAGCACTTAGCACGAACGCCGCGGCACTATCGACGAAAACCGAGTAATTCAGCGGGGCCTTGATGATTAAGAGCGGTTTCGCCTTCCTTCGTCAAACTTAGCTAATCTTCGCTTCGATCTCTGGATAGCTCTCCAGCGTAATCCGTTGAATTAGTTGATCCGGGGTCATGTGGAATCTGAGAGGCCTTGCTCAGGAACTCAACCTCGTAAGCTTGCTTGTTCACGTGCGCGCTGCTACCAGGGCAACGCCAACAAAAATCAAGCAAACTCCAATCCAGCGCGTTCGAGTCACCTTTTCGCGAAGGAGGAAGCGCGACATGAACGTAATCGAAATCAGGTTCAGGCTGCTGATCGCAAAGGCGGCGCCGACCTTAAGAAAGAGCAACGCTTGAGAATATATCACTTTTTCCGCCAACAGCATCACAACGCCACATGAAATCCAAAGCAACCACCGGACACCTCCCAAAACAGATTTCTTCAAAAATACCTGAGCTACGCCTTCAAGCAGCGCGCAAACGACCACGAGCAGCACACCAACTGCGGCCTGGCCGATCATGCCTCACGTTCCTTGGGCTGTGTGACGTGATCCGTCTGGCTGATGAACCAAACACCGGCCAGCACGCATAGGATACCTGCTATCTGAACCAAATCGGCTGCTTCCTTTAAGAAAAAAACAGACATGCAAAAAACCGTAACATAACTCAGCGCTGCAACGGGTTGAGCAAAACTCAAATCTGCGTTCCTGAGAACCATCAACCAGTTAAAGAATTGGCAGGGCATCAACAATATGACGAACATGAAAAGAGGACTATGCAAAATGGCCCGCACGTTGAGCCAGGGCGATCCATCGCTAGGCAAAGACAGCACCGCAGATTTCCAAACAAGCTGCAGGATTGTATCGATTAGGATCGCTACGAACAACCCCACCGCCAGTCTTATGGGAAAATTCTTCCTCGTGGTCATACGGTTATTTCTAATCATTTCTGTGGGCTTTGAACAACAGTACAGCCGAAATTTTAAACCTGTTGAGATCCTGATGCTATCGCGCGACTGGGGCGCGCCCCCGCGTCCGGCATCGCACAGCTGTCTGGAGGTGCTCGTGCACGATCCGACTTGCAGGTCAAAGTAACGTGAACGAGGGCACGGACCTTTTGCGCTCACGATTCTGGGGAGCCGGCTTGGGAAACTATATCCGCGAAAGCGGGTGGAAGGAGAGGCGTGGTGTTAGGCGAAGCTGGGTGCGCCAAGGAGAAACAGGAATGAGAGACCGCTTTGGGGCCGGTGTGAGCGCTTGCGTAACTTTCCTGGGTTGCCCTAGCCGAGGGGCTAGTCTCAAAAATTACTCTAGCTCGTTCGCTTTACCTTTTGATCGTGGGGCTGGTTCTGATACGGCTGACTCTAGCTGTCTAGCAGTAGATCTTTCCACAGACGAAGTGAGCGGCGTTGGCGATTCCTCCCGTTTGCACCACGGGAGATCTGGGTCGAGAAATCCTAAGGCGTGTGGCGGAGTTATTACCCGAACACCCTCCTGCCGCTGCCGCTCGGCAATTTCCTCGTGGAACGGTTTCATCTTGGTCCAATGTAACTTTGGCCGAAAATGGTGTTCGGCATGGTAGCCATTGTTAAAAAAAAGCCAGTTGTACAGTTTGTGGTAAGAGCTTACGCCCCATGCGATTGGCTTGTCGGGATTACCCCCGTAATGGAGGAAATAGCCGTTGAGGTACGTGCAGCAGTGCCCCAAATAATAGAACGGCAAAAAGAAGAGCCAAAATTTCCAGTCTAAGATAAAGCCGATGGCAATAGTGACTCCTAAAATCGCGATTTCGGCGATTCCCCACCGTGCATCGACCCGGTTTTTCCTCTTGATTTCCGCATAAATCACCTTTGGATCTTCTCGAAGATAACTGAGGAAGATGTAGCTCCAGGGATTTTCCGGCTCGCCGTCGTGTCCGTGTCGATATATGGAAATCCAGTCGTGGCATTGCCCGTTCTCGTCAGGTCTGTCGCTGTTCCCCATGTGATGGCGATGATGCACATGTTTGTAAAACGTTTGAGAAATCCCGAGAGTCACCGACTCCATAATGCTAAACAGCCGGTTAATAATTCTGGAAGTAAAGTACGGATTATGAATGTGGTTGTGTGAAATCCCATTGATGTTCCAGGAAACACTCATCGAGTAGAGGAGTCCCATGCAAATCAAAAGCCACAATGGCGCGTGCGGAAACACCAAGAAAAATGTGACGACGTATGCAAAGTGAAGCACTCCGCAGGCGACAGGGATTGCATCCCATTTTGAATACATTAGTACCTTCATCCAACCTCCTTTTTGAACCGTCCAAGAGACGGCTGAAGCTTGCGAAACCAAGCCCTAGTTTGCCATCGACGCTCTGACGTTTCAATGATTAACCAGCCGGTCGGCGCTCTGCGGAGCGAAGAGCAGCTCTTTTATTGCGGTCCTCATCGAAAATTTGAAGATGGCAACTGCCGCGCCATCGATAACATTTCTGGCTATCAGCCTCTTCCCTCGAAATGAAAAATGTTGTCATTACTGGTGTCTCTACCGGGATCGGATATGCCTGTGTCAAAGCGCTGCTCAGCCGCGACTTCCGAGTGTATGGCAGTGTGCGGAATCAAATGGATGCAGAACGTTTACAGCGAGACTTTGGCGATAGATTTGTTCCATTGCTTTTTGACGTGACGGACGAAGAGACGGTGCAAGCCGCGGCGGTAAAGGTTAACGAGGGTTTGGGGGCGCGCACGCTGGACGGGTTAGTGAACAATGCCGGGATCGAGGTTGCAGGTCCCCTGGCTTATCTTCCGACCGACCAGTTTCGGCGCCAGCTCGAGGTCAACCTGGTCGGTCCTTTTATTGTGACGAAGGCGTTTCTGCCACTACTCGGCGCGGATCCGTCAAGGAAGGGGAATCCGGGGAGGATTCTTAATATTTCCTCGGCCAGTGGCAGGATCGCCGCGCCGTTTACAGGCGCCTATTCGGCATCGAAGTTTGGACTAGAAGGATTTTCCGAGAGCCTTCGACGCGAACTGGTGCTGTTTGGGATTGATGTAATTATCATCGGCCCCGGCGCGGTAGTGACACCGATCTGGCAAAAGTCTGACACCGGGTTGACTGAACGATTCCGCGAAACGCCGTATGTGGCGGCGTTAGCGACGTTTGAACGATTCGCCGCTAAGGAGGGCATCAGTGGCTATGCCGCAGACGTGATAGGAAGGGCCGTCTGCCACGCTCTGACGACCGCGAAACCCCACGTACGCTACGCTGTCATTCCGAATCGCCTGACGAATTGGATCATTCCACAATTGCTCCCTAAGAGAATACTCGACACTCTTGTGGCCCGTTTTATGGGAATACGGCGGAGGAAGTAGTGCGCTGAATTCTGTTCTACAATCTTCGGTCCGGGTTCAATTTGCGGTCTACGAACACTCGCTGGCGTTTCGATCCTTGAGGCGGATGGGGAGGGTATGAGTCCTCTCCGACTCCTGCCATTAGTCGGCTTCAAGTCCGGAAACCCGCGTTTTTTACTCCCGCCAAAACTCGTTCATTTTGGCCACTCTTACCTGCATCCACCTGCATAAATGGCTGGTGCGCGAAGGATCGTGCTCGTAAAGGAAAGACCCTCGGGATTGCACGTTCGAGCCCTGCCGGATTCATGCCTCAGTAATAGAAAATCGATATGAGTTTAGTTTTCCCGCCTAACGGTGAAGTTTTGTTTTCAAGCGAAGCCCGGGAATGAACTGATTGGTGAACAAGCCCGCCGTAGAATTTCAGGCGCATGGCTCTTAGACTAGAACGGACGAGTAAATGAAAGCTCATGGCCATCAGGATCGGGCATATGAAAATAACGTTCGCCCCACGAGGCATCGTGTGGGCTGTCTGGATAAAAGCCCTTTTCCACGAGGTACGCCCAGAAACGGTCAACGTCAGAAACGTGAAAAATCAACCGCCCCCACTGGATGCCTGCATTGCCGTGTTCGAGGTTCAAAATCGTATCCCCATCTTTTGTGCGGAGCGATGTAAAAAACGAGCCTTCGCCACCGTAGATGGTCTCCAGGCCTAAGACATCTTTGTAGAAACGAACGGATGCCTCCATGTTCGCAACCCGAAGGGTAACCGCAGAAATCTTCTCAACCATAGATAGGATCGTTGGAGTTTTCATTTCAATATGTAACGTAACTTGCCTATCATAAGATACTTAAATTCGTTTATACCAGCTGTGATCTATTAGGCCTTTCCAGAACAATACCGCCGTCATTGATCAGCTTCGCTGAGTCGATTGCGACGTTTAAGGATCGAGATCCTTCTAATAGTAGCTGAGCCAGTCGTACCGCGGCCTCTCCAGACAACCTCATACGGATCTCTCTTGCTCCTGTCCACGAGATCAGGTGCCGATCTGCCTTTGCGCGCGTGTCCCGCCTTCGGATGTCATAATCTTGAAGCCGCTGAAACGTTCTGATCGCGCACGAGCTAACCCATGTGGCGCCCAGGGATCGAGGTTTCGGAGAACGATTTTAACTCGGAACGTAATCAGCGGAACCCGCCACGGCACAAGGAAAGATATCGAGCCTTCATTTGCCACCCATCGTCAATAAGTCGCTCATCGCCGAGGTGCTCTGTTTCATCAATCAATTCCTGCCGATTTCTAAGGGCCAACGCCGATTTCTCCAAGCGTCGTGGCGTTCGCAAGGCGTTCTTGCACCTGCGCGGGGTTGGCCTCCATGTAGGAGAATGAGATAAAGGTAGCTCCGCTTTACTGCTTGTTTTCGAGTCTGATGATTTCATTAGGAGCAAAGCACAGGACCTTCAAAGCGTCGCCGGTTTTCAATAGAAGATCTCCCGAGATCGTCAGCGCCGCTTCCCGAGTTGTGGCGATCGCACCGACAACGCGCATTCCTGTCATCGGGAGATCAACAAAGGTGATCTCCACGGTTTCGTCTGGCATTGCGTCTTCGAATGTCAGGTCGACGCGCCAGCGATCAACTTTTGCGTCGATCAGCCTAGCATCAGCGACAAATGCCTTGATGATTTTCACGACGGGACCTCCCATTAAATTAACGAGATCCCCTCCAAGTATAATCCTAAACTCCAAAGTTGAGAAGTCCTCCTCCTCGTAATCGTTCCGACTCGGCGGTGGGAGCCTTTAACGCCGGACAGATCCGCGCACCCCGCCGATTTCAGCGCGGAGACCGGAAAAGGTTAAGATCCATCAGCGATTAGTCGCGGCAGCTCTATCTGAGGAGATTAACCGTCACAGGCTTTCCTTTGGTTAGCAGGCAAGCTACGATTCGCTCTGGAACCTTATCGACCAAGAACCGGCCACTCCGAAGTCGTTTTCGTTAGACTTTCTTGTTGGGTCCATCGCCTGGTGGCGGTAACTCGATTTCCCCGCGCTTGACGCGCACGGCATATTTGGCCGGGCGAACGCCACGGCCACGTTCCTGGGAATAGGCTTTGGTAAACTCTGCACCGAAAAGCATAATTTGCGCCGCATAATAAATCCAGATCAGCATCGTTATCAGTGAACCGGCTGCTCCGTAAGCCGAGCCAGCACCGCCACTCCCGAGGTAAAAGCCGAGTGCATATTTACCAACCAAAAACAAGACCGCAGTTAGCGCCGCGCCTAACCGCACATCGCGCCAGGAAAGCCGCGCGTCGGGTAGAAACTTGAAGATCATCGCGAAGAGCAGGGTGACGATGCTGATATCCAATACCAAATGGATGGTCCACGCCAGCGTGCTGCCACCCGGGAGCAGCTGCTCAAGGTAGCCACCTAAAACCGTGATAACGGCGGAGGCCGTAAGCGAAACTAGAAGCAAGAAGCATACTCCGGCGACCATGGCGAAGGATAAGAAACGCGCGCGCAGGAAGCTGGCGAAACTCCTGCCCGGCTTGGGTTTGACGCCCCAGATGGTGTTCAACGCATCCTGTAGCTGCCCGAATACGCCACTGGCGCCGAAAAGCGCTACCACGATTCCGATCACGGTTGCAACCACACTTGCCGCAGGCTTGCCGGCGCTCGCGGCGATGTCCTCCACGGCCTTGGCGCTGCTGCGATCGAGGAAAGAATAAAGCTGGTGCAAGATTTCTCTACGGGCGACTTCACTATTGCCGTAGATCAGCCCAAAAATTGCTAATAGCACGAGCATCATCGGCGCGAGGGAAAACACGGTATAATAGGCCAAAGCCGCGCCGAGTTGAGGCGCTTTATCCTCCAACCACTGGCCGAAGGTGGTTCTAAGCAAGCGGACGGCATGCGGCAGAAACCGCCTATCGTCGCTTCCGAGTTGACCGGTGCCATCCATAAAAACCAAAACGGAGAGCGGCGGTCACGTCTCCCGAACGAGTCGCGCCGCCCTCGAATCAGGGCCTGCGGCGCGGGTTTGCTCCTCTTGCAACGCGACTTGCTGAAGCGCTGGTTGCGCACTCATGATCGCAATTCTTATTCGAATGATCGTCCTCTTGGCGGCTTGGATTTTCTCCTTAAATTCTTTAGCTTCTTCAGGGACCATATCCGCAATCTATACTGGAGGAGCCGCGGAATCGAGCTTCTCGAACCTTCCAAGAAGAGCATACTATCTTGCCTCGGCCTGAGCGCGCTCCAGAGCAAGTCAGCGGGCTGTCGCTCTTCAATGGCACGGGTCTAAGCTGCCTGGAATTGTAATTCGCGCAGGTTGCCGTTACCCACTTTTGCCTTTCTCTTGTGCTTCGCAGAATAATTGACGGACCTGGAACGTCGGTATCTTTCAGGATGAACTCGATACGTAGTGCCCCGCTGACTTTGAAGGCAGCCGGCGTTGCCGGTCGCTCGCTGAACATGCCAATGAGGTCTGTGCGCGCCCGATTCTATGTTCGTCTAGGCGAGACCGCGATCCCGAAACTTGGTCCTCGCCCTTAAGAAGCCGCCTAGTGACGAAGGTTTAGACCATGGACAACCAAATCCCCGAAGATGCTTATCGAATATTAGCGCGCGAACGCAGCCACGAGGATGCAAGGCAAACTGTTGCCACCAATAGGATGCTTGTTCAAACACTCGTAATGATTAACGGCGCTGGAGCGATCGCCGTTTTGACTTACTACGCTACCCATAGCTCCTCTGGTCCCGGGAAGCCGGTGGTTCTCCTCACAATTATTCTTTATTGTCTCGGCGTTTTTACCGCCGTTTTCGCCGGCCTCTATGTCAGAAGAACAACTCAGGAATGGTCAAGTTTCTGGGAGCTTAAGTCTTACCCCGACCTGGCCGAGCGAGAAAAAAT
>JBKPBY010000030.1:0-11556 GCA_046727075.1 bacterium | reverse complement strand
CCTGGTCATACAAGACGCCGCTTCCGGAGAACATCAAGATCGCCGGGCTGGTCGCGTTCTATAATGAACGGGCCGACCTCATCGTGGACGGTGTACGCCAGACGCGGCCAAAGACCAAATTCTCATGAGCCCAGTGACTGATGAGGCCGAACGTCAGCCCATTGTTGGCCAGGCGAGCAGTGACATGTCAGAATACCGTCTGCATCCCAAGTTACGGTTACGCTACGATAGCCAGCGAAATAATCATCGTGAAGTCTTTGTATGAGATTGTCCTCTCTAGACCTCGGGCTGGACATGATGAAAGATGCACCGTTCGCAGTTGCCGTGGTGAAGTTTGGCGCAATAGGGAGGGGCGCCACCGCGGACTCGAAGAAATAGTTGTCCAGCGGCCAGCATGCCTAGCGCCGGAGCTATGAAATAGATCCATAGCGCGTGCCAATACTTGGCGTGGAGTGCCGAGCCAAAAGTTCGTGCCGGGTTCGTGCTCATGCCAGACAGCGGTGCTTCGAATGTGTAATACATCGCAATTAACACTCCGACAAAATACGCGGTGTACGAGGCTAGCCCTTTCCGATTCGTAGTGAACAATACGGCGCTCATCAGGATGAAGGAGATAGTCAGTTCGGCAGCGAATGCGACGGCGCTTCCATATATACCAGGCACCGTGACTGCGTAACGTATCGCACGATGCGCAAGTGCTCCTCGCAATAAATATCTGGCGAGAGCGACACCGCTCAACGCGCCTAAGAACTGCGCGGTTACATAGAACCATGCATCCCAAAACTCCACTTTTCCCAGGCGGTAGAAGGTGAGGGTGACTGCTGGATTGAAATGACCTCCCGACCGTTTGCCCCACGGGGATATGACAATTGCAATCGCGGTCGCACCCATGGCCAAACCCATTAGCGCTCTACGAGCAACGCCGCTCGAAATAGACTGCCGCACAATTGAGGCGGGGTGCTGTAGCAAGGTCGAAGCCACGCACGCCACGAACAGATAGCATCCCACCTCACCCACTTCCATCAAGTACTCCGGCCAGTGGTGACGCAAGCTGGCAATTGCACTCAACCCATCAACTCGCCGAAGCACCAATCGCGGGCGCTGGTCACCCCCGTTAGTAGTGGTATTTGGTGCCTTCTTTGCGAGCCGCAATTGCGGAGTACTCCAGCGGTCCATCACGAGAGGTCCCAAGATATTGCTTCTCCAGTGGCGGCTGCCGCCGTTCGGTAGCCGCGTTCCTGTAGCACCCAGCTGTTGCCATCCGGATCGGAGAATTTGGCGAAGCTGGCATAGTCTCCGCGCGCAGGGTCGAGCCCAGGTGCGAAACCCCCGTCCCAGGCAGCAACTGGTGTCTTGTGCCGGATCTCACCGACGCCGACGCCTCGTTCGAGCAGGCGGCTCCGTGCGGCCTCGAGATTCGTGACGACGAGATAGACGTTGCGCAGTGAACCGACGAGCGCGTCGGTGAGTCCCTTACCTAGCTGGATTGAGCAATTGGAGCCCGGCGGAGTGAGTTGCACCACACGGAACGCGTCGTTAGGAGCATAATCGACATCGAGCGTGAAGCCGACCTGATCGACATAAAACCGAAGCGCTCGCTCGACATCGCTCACCGGCAGCGTGATCACTTCGATTGAAAGCGTTGGCGATCCCACGGTAACGTCTCCTTCCTCATGCCGATTTGCGGCGGGGGAGCACTTCAGCGACGGTGAGCTCACGATCGGGGCCGTGTGGAATCACAGTCTGACCCGGCTCAAGATGAAGTTGCTTGCCGTCGAGCTGGACCGAGACAATGTCCGGTTCGAATGATAAGAAGTTGGAGATCCGGTTGACCTCGGGATATGCCTCGGGATAAGACCAGACCGCTAGATTTGCGTCACCGACGTTGTAGTAGCTGCATACCCCCTTGTAGGGGCAGAAGGTCTGGCGTTCCACGGGAGTGAGCGCAGACTCATCAACGTCGGCACGTGGCACATACCAGCGCGGCGCGAAGCCGGATTCGTAGAGAACCATGGGCCGTTTCGTATCGGCAATGATTCGGTCATGATGGCGGACCGAGAGATGACGCGATGTCTGGCGGATATCGATGCGGTGGTAGCTGTCCGCGGCATGGCCCACGATTCGTTCGTCTTCTTCGTAGAATGCGTCCATGGCGTGCCAGGCGAAGGCCACCCGTCCCTGCAATTCGCTTGCGTAGTCAGGCAAGTTGACATGCTGCCACGCTCCTCGCGCCACGCTTTGCTCGCCCGCTCGAACGATGTACCACGAAATGAGTCCGAGTGCGTGATGCTGGGTTGTGTGCTCGGTACGCTCTAACGTGTCTGCAGAGATGGCGTTCTTCGGGAAATAGGCCATCGGATAGTGGCCTGGCTCGAAGAGCAGTAGGACGTTCTCGCTATCGGCGATCCAGTTTCCGCCGAAGCGCACGCGCATCCGCCGGCGCAACGGCTCAACGTACAGCAACCTCTCGGGTAGGGGTACGGGCACGAGAAATCGGCCGATCGCTCCCGGCGATAACGGACCTTGTTGCCATGACAGTCCCATGATTTCTCCTCTTAGGAAGTCTTCAAACGAAATCGTTTGCGGCAGTACTGCGATAGCCGTCCGATGCGCAGTGAAACCTGACTCATCGATTGCCCGACCTCGTTTCTCTTAAAGATCAAGAGTGATATTCACCTCTGGCTGTGAGCAGCACACGAGCACGTTTCCCGGGGTTGGTCTCTCGAGAGGCTCGGGGTGATAAGCTACCGATCCGCCAATCAGGCCAGTGATACATGTGTGGCACACTCCAGTCCGACAGGACCATCGGACCGGAACGTCGCACGCCTCAGCCAACGCGAGCAAACTGTCGAACCTGCGATCCCACTCGACGGTGATCCCGCTGCGCGCAAACGAGACTGACGGGCCAGATCCAGGCGGGCCCTGCGGCTGGTGTGGAGTGCGATCGACCCGCTCCAGGCCAGGTGTAATGCCCTCAAGAGCGCCAAAGACCTCTGTGTGAACTTGCTCGGCAGCCACACCCCAGTCTCGCAGCCCATCGTGCATGTTCCGCAAGAACGACGAAGGGCCACAAAGATAGAAGTCGCTGTCCGGTGACACGCCAATCTTTTTCAGCAGAGCCGTATCAATGTGTCCAGCAACGTCGAAGTCCGTGCCCAGTTGGTCGGTTGCAACTGGCCCGCTATACACGATGCAGCTGCCTTTGCGAGTCAACCGGTTCAGCAGGAAGCGTGACTCTTCCGCGAATGGATGACTGGGCCGATTGCGGGCTCCATAGACCCACCAGACTTGCCGTTTTGATCCCTCAGCAGCAAGTGCATGTAGCATCGATAGTACGGGTGTTGCACCGACGCCCGCACTGAGCAGAACCACAGGACCGTTGCCGGCGCGCAGAGTAAAGCTCCCCCGCGGGGCGCTGACATCCAATAGATCGCCTTCTCGTACGCGAGTGTATAAAAACAAACTTCCGATCCCATTCGATTCCTTCTTCACGCTGATACGGAAGTGACCGACATCCGGCAGATCGGACAGCGAATAGCTGCGAAGAACCGGTGGTTTGCTCGGATCAACATGCAACCGTAAGACCACAAATTGTCCCGGCTGAAAGACAGGAAGAGGTTGCCCGTCGATCGGCACGAAAACAAAGGATGTCACGCTGTCGCTTTCTCGGAGGATATTCTTGATGCGCATTTGCTTGAAGCCGGGCCATGCTGGAGCTTGGGCCTCATTGGCTAACCCGGTATTCCCGCGCATGGCTTGTCCAATCGTCTCTTCTTTGAGCATCGCCTGGAACGAACTTTGCCAGCCCTTGCTAAGGGCTGGTATGCGTAGCGCTCGTTCCAGTTGTTCCCGAGAATGTCCTGGCAAGTACAACAGAGCATCCACCTCGGCTACCGTGATCCGTTCTGGACCATCGCTGATTTTTGCGATGACATCGCCGGCACCAACTTCACCTTCCTGCAACACGCGGAAGTAAAACCCTGGTCTGCGGTGTGCGACAAGCAGTGCAGGCATGCGAGGCTCATTCATGCGGATACCGACGCGGTAGCACGTTACGCGCGGCTGTGTCACCTCAAATATCGCATCACCAATGCGGTATCGATCACCGATGCAAACTTCGTCATCCGCATGTCCCTCCACTGTGAAGTTTTCCCCGAACTGGCCGAAACTGAAATCATCACGCACTAGAAAGCGCTTCCAGTAATCGTAAGAGTCCAACTGGTAGACAAAAACCGCACGTTGTTCCCCACCATGACCGGCGAGATCAGCTTGCGCATCGCCATCGATGTTGAGCTTGCGCACCATCCGTCCTCCGTCGACCGGAAACTTCCAGATCGCCGTTCGGACAGTCTTGCCCCTCCATGCGACGTCGCGCGGCAGCCCGACATTCAGTGAGAGCAATCGAGCCATTGAATACGTCCTCCTCGACCAGTCAGATGACGCGGCGTTCCGTTTCTCCGGGCGCCTCGCGTTCCAGACCCTCGCCTGGAACCTGTGGCCGCAAATAGACAAGCAGTACCGAGCAGACCAAACCAAAACCGGCTAAAGGATGCCAATATGACACACAGGCAGCGCTGAGAAAGATCGCTAACGTTATGAGTGCTCGCACCCAGGTAAGGTGCCGAGTCCGCAATGAAACTTCACTGGTACTCGCCTGGGACAATGCTTCCTGCTGGTATCCCAGGAACGCGATATTGACCAATACGAACACCGCTGCATAGAAAAAGACCGAGCCAGCCGCAAGCTTCGTGCCGGCAATCCAAGCAGTTGAATAAGGGATGAGCGAAGTCATGAACAGATGCCCAAAATTCCACCATATCAGCTTCGGCGTGGCATCATGCGCAAAGAGCAAGAGACGATGATGGTTGATCCAGATGATGGCAACAAAAAGATAGCTGACGGCGTAGCTCAAGGCCGTAGGCCACAGAGGAAGCAGAGCCGACAACTTCGCCTGGGCAGGAGGCTTCAGGTCCAGAACCATGATCGTGATAATCACCGAGAAGACACCATCCGAGAATGCTGTCAGCCGCTCAGTTGGAGTCGTTCGGTCAGTCATGCCCCCTCATTCGTTTCGATTCGTGATCACATTCCGGTCAGAAGACGCCTGATTTGCTTCCAAAATGATGTCCACAACTTTTTGCGGCTCGCTGAGCATCGGAGTGTGATCGACACGGAGCGACGTTGTCATCGCTCTCATTCGTTTCGCCATAAACTGTTGGGTTTTGGGGTTAATCATGCGGTCCTCTTCCGCAATCAGGAACCACGAAGGCTTGGACCTCCATGCCGGCTTTGAAACCGGTTCTTGAATACACTTAAGCGCAATTGGCCTTTGTACAGCTGCCGACAATGCGATTTGTTCTGCCGTGGCATGCTGTGAGAACGCATTTCTGAAACCCTCCTCTGGCATCCAGATGAAGCCGTCACCATCTGGAGCAAGGTGAGGGGACTGCGAATGTTTTTCATCTCGATAGAAGACCTGGGCAACCGTTTCACCTTCGTCCGGAGCTAATCCAGCTACATACACCAGAGCTTTCACCCGTGCGTCGTTTGCGGCAGCGATCACCGCACCTCCATATGCGTGACCGGCAAGAACCACGGGTCCTTTCGTGCGAGCTAGCACACGTTTCAGTGCCACAGTGTCATCGCTGAACGAGGTCAGCGGGATTGGAGCTGCTACTACCCGCAGCCCTTCTCGTTCAAGAGGGAGAATTACCTCCTTCCAACTCGAACCGTCGGCCCACGCACCGTGAACCGCAACTACCGTAGTCTCTCCACTATCCACGTCCCGACTCCCTTCCGCGAGTTCAAGCCGCAGAAGCGCCACTCGGCACGGCGTTTTGACCGAGAAATTTGCGTATCCGCTCGGCGATGAATCCGCCGAAGTCTTCCAGAGCGAAATGGCCCGTATCAATCAGGTGCAATTCCGCGTTCGGGATATCTCTTCGGTAGGCCTTGGCCCCTTCGACTGTGAAAAAAGGATCGTTCTTTCCCCAGAGAATCAGCATTTTCGGTTGCCGGCTGCGGAAGTACTCATGCCAGCGTGCATACAGAGCCAGGTTCGTTTGATAGTTGTAAAGCAGATCGAGTTGAATGGCGGCGTTCCCCGGACGGTCAAGGAAGAACTGATCCAGGGTGTAGGAATCCGGGCTGATTCGGTCAGGATTTGTAACACCATGTGTGTACTGAAAGATGGTCATTTCTTTCGTCAGCAAATTGCGCACTGGTTTTTCTGTCTCGGGATTGCGATTGGCCCAGAACGGCTTCATCGGATCGAATGCGCCGCCGATGCCTTCCTCATAAGCATTGCCGTTTTGAACGATGATGCTCGGGATAGCATCGGGATGTTTGGAGGCAATCCGGTACCCGATCGGCGCGCCGTAGTCTTGCACATAGATACTGAATTGCTTCAAGCCCAAGTTCTTAAGAACGAGATCCTCGACGTGTATTGCCAAGTTGTCGAAGGTATATTCGAACTCCTGTACACTTGGAGCATCGCTGTAGCCGAATCCCAAATAGTCCGGAGCGATAACGTGGAAGTTGTCTGATAGTTGAGGTATCAGCTCGCGAAACATGTGCGACGAACTGGGGAAGCCGTGCAAGAGCACGATCGTGGGTGAATCCTTGGATCCAGCTTCGCGGAAGAAGAGTTTTCTGCCGCGCACGCTGGCGTGATGATAACTGGTCATGACGGTGCCTCCGTTTACTTGTTCAACGACTCATGCTGCTGAAAGGAATTCCGAGATCGATACTTATCGACAGACAAAGGTGTTGGACCAATCACCGCAAGCGCCAGTATGCAAGTAATGTAGAGAAGATCACATTCGTATCCTGGTGGGCCGAACTGTGCTCTTCCGTCGACGACGCTTATCAGTTTGATCGAGCTGAAACCGTATTGTAGATGGACCGTGAAGATCGCAACCGCAAGCAGAATGATGGCCGGAATACTCGCGAGAGGAACGAAAACGCCAACTAGGAAAGCGATGCCAACGGCAAACTCAGTAGCGATCGTGACCCAGGCCATGAATTGCGGCAGGGGAACACCCGTCGCTTGAAGAATCCCGGCGAACACTGCTGGTCCCCTTGACCATTTCGCCAGGCCGTGGGCCAGGAATCCATAACCGACAACCAATCGAAGGAGAGTGAGGGCGTAAGGCGCAAACCGCGCCCGTGTCTCCCGCCAAGCCATTACTTCCGCCGTGAGACTAGACATTTCTTCCTTCCGATGCCCGACACTAACTCCGATTGGACCTACTAGCCCGAACTGGACGCCATTTCATCGTCGATGTCAGCACCACTTGTGGAGGCACGCAATGGGCCAACCAGGAGGCATCCGAATTGAAGGGACGGATTCGATCTAAAGAATTCTATTAATTGAAGATACGAGATCACTGTCGGCAACTGACTTTCATGATCACTGACGGAATGTGATGAACCTGCGTCACTGGCGGATTCTCGTCGCGAGAGGTGTCGCGAGTGCGATCGTCCCGTGTGCTGAAAGGATCCTATTTCTAGTGAATGAGCTGTTGACTGGAGGTCCTTCTTGCCCTACGGTGGGTGTCGCAATAGAGACTCGGAGACTTCCTGGAGACGCGGCATCATGCACGAGATAGCTATCGGGCGACTGCTCGCAGAAGGAGTCCGCCTAGTCCTCCTCCGATGAGCGGGCCCAGTATCGGTACAATCGCATAACCCCAGTCTGAAGGGCCCTTACCCGCGATGGGCAATGCGGCGTGCGCCAGTCGAGGTCCGAAGTCCCGAGCGGGATTAATGGCATAGCCAGTGGTGCCGCCAAGGGAAAGTCCGATTCCCCACACCAGTGCTGCTACAAGGTATGGACCCAGTCCTGACGCGGGACCCGAATCGGCCACCGCTTTGGAGAAAATCGCCCCTACGACTAGGACAAGAACGAGAGTTCCCAGGATCTCACTCACGAGGTTCACGCCAAATCTGCGGATCGCAGGCGCAGTGCAGAAACACGCGAGTTTGAGGCTCTGATCTGGAGTTTGTTCCCAGTGCGGCAGAAAATGAAGCCAGACGAGAATTGCACCCGCGAACGCACCTGCGATTTGTGCAAATAGGTACGGCGCGAACTTCGCAAACTCGCCAGTCGATACGGCAAAGCCCATCGTCACCGCCGGATTCAGATGCGCGTCGCTGCTGCCGAAGGCGATTGCCGTGAACACACCCGCCATGACAGCAAAGGCCCAACCGCTTGCGATCACCATCCAGCCAGCACCTTCCGCTTTCGAGCGCTTGAGCAACACGTTCGCGACGACGCCGTCGCCCAGGAATATGAGTACGAGCGTACCCATGAATTCTCCAAAGCACTTTGCTAGCATTTGGCCTCCTTTTCCTAAAAGCTCCACCTGACTCAATTCACCCAATCGAACGATTTGCCTATCGCCCGCTTCCAGAGGCTGTACAACTCGTCGCGTTTTCCGTTGGTGAGGTTCGGCTTCCAGGTGCGGTCAGCTGACCAGTTTGCGCGGAGATCTTTTAGATCCTTGAAGTACCCGACAGCCAGGCCAGCCGCGTAGGCCGCACCCAGTGCAGTTGTTGCGTCTTTCGTCACCGGACGCACCACAGGTCGGTCGAGAATGTCTGCCTGAAACTGCATCAGCAGATCATCTGCGACCATGCCACCATCTGCCCGAAGAACATCCAGTTTGATACCAGAATCCTTCTCCATCGCTTCCAACACGTCCCGAGTTTGAAACGCAGTGGCCTCCAAAACGGCGCGCGCCAGGTGCCCCTTGTTCGCATAACGCGTGAGCCCTGCAATTACGCCGCGGGCGTTATCTTTCCAATAAGGAGCGTACAGCCCGGAAAATGCTGGAACGAAATACAACCCACCATTGTCATTTACAGTTCGGGCGAGCGCCTCGATGTCTGAACTCTTCTCGATCAAGCCAAGGTTGTCTCGAACCCATTGCACCAGAGCACCGGTGATGGCGATGCTTCCTTCCAGTGCGTAATGCGGGGGCTGATCGCCTAGTTTGTAGCCAAGTGTGGTAAGCAAGCCGGACTTGGAATCAATTTTTCGTGTACCGGTGTTCATCAGCAGAAAGCACCCCGTGCCGTAGGTGTTTTTTGCTTCGCCAGGCTCAAAACAGGTCTGCCCTACCAGTGCGGCCTGCTGGTCTCCAAGGATCCCGGCAATGGCAACGCCTTCCACTGCGTGTTCCTTTGCTGCCCCATATATTTCGCTGCTGGAACGAATTGTCGGCAGCATCGCCAGCGGAATTCCAAACGTCTCCAAAATCTCCGCATCCCACGACAGGGTATCGAGATCCATCAACTGGGTTCGGCTGGCGTTGGTAACATCGGTGATGTGTGCACCACCTTGGCCAGCATCCGTAAGGTGCCAGACGAGGAACGTATCAATGTTTCCAAAAAGAAGATCACCGGCTTCGGCCGCGGCCCGGGCGCCTTCGATGTGCTCGAGAATCCAGCGGATTTTTAGACCACTGAAATACGTCGTAAGTGGCAGTCCCGTCTTGCTGCGGAATCTGTCCTGCCCGCCAGATTCGGCGAGCTCTCGAACATAATCCCCGACTCGTGTGTCCTGCCATACCAGGGCATTTGTCAAGGGTTTGCCGGTTTTGCGATTCCACACGACGGTGGTTTCCCGTTGATTAGTGATTCCAATCGCAGCCAGGTCTCGAGGCCGGAGGCTCGCCTTCGCCATCGCCTCTGCGATTACTGCGCGTGTGTTCTGCCAGATCTCCTCCGCATTGTGCTCGACCCAGCCGGGCTTAGGGTAGATTTGTTCGTGTTCTTTCTGTGCGATCGCCAGAGTGTGTCCTGAACGGTCAAAGACAATGAACCGCGTGCTCGTCGTGCCTTGATCAATTGCGCCAATGTAGTGTGCCAACGCTGCTCCTCCAAAAGTCTCGCCAAACCGCTCAGTCAGTAGCAGATTAGTCACGGTGCGACGATAAAGCCTGTCTTCGCGACAACCCCGCGGAGTCCATCAAGCGATGGATCTTTTGTACATAGGTGGCAACGGCGTCTCGGGTAAACGCATTCGTCCACCCCAGTTCGTTCTGCATCAGGGAGCCGACGATGGGAGCGGCGTCAATGCAGTCGCTCCATGAATAGAACTGCATGCCGAGCCTTCGCGAAAGGACGTCTTCAATCGTGGCGGCCATTTCGTAGCGGACGGCATAGATCACTTCCGCACTGATGGCCCGACCTCCCGCAAGAATCGTGTGCAGCAGAACTGGATCCTCCGCTGTTAGCTCCAGAACCCTTGCGGACGCAGTCCCGAACTTGGCCGCCAGATGTTGGGCAGTTCCTTCGGAAACCGCGTGCTCGCGGCAGAGCCTTCTCCAATAATCGTCGGTGAAACCCTCACCGCCGTGGAGGATGTGATTGCGAGTCTTGGACTCTGTCTGCGGCAGGCCGAGAGCTTGCTCCACCGCGTTAATCGTGTCCTCCGCCATAGCGCGGTGCGTAGTCCACTTGCCGCCCATGATGCTGATCAGTCCACTGGCCGGGTCGGCTTCGATCACATCATCGCGCGCCAATCTCTTTGTATCGCCGGAACCATCTGATCCCACGAGTGGTCTTGCGCCGGCAAAGCCGCTGACGATGTCGTCTGGAGTGACCCGTCTGGTCAAGTATCGGTTGAGATGCCGCAGCAAATACTCAACATCTTCCTTAGTGACTACCAACTCGGCACCTGGCAAGACCTCTTCGTCGGTGGTTCCGACGAGCAATCTTCCTCCCCATGGAACCGCAAAGAGAACGCGTCCATCTTCTGTTTTCGGAATCAGCAAGGCATCGTCGGTCGGGAACAATTCGAGGGGTAGGAGGATGTGTGATCCCTTGCTCGGCCTCATGCGTTTGAGCAACGTAGGCGTGGCCAACTGGCGAATTGAATCCGACTGCGGCCCGGTGGCATTCACGATGACATTGACTCTTACGGTGGAGGTGTGCGCACTCAGTTGGTCCTGGAAAATGGCGCCAGAAATTCTTCCATTCGAGGTACGTACGAAATCCGTGACCTTGGCGTAGTTCAGAACATCGCCGCCGGCCTTGCTGAAGGTTTCAACGAGGGCAATGTTGTATCGTGCATCATCAAACTGACCATCGGCATACGCCACGGAGCCAACCAACCCCTCTGGGTTCAACTCCGGCATGCGCTCAAGAGTTTCCTCTCGCGACAATAACTTGCTCGGAGAGATACGGCCTGATCCGGCGAGCCAGTCATAAATCGTCAGGCCAATGTCGAGGTAGGCAACATCGATCCAGTGATAGCTAGGTACAAGAAACTCCAGTGTCCGAGTGAGGTGAGGCGCGTTTTCCAGCATGCGAACGCGTTCGTGCAAAGCGCGTACCAGGACGTGGTATTCCTGAAGATCGAGTCCCTTGATGGCTTCTTCCAAGTACCGCACTCCACCATGAATGATCTTGGTGGCAGCACTGGACGTTGAGCCAGCAAAATCGCCAGCCTCTAGCAGCACGGTTCGAATCCCGCGTAGTTGCGCATCGAGGGCGCAAGCCGATCCTGTTGCCCCACCGCCAATGACACATAGGTCGAACTGTTGTCCA
>JBKPBY010000029.1:0-10912 GCA_046727075.1 bacterium | reverse complement strand
GGCTCGAATGAACTGGCTCGCCAGATCAACGCAGGCGCCGCTGCTGATTTATTCTTTTCAGCAGACGAGGCAAAGATGGACGATCTCGAGCGGCAGAACCATCTTGCGCCGAAGACTCGTCGGAGTCTGCTCGGCAACACCCTGGTCATTGTGATCCCAAAAGACGCATCATCAGCAATTGCCAGTCCGACAGATCTGCCGAAGGCCGTTCACCGCCTTGCTTTGGCGAATCCTGATGCGGTGCCTGCCGGTATTTATACCAAACAATACCTGATGAAACTTTTCTTGTGGGAGAATCTCCGACCACTGATTGTTCCAACAGAAAATGTCCGTGCTTGCCTGGCGGCGGTTGAAACAGGCAACGCAGATGCCGGAATTGTTTACAAAACGGACGCTTTGATTTCAAAACGGACCAAGATCGCTTATGAGGTGCCGGTCGCTGATGGACCCCCTATTTCTTATCCCATTGCGGTGATAAGAGATTCTCAGTCAATTGAAGAAGCTACAAAGGCCGAAGATTTCTTGGCGTCAGCACAGGCGATGAAGATTTTCCAGAAATACGGCTTTACGCCGTTGCATTGAACCGATGTTTGACCAATGGCAAATCATCCGATTCACGCTGCTGGTCTGTCTGGGCAGCTCCCTGCTGATTTTGCCGTTCGGGATGGCACTCGCCTGGTGGCTGGCAAAAACGACAGTGCGCTGGAAATCGATCGTTGAAACGATTGTGTCCCTTCCACTGGTCCTTCCTCCGGTCGCCACTGGATTGATATTACTGAATATGTTTGGACGGCGTGGCCCGCTGGGCGCAGCATTCCGAGCGGTTTTTGGCGCAGACGTTGTATTTACCTGGCGCGCAGTACTTGTCGCTACCGCCGTGATGAGTTTTCCGCTCCTTGTTCGTACTGCGCGGCTCGGTTTTGAGGCGGTTAATCCGAGGCTCGAACAGATCGCGCAGACGCTCGGGGCCTCTTTCTGGCGCGTAATGTTTACGGTGACGATCCCGCTTGCTGCTCGAGGTATTTTGGCTGGGTTTCTGCTGTCGTTCGCCCGAGCTATTGGCGAGTTCGGAGCCACAATTCTGGTTGCTGGAAATATTCCGGGAAAAACAACGACGCTTTCCCTTGCCATTTATAGCTTGGTACAGCTGGGCAAAGATCAGGACGCTTATATCCTGGTTCTGGTGGCAGCTCTTCTGGCATTTGGCGCTATATTTCTGAGTGAAGCGCTCGTACGGACGAAGGCGCCATGAGAATTCGCTTCGAGAATGTCCGGCTGCCGTTAGCTCACTTCTCACTCAAGATCGACTTGGACATCGAAGCACGTTCCATCGGGATTCACGGAAAGTCTGGGGCCGGCAAAACATCATTCCTTGAATTGATTGCCGGGGTCAGGCGGGCAGCAACGGGAACGATTCAGTTAGACGATCGTTTGCTACAAAATAACGGCGCATTCGTGTCGCCGCGCCATCGCGCAATCGGTTATGTGCCGCAAGATCTGGCGATCTTTCCGCATTTGAACGTCCGCCGGAATATTTCGTATGGAAACGCTCGACCGGACAAGAAATCCTCCGTTTCCAGAGATCAAGTCATCGAAACTTTGGAGCTCGGGAAGCTGCTTGATCGCCGAGTTCACGATCTGTCTGGAGGCGAGAAGCAGCGTGTTGCGCTTGCGCGGGCCATTCTATCAGGACCGGCAGTGATTTTGTTGGATGAACCATTCGCAGCATTGGATCCGCAGATGCGCGAGACCGGGTTGAGACTGGTTGGGACATTGCGGACGCAGTTTGCGATTCCCTTTGTATGCGTTTCCCACGCCTACGAGGACCTAACCTCATCCTGTGAGGTGCTGATTGAGTTTTCTCAAGGCCAGGTGGTTGGGATTCGTAAAAACGCCGGGATCGCAAGAAACGCCGGAAACACCGGGATCGCCGGGATCGCCGAGCCCAATTTTGGGGTCAGGAGAATCGTGGAAAGTTACGATAAATCGTGACCTCGTGCAGCGACCACGTCGATCGCGAATGATCGAGACGCGTATTCAACGGACCAAGCGATCCGAGATAACCGACGCGTTCCTTGTTTTTCAGTTCCCGGCCGTTCCCGACGTTCTGGGCGTTCCCAGCGTTAGATTTACCTTAAACTTGGTGTAGAATCGGTGCATTCCCGAGCCTTTCTAGAGGTCCCACTCCGAACTAACACGATGAAGACAGTTTCCGAGTTCATTTCTCGCCACTACAGACATTTCAACGCGGCGTCGCTGAAAGATGCGGCCCAAGGCTACACCGCTCACTTAGATCGCGGCGGCAAGATGCTGATCACGATGGGAGGCGCAATGAGCACGGCCGAGATTGGTTTATCGCTGGCGGAGATGATCCGGCAAGACAAGGTCCACGCTATCTGTTGCACAGGTGCGAATCTGGAAGAGGACGTGTTTAATCTGGTCGCGCACGATCACTATCAGCGAATTCCTAACTGGCGCGAGTTAACCGGAAAAGACGAACAGGCGCTTCTTGATCAACACTTGAACAGGGTAACGGATACCTGCATTCCGGAGGGCGAAGCTATGCGTAGAATTGAGAGCGCGGTTCTGGAAGAATGGACACGCGCGGATCGTTCGGGGGAAAAAATGTTTCCTCACGAATTTTTCTACTCAATTTTGCGGGACGACCGATTGAAGAAGTTTTATCAGATCGATCCCACAGATAGCTGGCTATATGCCGCTACTCAGAAAAATCTGCCAATGTTCGTTCCGGGCTGGGAGGACTCGACTCTGGGGAACATGTATGCCGGTCATTGCATCTCCGGCGATGTCAAGAATGTTCACACCGTCCGCACGGGAATCGAGTACATGATCTCGCTGGCAGATTGGTACACAAAGACCTCAGAGACATCTTCCATTGGATTTTTCCAGATTGCCGGAGGTATTGCCGGCGATTTTCCAATTTGTGTTGTGCCGATGCTCCACCAGGACCTGCGACGTGACAATGTGCCACGATGGGGATACTTCTGTCAGATCAGTGACTCAACCACGAGCTATGGATCGTATTCCGGGGCGGTCCCCAACGAAAAGATCACCTGGGGTAAACTCTCGCTCGAGACCCCGAAATTCATTATTGAATCAGACGCCACGATCGTGGCGCCGTTGATCTTTGCCTGGATTCTTGGATGGTGAGAATGAATCGCCGAGAGCGCCGACATCGCCGACAACTGAAGAAAAGGGGCGCCTTGAAGCATGGTTAGTAAAAGGCACAACTACGATGAGAGCAAAATTAGGACGCTCTCGTCGCTTGAGCACATCCGGATTCGGACGGGTATGTATATTGGTCGCCTGGGAGACGGCGCACATTACGACGACGGAATTTACGTCTTGCTGAAGGAAGTCGTCGATAACTCGATTGATGAGTTCATCATGGGTTTCGGCGACAAGATTGACATAAGTATCGAAGACTCGGTTGTACGAGTGCGCGACTTCGGACGCGGCATCCCACTCGGCAAAGTGATCGACTGTGTCTCGCAGATCAACACAGGCGCAAAATACAACGATGATGTCTTCCAGTTCAGCGTAGGACTGAACGGCGTCGGAACCAAGGCGGTAAACGCTTTATCAGAGCATTTCACCGTTACAAGCAGACGGGATGGCCAATTCTTCTCCGCTAATTTCCTACGCGGTAAATTGAAAGGCCAAAAGAAGGGTAAACAAGAAGCTGCGGAGGGAACCGAGATTGTCTTTGAACCGGATCGCGAGATTTTCAAGACATTCCGCTTTCGCGAAGAGCACGTCATACGACGGCTTCGGCTTTACACTTTCCTCAATGCGGGGCTCAAGATCGCCTACAACGGAACGGTCTATTCGTCGAAGAGCGGCCTGAAGGATCTTCTGGAAGAGGAGGTTGGTGAAGAAGCTCTCTACCCGTTGCTGCATCATCGAGAAAAGATGCTCGAGATTGCGTTCACCCATACAAACCGGCTCTCGGAAGAGCACTATTCATTCGTAAACGGCCAATACACCTCGGATGGCGGAACCCATCTCAGCGCCTTTCGCGAAGGGATGCTTAAAGCAATCAACGACTTCGCAAAATCAAAATTTGAAGGCGAAGAAGTTCGCGAAGGTCTGGTAGGCGCAATTGCGATCCGGCTTCAAGACCCGGTATTTGAATCGCAGACGAAGAACAAGCTAGGCAACGTCGAGATCCGCACCGAGTTGGTGAATAAGGTGCGCGAAACCATTGCCAGCCTGTTGCATCGAAACCCCGAACATTCCGAGCGGCTTATCACGAAAATTCAGGAAACGCAGCGCCTGCGGAAAGAGCTCCAGGATGTCCGTAAACTGGCGCGGGAACGGAGCGCGGCAATCTCGCTGCGGATCCCGCAACTCAAAGATAGCCGCGTCCATCTGAACTTGGAAAAACAGACGGGCACGGAGTCGATGATTTTTATTACTGAAGGGCAATCGGCGGCGGGCTCAATCACCAGTTGTCGTGATCCGAATACGCAAGCGGTGTTCACGCTCAAGGGAAAGCCGCTCAATGTCTGGGACCTGAATCGAACGATCGTATATAAGAACGACGAGATCTTTAATTTGATGCGGACTTTGAACGTGGAAGAGACGATCCAAGGTCTGCGCTACGGCAAAGTGATTCTGGCAACCGATGCCGACGTGGATGGACTGCATATACGGAACCTGTTGATTACTTGTTTCCTGCGTTTCTTTCCTGAAATCATCACCCGAGGTTTTGTCTACATTCTTGAGACGCCGCTCTTTCGTGTTCGCGACAAAAAGACGACGATCTACTGCTATTCAGAAGCTGAACGTGACGATGCCGTGAAAACCATTCGCCACGCTGAAGTCACGCGATTCAAGGGTCTGGGCGAAATCTCCCCTTCCGAGTTCAAGCCGTTCATTGGGCGGGGAATGCGCCTTACTCAAGTCAGCGTAGATGACGCGCACGCCATCCAGCCGCTCTTACAATTTTACATGGGTAAGAACACTCCCGTGCGAAGGGAGTATATCATGGGTCATCTAGTCGTGGATGAACCCGTCCCGGCGTGATGTGGGAACGAGCGGCATCGAGCGGCACCGAAGCGGGAACTGGAAACCGACCTGTCCGACGCAGCCTTGTGCGAAGTCGGAAAACTGAAAACTGAAAACCGGAAACGGCGAGCTCTCGCACTCACACCCACACTCGCACTCTTGTATGTCGATTTCGCCACCTGTCCCATTGCACTTGCCTGAGGACCCATTGAAGGACCTCATCGACGAGAACTTTCTTCAATATGCCTCTTACGTCATTCGCGATAGAGCGATCCCTCAGCTGGAGGATGGTCTAAAGCCTGTCCAACGTAGAATTCTGCATGCGCTGTACGAAAAAGACGATGGCCGCTTCAACAAAGTGGCCAACATCGTCGGGCACGCCATGCAGTACCATCCGCACGGTGACGCATCGATCGAAGAGGCCCTGGTCAACCTGGTCAATAAAAGTTACCTGATCGAAGGCCAGGGAAATTTCGGAAACATTTTTACCGGTGACCCACCTGCTGCTTCTCGATACACAGAATGCCGCTTAACAGACCTTGCCCGAAACGAAATCTTCAGTCCGAAACTAACCAATTACGTTCCCAGTTATGACGGTAGAAATCGAGAGCCGGTAGTGCTTCCGTCGAAGCTCCCGCTCTTACTAATGCTGGGATCAGAGGGGATCGCTGTAGGCCTATCAACACGCATTGTGCCGCACAACTTCATCGAGTTGTTGAAAGCACAAATTGCGATCCTGGAAGGCAAACGGTTCAAACTGCTGCCTGATTTTCCTCAAGGCGGACTGATGGACGCCGCGGACTACAACAAGGGAAACGGCAAAATAAAGCTGCGGGCCAAGATCGAGAAACGCGACCACAACCGGCTGGTTATTCGGGAGATCCCGTTCAGCACAACCACCGAGTCTGTCATTGCGTCGATCGAAGAGGCAGCCAGAAAACGCCGGTTCAAGATTCGTTCCATTAATGACTTCACCGCAGCCGAGGTGGAAATCGTTATCACGCTTTCGCCGGGCGAAGATCAGGAAAAGACCATCGCCGGTCTCTACCACTTCACTCAATGTGAAGTGACCATTCATTCCAACATCGTCGTTATCAAAGGAGAACGCCCGGTCCAGATGGATGTCGACGAGGTGATCCGGTTTAACACCGATCAGCTGGTGTCGCTCCTAAAACGAGAATTGGAGATTCGCCGTAGTGAACTAGAGGAGGAGTTACACGCCAAGTCGCTGATTCAGCTCTTTATTGAGCATAAGATCTATAAACAGATCGAGGAGTGCTCCACCTATGAAGCTGTCCAGCAGGCTGTCCGCAAGGGACTGGCTCGGTTCAGAGCTCAGCTATCTCGCGACATTACCGCTGACGATATCGAAATGTTGCTTGGGTTGCAGATCAAACGGATTTCAAAGTTCGACCAGAAAAAGAATGAAGAGGATAAGCTCAAGATTGTTGAGGAGCTGAAGACAGTTGAAAAACATCTCAAGAAGCTTTCAGCCTATGTCATCCAATATTTGCAGGGCTTAATCGATAAGTACGGAAAACAGTATAAACGAAAAACGCGATTGACGACGGCTGAGGAGATCGATGTTCGCGAGCTCACCGCCGATGAATTGGCTATCGCCTATGATCAAGAGCGAGGGTTTCTCGGGCATCAAATAAAGGGCGACGCGGCTTTTCGGTGCTCGTCGTTGGACCGGCTGCTTCTGGTTTGGGATACTGGCCGTTATCAAGTGATGCCTCCGCCAGATCGTTTGTTCGTGGATAAGAATCTTATCTACTTCGGTATTTACGATCGGGACAAGATTTTCACGATGGTATACAGCACGCCAAAAGCGACGTTCCTTAAACGCTTCTCCATTGGGGGAGCAATTATGAATCGCGATTACAACTGCGCCCAGGAAGATTCAAAGATTAAATATCTGACCGATCGGCCGGTACAGCAGCTTCGACTCAAGTATCGCCATACCAAAGGCGCCCGCATCGATGAACAAACGTTCTCGGCCGACCAGATAGCGATTCGCGGTCCCAAGACACGCGGGATTCAGGTCACGAAGAGAACCGTCACGAGTGTTGTGGCGAAAGCGGAATAGCAAAGGTAAGCCCCAAAGAACACCGAGATCACAAAAGTAGAATCCTCAACTCGGCCATTTTGTGTTCTTTGTGCTCTTTGTGGCTGCTTATCCTGGCGGAAGAAACACGACGTAGATAGGCTTTACATCACGTCTCTTTCGTTGAAATTTGGTTAGACTATGGAGATAGATTTTCAGGCAATTTCTACTGATGAACTGAAGTCCCGTATCGGGGAGCTCCGGAGGTATCTTTGACTATCCGGCTTTAGAAACACGCCTGAAAGAACTGGAAGAGCAGATGGCGGCTCCAGATTTCTGGGAGAATAAAGAGCGCGCTCAGACTGTCATCGATGAAACCGCTTCGGTTCGTAATAAGGTTCTACCGCTGGCTCAACTGAGCCAGAAAGTCGGCGATCTGGAGGTGTTGCGCGATCTTGCTCAAGAGGAAACAAATCCGGAAAGCCGGTCGACTGCGTTTAAGGAAGTCGAGAAGGAATACCAGGTCCTGCTGAAGGAGCTTGACGGGCTAGAGTTTAAGACTCTGCTTTCGGGTGAGTTCGACAAGAACAATGCGTTCATAACAATCAATGCGGGCGCCGGCGGGACGGAGTCGTGTGACTGGGCGGATATGCTCTTCCGTATGTATCAGCGCTGGATCGAGCGCAGCGGATTTACCAGCCAGGTGGTCGACATTCGCGAGGGTGAAGAAGCAGGGATCAAATCGGTGACAGTGCTGGTGAGCGGCGAGTACGCTTATGGATACCTGCAGACTGAGCGGGGCGTTCATCGGTTAGTTCGGATCTCACCGTTTGATGCGAACAAGCGACGGCATACTTCTTTTGCCAGCGTAGACGTAGTTCCTGAGCTGCAAGAAGACGTCGATATCGAGATCAACGAAAAGGACCTGGCGATTGATACTTACCGGAGCGGCGGAAAAGGTGGCCAGAACGTAAACAAAGTTGAAACTGCGGTCCGGATTACCCACCTCCCGACTGGTATTGTTGTGGCATGTCAGGCTGAACGAAGCCAAGGCCGGAACCGCCAGATGGCATTGAGCATGTTAAAGGCAAAACTGTACCAGATTGAACAGGACCGAAAACGGGCAGAGCTCGACCGCCAATATGGTGAGAAAGGCGATATCGCATGGGGCAACCAGATTCGTTCCTATGTTTTTCAGCCTTATCAGATGGTGAAAGACCATCGTACCGGCGTCGAAACGAGCAACGTGCAGACGGTCATGGATGGGGATCTGGACGAGTTTATTGCGGGGAAATTGCGGGGACTGGAGGCGTGAGCGCGCCTCCAGCGCGCTGTTATCCGTCAACCGTCAACCGTCAACCGTTAAGTGCTAAGACGCGCGGGGGACAGGCTGGAGATGCCATTTCAGGTATCCATCCTCGTGCGCGTAGCCTGCTGGCTGTCCCGCAGTTCAAACCACCGCGTCACCAACCAACTGATAAACAGGCCCAAAAAGATCCCGACTACGACATCAGAGAGATGGTGCACGTTCAGGTAGATCCGTGACCAGCCAATCAATGCGGCGAGCGGAAGAAAAAGCCATCCATAACGGCGCCACGCAAAAAACAGGACTCCGAAAAACGCAAACGATCCTCCAGTGTGGCCGGATGGGAAAGAGTGAATCTTGTTGTCAAAGAGCGCCAGCTTCCCATCACGCCATGGCCCATTCCATTCCTGTTTTGCTTCTATATTGTTCGGTCGCGCGCGACCGGTAAGAGAGCAAAGCGGGTATTGAATTGCACCCTCGATTGCGAGCGCTATCAGCATCCCTAGAATGATCCGGGCGGCCGCTCGGTGCTTGAGCCACCACGCTACCAAAAAAGCGATCGCCGCGTAGAGCGTCAATCCAGGCCAATCACCGTACTTACTAACCAGGCCAGCAAAGCGCATCCCGGCAGTCGTCCGATGTGCTCGCATCCAGTCGATTACACTCTGGTCGCCAAAAAAGCTGAGAATGCTAACAAGAATTGCGCCGATTATGACCAGAACCAAAACCACGTTTCCTTTTCGATCGCTTTGGTTATCCTGATCGCTCTGCATGCCGGAGACTAACCATATTCCGAAGCCTTCGCACCTGGTGGTTTTCTTCCTGTGTGCCCTGCTTCTTTATTCGATTGGTAATTCGACGCTCCCGCTCATTGACCGCGATGAACCACGTTTTGCTGAGGCTTCTCGGGAGATGTTACAAGGCGGGGATTTCTTGATCCCGCACCTCAACGGTGAATTTCGTTTCGATAAGCCGCCTTTGATTTACTGGTGCCAAGTCCTGGCATTTAAGCTTCTGGGTGACAATGATTTTGCGACCCGGTTTCCGTCCGTTATTTTTGCCGCTTTCGCCGGGGTCTGCACCGTTGTCTGGGCAAGCCGCATTTATGGCGCTGCTAAGGGCACCTGGGCTGGAATCATATTCGGTTCTTGTTTGCAAATGTTTGTCCACGCTCGGGCAGCAGTCGCTGACATGCCGATGGTTTTCTTCTTTCTGATCGCGAGCTGGGCGAGCTGGGAGCGACTGTATGACCCGCGGTCGAGGATTTGGTGGTGGGTCTTCTATCTGTCTTTAGGCATCGGTTTTCTTGCCAAGGGCCCGGTCGCGCTATTGCCGGCGCTCTTTTCACCACTTCAAGCGTTTCTCAACCGGTCGTCCTATCGGTTCAATCCACTCTCCGCCTGTGCAGGAGTGTTAGTCGTGCTGGCTGTTATCGGGTCTTGGGGCATTCCGGCACTGATCGCTACCCACGGCGAATTCCTGCAAGTCGGAATCGGCAAACATGTGGTCCAGCGATCGCTGCAACCGATGGAGAGCCACGGAGCAAAGGGGTTGCTGGGGTACATACTATTTCTTCCATTTTACGCCATTACAGTTTTCGTCAGTCTTGCTCCATGGTCGATTTTCTTGCCGCGCACGATCGGCCGGCTCCGGCATTCGCGCGGGCCGGACGAAAACTATTTGATAGGCGCGATTCTTGTTGTGGTCATCATCTTCACACTGATCCAAACCAAGCTGCCTCACTATATTCTTCCGGCTTTTCCCATGCTTGCGATGTTGCTGGTATCACAGGTTGAAGCCTTTCGATACAAGGTGCAGCTGCTTGTGGCAGCGGTTGTATGCCTGCTGGCAATCGGAATCTTTGGGTTCCGCGCAGTCGAACCGGAATTTCTTTCGAAGACCATTGCCGAAAGAGCCTTGCCCCTGGTCTCAACGGATACGCGCACTGGATCGATCAACTACGATGAACAAAGCCTAATTTGGTACCTGCGGGCTAAGACCCGCCCGTTTCATATGCGGCTTGATCCAACGGAGTTCACTGGTTTCATGACTCAGCCCGGCTCGGCGTTATGTGTCGTCACAAAAGAAGTCGCCGCAAAGCTCGCCATCGATCCAGGGTGGAAAACATTTGAAGCTTCGGGCCATAACTTTGCTCGGTGGAAAATGGAGTCGGTAGAGCTTTTTGATATTCGGTTGAAGTTGCCAAAGCCGCAGCGGTTGGAACTGGTGACGGTCGTCAAAGAGTAGTGGCGCGGGAGCGGCTTTGGATAGGACCAATGGGACCGATGCGACGTATCGGACCTATGGGACGGATGGGACGTGTGGTAGAGTGGTGGCGAAATGGTGAAGAGAGTTTTCCAGGCTGTCGCTTGCTTGGTCTTGTGGACTTCAGTCGCTAACGCTGACTATATCGTTAAGCAAAGGCTTGAGACGGACGGGCAGCCCCAGGATGTCACGATTAAGATCAAAGAGCCTAAATGCCGAGTCGATACGGGGGAGCAGCTGAGTGCCATCATTGATTCAACGAC
>JBKPBY010000028.1:0-13465 GCA_046727075.1 bacterium | reverse complement strand
GAAAGCGTAATAGACCAAGGGCAGTCCTTGATGGCCGCTGCCGTAACCTTGCAGAAGCTGAAAAGAAGATCTTCCGTTCTCGTCCAGCGCAGTGATTTCGCCGTCGATGATGGCCTGCTCGGCAGGCAACAATTTCAGGGCGTTGGTCAGCTGTGGATATTTGAACTCTACTCGATTCCGTGAGACCAGGCGGACCTCCTGGTCAGTTTTAAAAGCGAGCGCCCGGTAACCGTCGAACTTAAGCTCGTAGATCCACTTGCCGGTCGGAAGCCTCTCAACCAAGCGCGCCATCATTGGTTCGATGAATTCAGTTGTTACGCTTTTCTTCATTGAACAAATCGATGCTTACCCATGGCGATGGACTGCTGCTCCACCGCCTGTTCGCGAACGACGCCTCTGGCCGTTTGTCGGTACTGAGAACGCGAGCATTCCAAATGGCATAACAACGGCATATGCATACGAAACCCCCTATTCTTTATTGAGTTCGCTGTCGCTCGCCGATCAGCTCTGGGACTTGCTCTGCACCGTGTAGGAATCGAACCTACAACCCAGTGATTAAGAGTTACTAGCGGTCGAGCCCAGGAAGAACGGAGCCCTTGCGGGCAAAGATTCGCCTTTTGAACCGATGTTCCTGCGCCCGCTTATCGGCTGGCCAGCATGGACTTCGACCCCGGCGTTGCCTGTCTTCACGTCGGTTTCCCGGAGCACGCTGAGCGAATCGTTTCTGCCTGCGAGGCCGTGATTGATCGCTGCCGGCGGATTCAAGACAACTGCAAGCCAAGTTTGCCGGCAATGTTCTGCGATGAATCCGACTTGGGAGAAACCTGGCCGAGTTGCGTCGGCGGCAACAGGCGCTGGAACAACACACAGAACGTTGCTGGCGCTTGAGCGAGCTGATCGGGAGTTGGGCGCCCGCGTTGAGGTGAAGGGCGCTGGCATGATGCAGCGAGCACGACGTGCTGCTCGCATTTGTCTCGGCCAGTGCTCGCTCTCGCCCTTGGAGAATACAGAGGTGAGGTAAATTTGCCTCACTTTGGCGTCCTTTGATTTCCCGAGCTCTCGCCCGGCGTCCGTGCGCGAAGCCTTTAGGAAGCTCCCAGGGCTTGATTCTAGCGCATTTGGCCCCAGCCTGGGAGCAGAAGAACGATCCCGTGATTCAAAGATACGTTAAAAGGTATCTTTTTGATGAAGGCTTTGTTGAACAAGCGCTTGGAACGCTTGATCCAGCGCCCAATTGTCCCAAGTGATGGCGTTCGCATGCATCCTCGCCCTTCCGTGCCGTGGTGAACTCTCCGATAGATACTGTTTTTCCGTCACGCTCCAATCGGGCGGAGAACCACTGCTTCTTCCAGGTCAACTGATAACCATGGCGAGAGGTAACGATACCGTTCTGTCTATTCCAGTACATGTTCTTGTTTGTCCCTGAAGCATTCATCTCTAAGTGGTGACTCGTGCACGCCTGCTCAGCATCCCAGCGATCGGCAAACTGCCCCAGGATTACCTTCTGTCCGTCGTGTTCGAGGTGTGCTTCCCAGATTTGTTCGTCCTTAACCTTGTAACCATGGATTGAGCTATAAACTCGGCCACAGCTCGTCCAACACATCAGTCTGCTTACCCCTTTGATCTGTTGAAACACCCGGCAGGGAATCTCTATACGGATGCAGCTAACCCGGCTTTTGTTTTTGATGAGGTCGCGATCTCCACACTCAGGAGTAAGGGAATCACTCTCGAACCGGCCTTCTCGGGCTTTGGCAACCGCTGGATCGACCGGCCTTGAGGAGGCCCTCTAACCCCTAGGGGAACCTCTCGAGGAACGGCGGTCCAGTCCACAAACAGTCACGGAGGAGACCTCAGAACGGGAAAGCCGGTTAAGGCCGATCTGAGCTGCCAACATCGTTCGGAGTAACCCGACGGTCTCGGCATGAATTTGGTCGAGCTCACTGTCAGTCAACCCCACACAGGCCGCTATTTCGGCTGGCTCCATGTCTTCGTGATAGCACATGGCTAAAATTGTCTTCTGCATCGGGGAAAGCTCCGAAATGCACTTAACGAGTAGCTCCAAAACTTCGTCGCGCGGCAAAGCGTCAAATTCGGAAATCGAGGGATGATTATCCATAGGCCCCTTGATTTGACGGCTCGCAAGCTAAATTATTCCCTCACTGAGATTCTTTTTTGGGTTTGGTCTTTGAGGGGAACGACTTCTTTCGGGGAATCGATATTTCACCCCGCTTAATCAGTACCGCAATAGCATCCCGGATGAGCTTCTCGAATTTGTCGAGCTTTCTGTGGTCTGTCCCTCTCTCCATCGTTTCTCCCCATGGGTCGTTTACTCTATTCTGAGACCAGCACACAAGGAGACCATGGAGTATCCTATTATTGTTGGCTCTACTCGCGTGACAGAATCAGTACGGCATTTCCGCCTTCGAAATTTAACCAACGCGCAAGGTTTGTGACCGGGTCTTTTAAAAGTGCCATAAGGATTGGGGTTGCTGTAAATAACAATTCTCGGACGGCCCAACAGGTTGCTCGTGCGCCTCGATCTTCAACGAGCTGTCAAACTTGGTCGTCTCGTTGGTGGCTAACGGGCGCAAATTTTCAAAAATTTTGGCCCGCCGGGATATGTTCTTCCAGAAAAAATTTCTTCTACGCGGTAATCCTCAGGATCTTCCCGTCTAGGAACTGGAGAAAATCGCCAACCTGCGGCTGCGATTCCTGCTCACGTTTGGCTATGTAGTCGGCCACAAAGGCCGCATCGATCTGGTCTAAGTCTTTGATTTTTGTGATTATCGTCTCTCTCATTTCTTTGATCATGGTTTTTTGCTTTTATTAACCTTCCGGAAAATGTGCCACACATCCGTATACATGTTTTTAGAATGTTGAGTATGTGGGTCAACTTTTCCGGAAGGTTACCAAATCGATTTTTCATGGCGACGGAATCGGCTTAAAGATTGTGTAGATATCTTGGGTCTGGGTCCGGTCCAGGCGAACCCGATCCGGGTGTTTCCTGGAAAGCTGGTGCAGATAAGTCCCGCAAGCGTTACGCCAACTCAATAATTCTCTGGCGTCATGCTGGGTCTCGTACGTATTCAGGAGTAGCCGCCGCAACTCCAGGGCTGGGCCCGCCCAGGGATCGAGTACGGTCCAAGGCTCCAGTTGGTCAATCAGGGCAAGCAGACTATGCGAAGGCGAAAGTTCTTCCAATTGCCGCAACAGCATCGGGTGCTGCCAAGCTTTTACGCCAAAGCGGGGGTCCTGCCAGCTATCGGGAAGAGTAAATTCGCGAGTCAGCCAGTAAAGAAAGGCCGGGAGTTCACTGACCAGGGTTTGCCACAACTTCTCTTTTTGCGCCGCAGTTGCGACCGGCATAGGCATAGCCGCCAAGCTGGCTTTAAGCAGAATAATTTTCTCTTTCATATCATCATCCAAGGGCGGCAGGATCATCAGGCGCTCTCCCTCATCATTAAGACTGATGGAAACCCGCCACCAGCTCGGCAAGGTGACGATGATTCTGTATTTGGGGTGACAGGGATGCAGCCGGTTAGAAACGACGTTGCGTAAAGATTGTGCCAGAGCCATGCGGGCCCGGTGATTGGTCTCGGCTACCTCATCCTCTAACATGAGATGTTCGGCCGCAAACAGATCACTGTTAAAATCCGTCCGGCCTTGCAGCCACATCGAAGCTTTGGCGCTGCGACCGCCCAGGATCTGCGTGAACAATGCCTGCGAGAGGCACTTGCCCGCGTTGGTCGGACCGGCTAAGCCGATGGCTTGACCTTCACGAAATTTACGTTTCCGCAAAGCCTCATAAGCTGTTGCGAGCCAACCATACAGACTGTTTTTCTGTTGATCACCGTAGGGCTCGTCTTTCGGCCAGTATAAATTAGAGAAAAAGGTTTCGAGCGTCTTCCACTTTCCAGGTTTCGGCTCGATGATCACGGGTGATTTCGTGACCAGGAAAGCGATCCCGTTTTCATGGTAATATCCGCAATCTCGGCCCGCCAACGGCCCGACGTAGTCGACTGTTTTAGTCTTCTGCAGCTCATTCAAGACCAAGTCCAGTTGGCTGTAATGGCGCAGCGGAATGCACTCTGCGCTTAAAGCGTGATGAATCCGCAACTCGCGTTTGAACTGAGCTTCGTTTAAAGATTGATAGCTGTTGTTGTGAGCTCTCAAAACGTATTCTTTGGCCGGTTGGTCATAGTAGGCATCTATCGAATTGGCGATGTCATGCGCTTGTTGCTCCTGTTTGCGGGCAGTCTGCTGGTCTAGTTTGTGTTCAAGTTCTTCCGGGCTGGCTCCGAGTTGCGCGGCCAGCTTTTTAGCGAGTTGAGTGCACAGGGGTTTCGGCAATAGAACACTGCGGAATTCGCTGCAGACTAGTCCAACATCGAGAGCGGTTGCTCGCAGACTTTCAATCAGGGCTTTGGCGTTCTTTTCTAATAGTCCCAGACTTAAATCGGGAGTGGCCTGAGTGGCCAAATAATCATCAATGCCCTTGGCCTGAGTAGTCACCTCTCCAGCCCCCAGCTCATTCTAAAAACCTCGGCTCCTTGAGCCGACAAGACTAAGAAGAGCCGAACAAGAGCCTGTCGGACATCAGGATTAGACTCAGCATCCACGTCAAATGCGACATAGACCTTGCGCCCGCGCCATTCTAACGCAGCCCCCAGGTCAGCCCGGATGACATAGAGACCGGCAGCGTTCTTGAGGCTAGCACCCCAAACACCGTTGAGCCCGATGGCGGCAAAACCGGCCTGGACGCAAGCCAGGGCTTTAACCGGACCTTCGGTGACAATAATGGGAAGACCGTGCTTAAGATTATAAACTCCGGACGGTATATAAGGCGGCCCGTCAGAGCCTGCTGGCGAGAGAAATTTTGGCAAGCCGGTAATCGAAGGCAGGATTCGGGCGATGTAACTAATCAGCTTGCCTCCCTGATCGTAAAGTGGAAACCAGATAATCTCAGCTACTCCATAGCCGGCTAGACTCCGCCCAAGCCGCGTCCTAGCTTTTTTGTTGGCCAGAAAAGCATCAAGTTCCAAACCGTAGCTTCTGATGGTTTGTTCGGTGATCCCGCGTTCACGCAAGTATATTTCAGCAAAACTCATAACAGTGAAGAACGATGAGTAAGCGGGAGCCGAATCTGGTGAACGATCCGACTCCCGGTTATAACGGAGGTTGGATCAGTCGACGAGGCGGCCAGCGGCCCGCCATCTTTCATACTTGAGCGCGGCGAGCTGGATCTTGTCCTCAGGCGCCTTAATCTCCCGGAATTCATGGCCGGCCGGCTTTGGCAGATGTTTGCTGGCGGGATCGAGCGGAATGGAGAAATCCAACTCGACGCGACCTTGCAGTAGAACTTCCTCCCAGCTTTTTATTCTGTGCTTTTGCTTCTTCATGTTAATGCTCTCCATTGAGTTTCTTGTGATCGATAAGCCGACGCGTGGCCGTGATGTAATCATCAGCCGTGGTGAACAACGGCCGCGCTACCATTGAGCTGTCGATGTCAGGCTCCGGCAGGATGATGGGCGGCAGTTCGATGCTATCCACCAAGTCGCGAGTGATTTGTGCTTGCAGTTGTTCAAACGCATCACTCGCTTCCTGGGTAGGGTTATCCCGCACGATTGCGATGGCTGCATCCAGCCTTATCAGTGCATCTTGATAGGCCGGCGCGGCACGTAGTCGAGATTCCGCTTCTATGATCCACTCGTTTTCAGCTTCTACCGTTCGTCCTTGCAATGTCGGATCGTAGAACGGGCTAACGGCATCCCAGGCGACCTGGGCAAGCTCGGCCGGCCGAAGCGCTATCGCAGCATCGATCTCGGTCTGCTCATGTCCCATGACGGCGCGCCAGCGGTCCTTGCGTTTCTCGGTGTCCTTGAGAGGAGTGGAGGGTAGCCCCCACCTCTTGCACTGTTCCAGGGTCAACGCGACAGGGTGAACCTCGACCACCAGATCAGGGTGAGTTAGATCACGGTGCGCCTGCACCTTGCGCCTAACCGAGACCGCCATCTGCCAACCGCTTGGATCGAAGTCGCTGAAATAAAGGATGACTGCCGGCCGGCCGTCCGCGACGATACGCTCAACCATGTCAGCGACCATGGTGTCGGAACTCTCTCCAGTGGGTAGCAACAACTCACCGCCTACCTCCTTAGCTATGGGTAAGAGGATGGAATCAAGAGAGGTTTTCTCTCCGAAGAAGATGATCCTGTACGCTTGCCGTGCATGGAAGTCGGCCGAAGGCTTTGGCAGAGCTGCTTCCGCCGACACGGGCACTTGAACGAAAGCACCATCACCAGCTTTCCAGGTGATGGTAGTCTCATCATCAGGGACAAAGATTTTCGGAGCTTCATTGCGAGCGTCTATAAACCGGCTGTGCGGCACATAGCCGAGCCAACGGCCCGCTTTGGCGCAGTCCTCTTGTAACCATTCCCAGTCGGGGTCAATGTTCTGGTAGGGCAAGCCCCCCACCTTCAGAATGTCACCGGAACTCGATACAAGGTAGTGTAGTTCGCGAAGGTGAACCTTCTTCGCAGGTGAGACGAAACGGTCTACCTGTTCCTTGAACCATCGGCCCTTCTGGTGGCCGGCTGGTGTATCTTGTCTGTAGGGATCGTTCTGCTTATCCAGCACCGTGAGATCGTTCATCGTGTAACCGGCAATCAGCTGTGCTTGTTCAAGCACTGTGCGCAGGGGCCCAATACCGTTGTTTTTGATCATGGCAGGGCCTCCTTTGATCTGGAGGTGATGACAGACTGGTTGCCGTTGTTACGGCCGACCAGGATGAGGATTAGCATCAAGACTTCGGTGGGGATGAATTGACGCCGAGCAACGGGACGTTGCTCAGTAGCGCATTTACGATTACGTTTAGCGCAAGGAGGACATTCGATGTGCATAGAAGAGTGTTCCTTTTGGGGGAAAGCGCGTCGTCTCTTTTGCCAAGTGAATCGGCGCTCTTTCTTTTTAAGGGTTTTTCTTGTGTCCGCGGCCAGGACCGGCCGGGAGTTTGGGGGCCGGTGCGATCGGCTCTGGTTTTCCGATCCTTCGGAATTTTGCAAGAGCGGCGAATACTTCAGACTCCCGCACCAAGATGATGCGATTGATCTGCCAATGCGGGAAAAGCCCAGCGTCTTTCCAACCGTAAGCAGAACGCCGCGGGATGTGGTGTTTTCTTATCAGATGTGACAACGGCATTAGGTCGTCAGGAATTAACGGCGGTGGCATGTACTAGTACTATTACGGCGGCGCTGGCGCGGCAAATAAAAACGCAGTTTGCCTGAAAATACATTGCGGTGTACATGACAAGCTATGTCACGAGCACCCGATCCAGGTCATTCCACGCATCCATTGAAGGATTTGCGCGAGATCATCGGCGTTTCACAACCCGACTTTGCACGGATCACCGGTTTGAGCCTCGATCAAATACGCAGTCTCGAAATCGGCCGGCGTAATCAGGGTAAGATGAGCCAGGCAATTCTCGACCGGATTTTCATGTCGATTGGTGCCTACTGGCATGAGGGGAAATGGATCTTTCTTTTACTCGCTCTCGACCGGGAACCGGTGCCTTATACCCGTGAGCATTTCACCACTTTTAGGACGGAACTATTGGCCGAAGCCGCAGAACGAGAGCCGGCAGTATATTTTCTGCTGCACGAGTTTCTGTCGTTGCTGAAAGCGATTCCGCCCAAAGGATTCAACGGCTGGTTCTGGCGTGTGTATTACCTTTTGGATAAATGGTCCAAAGAAGTCCCCTTCGAACGAACGCCGTTTATGCTCGACCCGCAATGGGATCGTAAAGAGGTGCGCGTCCTGGGGTATCGGAAAGTCTTCTGGAGCCTGCTCAAAGGCGAAGAGCAAGACTTTATCCGCCTCTTCGAACAGGCGCGCCTGGCAGCGGCGAAAAATGAACCGTTTGCTGCGGAGCACGAGGCGTACACGACCAAGCGAAACAAAGCCGCTAAGCCGCAGGCGAAAAAGCCACCACGTTCCCGGTCGGGGCCGGCGGCCGGATCGAGAAGTACTTCTTAGCTGCTTCCATCGGCACGGCCCGCCGATAGTTCTTACGCAACATATCCAGGGACGAGTGACCCAGCATGAAGAGCAATGTGTCGATGTCGTGGTGCAACGTCGCCCAATAGGAGGCGAAGGAATGACGCATCGCGGAGTTGGGCCAGTGGCGTACTTTCGCAGCCCTTCGGTTCCGCTCCCGCTTGCCGCGTAACACCTTCTCGGTGAAAGGCGCCATCAGTCCGGTCGTAACACCGCCACGTAGCCGGTAAGCTTCCAGCCATTCGCGGGCATTGGGTTCTAGCTGGACATAACGTCGACCGTTGTTCTTGGTGATCTCGGCCCGGATCTCCAGCTTGCCTTCGGCCCAGGTGTAATCGGCCCAGTCAATCTTACAGGCTTCACCTTCGTCGTCGGGACGGACCCCGGCAAAACCGCAGATGACAAGATAAGGGACCAGTTCCAGGTCGTGTTCGAACGCACATTCCAACATCGCCCTGAAACTTTCCGGTGAGAGAATCTCAACTTCTTTGCGCGGTCGAATGATGAAGTCCAGCGGCCCCGTAGGATCGCTCGCGAGATATTTGCGCTTGATGCCGTAAGCAAAAATTGCACGCAAGTAACGCAACTGAGCGTTGTGCGCGCCGGGCCGCAATTTGCTCAAGAACGCTTCCAACTCTTCAGTCCGAATATCGCAAACAGTCAGCGCGTGAAACGCTGCAAGCCGCTTTTTGGTAAGGCCCAGTTCCCGCAGATATTTGGGCTTCCGTCCACGAGATTTCTCCAGGTAGAGGTCAAAGAGTTGGACGAAGGGGATCGAGTGCGCCTTCGCTCTATGTGTTTCCGCAAAGAGCTGGGCCGCCTGCAAGAGTGTGGCGTTGCGATCGACGGCATGGATCAGATCAATTGCCTGGAGGGCGTCGCGTTTCAGAAATTCGCTGAAATCCTCCGATGCAATCGCGAGATTGTGTTTGCGGGCCCGCAGCTCACTCGCTTTAAGGCGAGCTTCTTCGATCGTTTTGAAATACGGCCGGTGCTGTTTTCCGGTATCGGATAACTCGGCTGGCACATCCAACACCCAACGTTCTCCGATCTGGCGAGGTTTGAGCTTAAGTGGCCGTGGCATAGAATCAGGTGCCCACTCTTACTCCCGTCACTCCCGTTATGCAAGCAAAAGAAGCATGCCCTTGCACGTATTTCACAACTGCTACCTAGGGAGATCGTCTTTTCCTAGGAGAGAGCTTCTGATTTCGATCAGGTGCCTTCGACCAACTCAGCCACCCTTCCAAATTGCGCTTAAATCCTTTACTGGAGCTGATTTGCGCATATATCTACAACATCCTGTCGCCTCTGTTCTCCAATTTTACTGCCGTTTCATTACGGCAGTGGACTTGGAACGTAGCGGGCGCTGCTGGCAAAGCAAGTGGGCTCTTTGCGCGGTCGTCGAAACGACCAACAAACCATTTGCGAATTAAACGAAAAAAGCGTAGGTGGGCGGCTTTCGTGCCGGCAGGGCCTCATTCCCGGCGCCTTCCGTCGCCTGCAAGAGGGCTGGAAGGACCCGCACAGTGGGGGTTCTCTACGACGGTACGACCGCAAGGTGCTCAAGGACTTCTTCAACAACCACGGCTCGCTGCGGCTGCTTCTGATGCAGCGGAAGAAGTTTCTCGCCGTGCTCAAGCACATCGCTCCTCCTTTTGAAAGCTCAACGGATAACCAACTTATGCCTTCCTCTGAGACGCTTACGCTCCTGCTTCGCTTAGCGGTACTTCTCCCAGTTAGCAGAGGTCGGTTTGGGGATGCAGGCTTCGCACCCAGCAACGCTTCCGCCATTGGCGGATGCGGGCGGGCCTTCGCGACCTCCTGTTCAATTCTCCTTTTGTATTCGCGAGCTCGATAAACTGGTTGGACGAATATGCTCCGGCCGCGGACCGATCCCGAGAAAACGCCCGGCAATACGGCTAAAGAGTGGCGCGAATAATTCTAAGAATTTTCGCTCCGGCCACGACAACACAATCGCTTTGCCTGAATCGTCTCCAAACATCTGCCGATGAATGAAGACCTGCATTTGCTGAATTAACCGCGTCGGGAACTCGCGACGACGTTGTACCAGCGCCAGGTCTTCCGTGGTGCATTCACCGCGCAGGATCTTTTGCCCAAGCAGGTTCGCGGTCGCGACCGCATCTTGAATGGCGAGATTGATGCCGACCCCTCCGGCCGGCGACATGGCGTGCGCTGCGTCACCAATGCATAACAGACCAGGTCGATACCATTGCCGCAGGCGATTCACCTGGACGGTTAACAATTTGACCTTATCCCAATCGTCCAACTCGTTGACCACTTCGCGAAATTCCGGCGCGATCGCAACGATCTTTTCGCGAAACGTTTCCAGCCCTTCACCTTTGATCTTTTCAAATCCACCTTTTCGAATGATGAACGCGACCTGAAAATAATCGCCACGATCAATTGTTACCATCGGTTGGCCGTCATGGATCCGGCCGAGAAGGAACGATTGTGTGTTTCCAGGCCTAGAGAGCCGGAACCATAGTACATCGATTGGCACGCCAAAGTTTTGCAGTTGTAATCCGGCGCTTTGACGGACGACAGAATGGCGTCCGTCTGTGCCGAAAACAAGATCTGCGCGAACTTCCGACAGACCGGTTTCTGTGTTCAGACGGACCCCGACAACTTTGCCGTTTTCAAAAATCAGATCGGTCACCTCCGATTTCATGTTCAGGCTGAACGATGGAAACCGTTTCGCGTGCGACGCCAGGAAATTCAGGAAGTCCCATTGTGGCATGAGTGCGACGAATTTGCAGCGCACCGGCAAGTGCGAAAAATCAGGGCCGTCCACCATTTGGCCTTCGACCAAAAGTTGTAGACGCGGCAGTTCCGTATGCGGCTGACGTAGAAAATCGTCGAGCAACCCAAGCTCGTTCAGCAGCTCCATTGTCGATGGATGAATGGTGTCCCCGCGGAAATCTCGAAAAAAATCGGCGTGTTTCTCCAGTACCAGAACGTCGATGTCCGCGCGGGCCAGCAGAAAACCAAGTATCATCCCGGCCGGACCGCCACCGACCACACAACAACGCGTTTTGATCTGATTCATCGTTTCGAGCGGCGAAGCCGCGATTTTTATTTAAGCCTCGGGTAAAGCAAAGCCTAGCCCCAGGACTATATACCCGCATTATTTGTGTACTAAAGGTGCGTCTCAATCCGCAGCCTGATATTCCGCTGGCATTGAATCGCGCTTTCAGCGCTAATCGCTCGTCCGGTCACGATCCTGGGGCTACGGTTCGCTTCGCCCCAGGCTATCTTGACTGGCGGCTTTGCCGGGCGGGAGATAAAACGTCCTCTACATATGGCCATTCTCGACCTGATTCTCGGCCGTCCGTTGTCTTCCGAAGAAGACAAAGAAGAACGGATTGGTTCGTTCGCCGGAATATCAGTCTTCGGTCTGGATGCGTTGAGCTCTGCCGGATACGGCCCGGAAGCCGCATTAACGATTCTCATCCCATTAGGTGTTGCCGGCCTGAAATTCAGTTTGCCGATCACCATCGCTGTCTCGGCAATCTTAACGATTGTCTATTTCAGTTATCGGCAAACGATCGCGGCCTACCCAGGGGGTGCAGGGACTTACACGGTTGCCAAAGAAAATTTGGGCTGGCACGCCGGACTTCTCGGCGCTGTTGCGCTGATGATTGATTATACGCTTAATGTCGCGGTCGGAATCGCGGCCGGTATTGGTGCACTGATCTCTGCCGTCGCGGCACTGCAACCCCACACTCTGTTGCTTTGCCTGGTCGTTCTTGGACTCCTCGCATTCATGAACCTTCGGGGTTTACGCGAAGCCGGTCTCGCGTTCATGCCGCCCACATATTTGTTCATCGGCTGTCTCGGCCTTGTGGTAGTGATCGGCGTCATTCAATCGGTTTTGGCCGGAGGACATCCTCAACCTGTCGACCCTTTGCCGGCGCCACCACCGGCGCATCAACAGATCACTTTGTGGCTGTTCCTGAAAGCTTTCGCTGCCGGGTGCACGGCGATGACCGGAGTCGAGGCGGTCAGTAACGGCGTTCAAGCATTCAAAGAACGTTGCGTCGCCTTCGCTCGTCGGACGCTAACCATGATCGTTGCAATCCTGATCGTGATCTTGCTCGGGGTAGCTTATCTGGTTGAAGTCTACGGGATCACAGCAACTGAGCCAGGCAGCTCGAATTATCAAAGTGTTCTTTCTCTTCTGACAGTCGCCGTTACCGGTCACGGCGTTTTCTATTACGTCACGATGATTGCGATCCTGCTCGTGCTTTGTCTGTCGGCGAACACTTCTTTTGCCGACTTTCCGAGAGTTTGCAGCGTAATTGCCCGCGACCGGTTTCTTCCGGATTCATTTGCCGTTCGCGGTCGCCGGTTAGTTTACACCCAGGGCATCTGTGTTTTGACTGTTCTCGCTGCAACCCTGTTAATCGCCTTCAACGGGGTCACGGATAAGCTGATCCCACTCTTCGCAGTTGGCGCTTTCCTCGCATTCACACTGTCGCAGGCCGGCATGGTTCTCCATTGGCTCAGATCAAACGATCCCGGCGCGCGCGTCAGCGCATGCATTAACGGTCTGGGTGCGGTCGCGACCGGGATCACACTTTTAATTGTGATCGTCACCAAGTTCGCGGAAGGCGCATGGCTGATCGTCATCGTGATGCCGATTCTTTATTTCTTCATGTTTTCGGTTCATCGCCATTACAATAGAATAGCCCGCGAAGTAGCCATTTCGGGTACAATCAACTTACGCCCGCCCCGGGAGATCATCGCAATTGTGCCTGTGGAAAACCTGAACGCGCTGGCTGAAAAAGCGCTGCAGATCGCATATGGCGTAACCGATAGGGTTCATGTTCTTCACGTTAAAGATGAAAGCAGTGATCGCGATTTCGCGAGTGAATGGAGAGAGTACGTTCAGACATCGCTGAACGCTGCTAAGCTGCCGAATGCAACCCTGGTGGTAATAGAGTCACCCTATCGAAGAGTCATTGCGCCTATCCTCGACTATATCTGGCAACTTGAACGCAGAAGTCCTAACTTCACGATCGCCGTGCTGGTACCCCAACTGGTTGAGACCAAGTGGTACTACACATTCATGCACAACCAACGAGCGACGATCCTGAAAACCCGACTGTTATTGGAAGGACAAAACCGAATCCTGATTATCAACATCCCCTGGCAGTTGGAGAAACGGAAAAAATAAGAGGTTGGATCGGCTTATCTCGTTTTCGTCCTTATGGTAGCTCCGAAGTTATTCATCGATCTGGCGCCAAAGCCTGGTTTGAGCTTTGGAGCGTGAGCGACGCCAGATTGTGAATAACTTCGCGCCAAGCGCCTCGCCTGGTTACGAATTGTCGTCCTCTTCAGCATGATGAATCGGACGAGACTTTCGAACCAGGCGGGCAAGCTTGAGCTCATGAGG
>JBKPBY010000027.1:0-5270 GCA_046727075.1 bacterium | reverse complement strand
TTGAAGTAACGCTGGCTCAGGTAACGCATCACCTCGTCGCGTCCCCGGTACTCGCCATGCTGCGTGAAGAAAACGATGTCGGGATCGAAGCACTCCGCCATTGCCTTCGCGTCGCCTCGATTGAAAGCCACGTTGCATGACCCCAGATCTCCTTCCGCCTGGGCAAGGGCTTCCGCCGAGCTAGCCGGTGCGCTCGCAGGATCGGGGACAGCTACCCACCGTTTCAGATCAATCGTCATTCCCATCGCATCGAGCAAATCGACGCCGAGGATTCCATCGATGTGTCCTCCACAAGCCTTGCCGATCGGAGTCAAATCAATCGCCGGTAGCTTCAAATTGCGCAGCGTGTGCGTGCCCAGCTCCACTTGCGGCAACAGAATCTCGCGAGCCCGCGTCGAGGCGCTTCCACTCCACGAGTGGACTCTGATCTTCCCGGACTCGCCCGCTGCAAACGATTTCAGACTTAGGATTGTTGTCGCAGCCGTATCAAGCAGGAACTGCCGCGGCGCTCCTCCAACCTTGAGCGTGACCACCGGCAGCCGATCGCAGCGCTCGATCGGAATCTCATCATGCTTGCCGTGGGTCGGGCCGGTGGTCTGAGCGCTGCCAGCCACCATGAGGCCGGCAACAAACAGGAACGCAACGGTCATCGAGGATGCCGGCTTCATCGAACCTCCAGGGACACTGCGATCAAGCCATGCGGCGGTGTCCGTCTAAGATAGAGAGACACGCCGACTAATCACGGGGATTCAAATCGATTGCCTCGTCGCGCCTTCTCGAAGCCGGAGAACCTGTTTTAAGTGGTGCCGGCCATGCGTTAGATGGAGCTTTCTCCACTGCGTCGCGGTCAGCGGGCCCAGAACCGGGTGGTCGAGCAACTGGATTCGGCTCCCGAACTGCGCCTCGCACCGCGCGATCGTCTCGTCCATCGCTGCCATCATTGGCCGGATCTCGTTGCGTACCATCTCCATCGGCAAGCCCTTGGGCGCCACGATGGCAGGCGCCTTGATTCCAGTGGGTATGTATCCGATTCCCAGCACCACATACCGCAGAAGACGGCGTCGCAGCGGAGTCTGCGTGGCCAGCGGCTTTCCATGTCGCAGCACCCTCTCCAATCCCCCGATCGTTCCCGTGTAGCTGAGATACAGGTGCTCCAGCACCTCCGCTGCGCACCATTTTCCAGGCGGATGCCAGTGCAACTGTTCTTCGGACATGCCTTCAACCGTCGACAGCAACGATGTTCGCAACTTCTCCAGATGGGGATCCATCGCACCACGCTCCACTCCGAAACGCGCCGACCGAAACGTTCCATACTGTAGAGTATGGAAGTGCGGGTTGTCAATACCCTGGAGTATGGGAGAATGGACGCCTATGGCGCGTACAGGTACCGGCGCAAAGCGGCTTGACGAGCCGACGCTGACTGCGGCCGACTGGGCCGGAGCCGCACTGCAACTCATCGCCGAGGCCGGTCTCCGGGCGCTCACCGTCGAGGCCCTCGCCGCGCGGCTCGGAGTCACCAAGGGTAGTTTTTATTGGCATTTTAAGGGGCGCGCCGAACTTGTCGCCGCGGCACTGGAACGCTGGGAGAAACGCGCCACCACTGAGTCCATCGCCGGCCTCTCGGCCGTCACCGATCCGCGGCAGCGGCTCTCTCTCATCCTCGAAGCAACCTCGCACTCGCCACGATCGCGCTCACTCTATGCCGCGCTCGCCGAGGCTGCCGGCGACCCCATCGTCAAGCGGGTGCTTAATCGTGTGGCATCGGCCAGAATCGAGTATCTGGAGGCCTGCTACCGAGAGCTCGGCCTGCCGCAACCGCAGGCCAAAGCCAAAGCGGTGTTCGTGTACGCCGCCTACCGCGGGCTTTTGCAGGTGGCGCACGAAGCACCTGCCGCGCTACCTACCGACTGGTCCTCCTATGCGGCCTTGGTCCTCGAAGCCCTTGGGCCAGTCCCCAGCACGAAGCGCAAACCCAGACGACAGAAGTAGAACGCCGACCAGAAATTTTGCGCCAACAAGATCGCCGGACACGCCAACGACGAGTTTCGCTCCGTTCCAATTCATGTTCTCTCGCCCTTATAGCATGCTTAGCCGGGTCTGATCTCGACGAAAAATCGGAGTACTGCGACAGAACTTTAGTTGACCTTGTGTTGGTTGTACTCAGGCAGGTCCGCTGACACGGCGAGAACACAGGATTGGCCATCGAAGTGGATTCTGTCGGCAGAGTAAGCCGTAAGCTTTACATCGCCCGACTTGGTGCGAAGCCATGTGATCTTGTTTCGCACGGCGATTCCTTGCCTCAAGTCCTTCTCCGTCTTTGGTGTCAGGGATCAGAACACTCTGTCTTTGTTCGAGGGCTCGCTTCAAGAATGGAGACTCATCGGCGATGAGGGTCAGTGGATGTCCGGGACGATATTTCGGTGACGTCTTAGTTAGGAGGCTCAGGAATTTGCCTTTCTCCCATTGCCAGAAGGTGCGGACCGCCTTCAGGAACGATCACCCGTGCGCATGTGTAGGCAGAGAAACGTGGTCACGAGCCAAGCAGGCCAAGAGTGCACGAGGACAGGGGTCAGCAAAAGCAACAATAAGCCGGCCAGGAACCCACCGTAGACCCAGTTGGCGATTAATCGGGCGAACATTTGTTCTTCCCCCTCGAAAAGTCTCGCGTAACGGGTTTCCTGACTGCCCTCGTCTAAAGCGAAGATTACTTTATTTTGGTAGCGAGAGCCGATACCCGAGTGCGCGATCTCGCAAGGAAATCGCGCGCTTCCTGATGATCGCAAGACCACAGCTTCCACCGATCCCATTCAAAGACGTTGCCGGTGACCAAGCCCCAGAATCAAGTCTCGTGTGCAATGACAGTTTCCCCAGCAGATCTCAGCTTCTAAGAGTTCACGGCCGAGTCCTCGGGCCACCATACTGACCTGCAGGCGCGTTGGTCTTGGACAATCTTGCTCTACGTTGAGAGCGACATGTCAACAAGCCCCCGACATAGTGTTGACTCACGCCCTCGAGTACCGGGAAAACCAGCGCAATATCATCCAAGACTCGGTTACAACATCAACGCTACTGTCGACACTAGTGCTCAAGGATCAGGAGCTGCTGTCGCATGAGCAAACCAACAATCGCTCGGGGTCTGGATTGCGACTTGGAGGCTTTTCGACATGACTTGCAAAAGGCATCAGACCTTGTGCTGCGGCTATACGAACGGCTGGATGAGACTCGAATCACTCCGTCGAAGAGTCATGCGGAGATCGCGTCATTATTCGATGAACCTCTCCCAGAAGAACCTCAGGCTATGGACTCTATCTTCAGCGAGGTGGAGAGCAAGATTTTCGCAAATTCTACTCTGTACTTGAGTCCGCGTTTCTTCGGGTATATCAACTCGGGAGGAAACCAGGCTTCGATTCTGGCCGGCTTGTTGGCCTCAGCAGTGAACCAGATCTTGGCTCTTTGGCACTTTTCTCCGGCCGCATCAGAGGTGGAACGGCGAGCGGTCCGGTGGATTGCCGAGTTCATCGGCTATCCCGCTCAAGCGGGAGGGTGCCTCCTGAGCGGTGGTTCGGCTGGCAATCTGGTAGGACTAGCTGTTGCTCGCAAGCAGAAGGCGCCGTTCAACGCGGATTCGCTTGGCCTGCGGGGAGGACCTCTCCTCACTGTATACGCGTCGCAAGAAGTGCATGCTTCAGTGGACAAGGCCATGGTGATTCTAGGAATGGGGCGTCATCAGTTGCGCAAAATCGGTGTTCGAAACGACTTCACGATCGATATCGATCTGCTGGAGAAGCAGGTCATCCAAGATCGGAACAATGGTTGCCACCCGATTTGCGTGGTGGGTGTCGCAGGAAGTACAAACACCGGCGCCGTCGATCCGCTGAGTGCACTGGCTGAGTTCTGCCGCGCGCAGGGATTGTGGTTCCATGTTGACGCCGCGTACGGCGGGCCTGCCGCGCGGACCAAGCTCGCGGGGAGACTCTTCCGAGGATTGGAGCAAGCCGATTCGGTCGTAGTGAACCCGCACAAGTGGCTGTACGTTCCCGCTGAAGCTGCATGCATTCTGGTTCGCGAGCCGACTGCTCTGCGAGACACATTTCGCGTCGTGGCGGATTATCTGAAGAAGGAAAGCGAGATAGAAGACGCGCCGCTCGATTTCAAAGATTATGGTCCACAGTTGCACCGCAATTTTCGGGCCCTGAAAGTGTGGATGACGTTCAAGGCATATGGCGCACGGCAGTTGCGAGCGTCCATTGCGAGCAACATCGAAATCATGCGGTATCTGGCCGATCGAATTGATGAATCAAAGGACTTCGTCCGACTCGCACCCGTTCCGCTGTCGGTCGTATGTTTTCAGTACCGCACTGACGTGGTTTCCAGACATTCGGACCAGAGTTACCTCGATGCTTTGAACAGCCGGCTACTCGATGCGGTAGAAAAGGACGGACGTGTGTTTCTATCCGGCACTACCATCAATGGGAAGAAGGCGCTTCGTGCTTGTAGCGTGAATCACCGCCTGCGCCGCGAAGACGTAGAGTTTCTGCTCGATGTGACGCGGCAAGTCGGCCGTTCGCTGGCGGATCTATGAGGAGTATGCGCGAGCCGGTCGTTGGGCACCTCGTATCGCGTATTTTCCAGGTGTAACTCCCAGGGTTGTTTTGAAGCACCGATTCAAATGGCTTTGGTCGCAAAACCCGGCAAGGTACGCAACTTCGGAAATTGCTGCACCCGATGCCAAGAGTTTGCGCGCTTTCAGCACTCGAACATTTTTCTGATATTGGTGGGGCGGGATACCCACGTCTTTGTGAAACGCCCGCACCAGATAATACGGACTCAGCCCTGCCATACCAGCGAGTGAATGAACGGAGACATTTTGCTCAGGATGCGCGTCAAGCCACTCTCTTATTCGCCTGACTGCCGCGCGTTCGCGTCCTGGTTCACGAAGTAGCTGACCGGGCACGAAGTGATCCGTGACCAAACGCGCCACAACTGACAACAACAGGGATTCGTTATGTAACAACGAAGCTGGTCCGTTCACCGCTGCGAAAATGCGTCCAAGGCGTGTCGCGAGGATTGAGTCATTTACAAGCGGAGACTTGAAAATGACATCTAGCGGCTTCGGCCAGTCGAGATCGTTGAGAAGCGTCGCCATCAGAGGCCGCTCAATGTACAGATTACGATAAATCCAGCCGTCCTCTGATGTCGCATTACCCGTGTGCAATTCACCGGGCGCGATAAGATTGCATGTGCCAGGTGCTGCATCGCGAAGAGCATGG
>JBKPBY010000026.1:0-11416 GCA_046727075.1 bacterium | reverse complement strand
ACCGTTCTTGGTCAGTTCGGCAGCTGCTTCCGCCTGCCCTTTAGTGGTCGCCGCGAAATAGCCAATCCCGATCAGCTTTGGAACGTCTGCCAGCACAATCTTTTTGCCTTTGAGATCTTTGGGGTTGGTTGGCTGACCGCCGTCGTACGTAGTATCCGCGCCATACGCGGAGATGCACAAGACCAAAACCGACGGCAACAGCCATCGGATGAGAGAGTTGGTTTGCTTCATGTTTTTTCTTTCGTTGATTTGGCGAAGCTCCCTTTTGTAAAGAAATGCTTCTCCAAAAATTGGTTCAGCAGAATGGAAAGGATCAGCACCGTTCCGATTAAAACGACCGTGGCGTCGCCACGAAGGCCAGCAAGCTGTAGACCGTTCTTCAAAAGTTGAATCGTAACGACGCCCAAGGCGGTGCCGAGGATCGTCCCCCGGCCTCCGAAAATGCTGGTGCCGCCAAAGACAACCGCTGCAATCACATCGAGTTCTAGGCCAGTTGCTGCATCCGCTCGCGTGCTGGTAACCCGGGAGGTAAAAATGAACCCGGCAATACCCGCCATCAAGCCGCTGAAAGTGTACGCAATCATTTTAATGCGACCCACTCGCAGACCGGCAAATCGGGCGGCCGTCTCATTATTGCCGATCGCATACATACAACGCCCGAGCGGAGTTTTTGCCAGGACCAAAGCGCTGACGATCAACACGATCACGAGCAGATAAAGTTGGACAGGCAGCCCTAAAACATTGCCACTTCCCCAAAACGAGAAAAAGTCCGGGAACCCGTGGACCGATCGAGACTGGCTGATACCGAACGAAAGCCCTCGATAGATAGCCAGTGTTGCCAGCGTCACAATCAATGGCGGCACGCCCAAATACACGATGAGGAATCCGTTCAGCAAGCCGGCCAGTCCGCCGCCAACGATTGCAATCAGGACTGCGAGCCAGAGAGGAATGCCAAACGTTTGCCAAGAAAACCCAAGCAAAACAGCGCTAAGAGCCAGCATCGATCCTACGGAGAGATCGATCCCGCCGAGGATGATGATAAACGTCATCGGAACGGCCAGCAGCGCAACTTCACACAGAAAGCGGGTCTGATTCAGCAGGTTCGAAGAAGTGAGGAATCGATCAGACCCAAATGAAAGCAGAATGACTGCGACCAGCAGGACGAAGATCAGTATCCCCTCCTGAAGAGTCAGCCCCCATAAGAAGCGCGGCGAGGCGACCTCACCACCGCCACCAGAGGTTACGATTCCTGCCGTGTGAGTTGTTCTTCTCCGTCGGAATACATCAAGCAAAATAGTCAGCAGAATCAATGCTCCTTGAACGGTCTGAAACCACTCCGCCCGAATCCGCATAAACACGAGCGCAGTACCGATTGTCTGGAGAAGAATCGCGCCCAGTACTGCTCCAATCACAGTTCCGGTACCGCCCAGAATGCTGACCCCGCCAATCACCGTCGCAGTGATTACAGTCAGTTCCAGACCAGGTGCAACGTTGGATTGAATCGAGGTAAAGTTCGTGGCGTACAAGATCGCCGAGACACCCACCAGAATGCCGTTGAGCACAAAGACTCGCAGTGTAACCTTGCGTTCGGAAATCCCGGACAACCGTGCCGCTTCGGCATTTCCGCCGACGGCATACGGCTCTCTTCCGGCCGCAAAAAACTTAAGCCAGATTGCGAATACCACGGTGAAGAACAGCAGTCCGCAGATCGGAACAGGGACACCCAGGACACTCTGACGACTAAGACCGAATCCTGGTGGCAGTCCATAAATCCAAGCTCCGCCGGTTGACAAAATGAGTCCCCCTTTCAGGATGCTGGCCATCCCGAGCGTCGTCACAATCGCTGGAATACGTCCATAGGCAACCAGCAGACCATTTGTGAGACCGATCAGAGCACCTGTGCAGATCGTGGCAAAAAAGACCAGGCCAAGCGGTACGCCGGCGACAGCCAGCCTTCCGGCAACTGTCGCACATACTCCCACAGCAGCGCCGATCGAAATATCGATGTGACCGCAGAGAATGATCAGCGTCATTCCGACCGCGGCGACCGCGACATATGATGAGCTGTACAGAATATCGACCAGATTGCCGCTCGCCAGAAACCCGGGATTCAATATGGTGACACCGATTAACACCAGCAGGAAAGCGGCGATGAGTACCGCTTCTTGCCGGTTCAACAGTGTCAGTCCACGCGAAACCAAGCCTGGGCCGAACCCGTGCGCCCGAGCGTTTGCAGAAGGTGCCGTTGAATCCATCATTCCTTGCCGTTGCCTCTCTGACCAATTGCCGCGCCCAGAATTGTTTCCTGGGTAGCGCCCTTTCGCTTGATCTCCGCAACCAGGTAACCTTCGCGCATCACGCAGATCCTATCGCTAATCCGTAGAATCTCCGGCAGATCGCTGGAAATAACGAGGATCGCCATCCCCTCATCACGAGCAAGCGAGTCGAGCAAACGATGGATTTCGGCGCGCGCACCAACATCGATTCCGCGGGTTGGTTCGTCGACAATCAGCAGACGCGGTTTGGTTGCCAGCCATTTTGCTAAAACGACCTTCTGTTGGTTTCCACCCGATAGATTTCGCGTTATCTGACGGCTGCTTGGCGTCCGAATTCGGAGTGTATCGATGTATTGACGTGCAAGCGTATCTTCAGCATCTGGATCGAGAAACGGGCCTTTCATCAACTGCCAGAGCCGCGTCAGGCTGATGTTTTGCGCGACGGTCATTGCACTGATCAAGCCTTGACGCTGCCTGTCTTCAGGAACATATGCGATTCCAAGCGCAATAGCGTCTTCCGGCCGGCGAATCTGTACTACACGTCCATCCATCTCGATGCTTCCAGATTCCAATGGAGTAACTCCGAAGATAGCTTGAGCGAGTTCAGATCGTCCGGAGCCAATCAAGCCTGCCAAGCCCACGATTTCCCCCGCTCGTATCTCGATGCTCGCCTTTTTCAACAGTGGCGGACAAACCAATTCCTGCGCACGAAGGACGACTCTCCCCTCCGGTGTCCCATTCTCGATATGCGGCAGCGGTTCCTCTGCCAAGGCGCGCCCAACCATCATCCGAATCAGTTCCGCCTCATTTGTCTCTTTGGCTGCCTTAACGCCAACAAGCTTCCCATCGCGCAGGACAGTCACCCGATCTGCGAGCTCGAAGATTTCGTCCAAACGATGGCTGATATAAATGACCGCCACGTTTTGGGCACACAGGCGCCTGATAATGCCAAAGAGCCGTTCAGTGTCGTGTTGGGTAAGTACAGCGCTCGGCTCATCGAGAATGAGAATGCGCGCCTGACGCGATAAGGCTTTCGCAATCTCAACGCGCTGGCGATTCCCAACTGAAAGCGTCCCGACACGCGATCGCACATTCAGATCGCTTGCATCCAGCGACTCTAACAGCTTCTCGGCAGCGGAACCAGCCCGGCCCCAATCCAGCACAACTCCAGAAAGCGCTCGCGGCATGTGTCCCGCAAAAATATTCTCGGCCACAGTCAGTTCAGGATAAAGGCTGAATTCTTGATAGATCGTGGCGATACCGTGCGCTTGAGCCTCGCTCGGCCGGGTAAAGCGAGCGGCGCGACCATGCACCTCCATTTCCCCGCTGTCCGGCGGATAGACCCCTGAAATGATCTTTATCAACGTCGATTTGCCGGCACCGTTCTCCCCCAAGAGCGCATGGACTTCACCAGGCCTCGCGTCAAACGACACGTCAGCTAACGCCTGAACACCTGGGAAAGATTTACTGACGTTGCGAAGGATGAGAGCGGGCGCGGGCCCTGGGGGTTTTCCATTCACGGCTCATCACAAAAACCTTGTCTGGTGAAAAACTTCAAACCAAAAAATAAATATCCACGATTTTCGTCTGGTTGCGGGATCCGGGCGCATAGGATCTGGCACGACAATTAAGCCAGTTGAAGGCTATGTGGAATGAACAGAATGGCGTTAATGATATACAAAATGCCAAAACCGGCTAAAGCAGATTAGCTACGATCGACTCTCATGATTGCGAGCCTGAGGCGAAATCCTCCTGCACTGCCTCTCGCAGCTTGTCATACAACGGCAACAAACCCTCTGGGATAATGCGCACCTGTCCGAGGACTGTCATGAAATTGTGATCTCCGCTCCATCGCGGCACAACATGAAGATGCAAATGCTCGAGCACGCCCGCTCCGCCTGCTACTCCAAAATTTAAGCCGACATTGAACCCCTGAGCTTTCACCACCCTCTCAAGCAGCTGTTGCGCATAGCAGGCCAGGTTCAATAGTTCGACCTTTTCTGCGTCTGTCAGTTCCTCCAATCGAGATACAGCCCGATACGGGACGACCATCAAATGGCCGGCCGAATACGGGTACCGGTTCATGATCAAGAAAGTGTTCTTTCGCCGGCAAACCACAAGATGGTCGCGATCGTTCGCCGCTTCCGCGGCCTGGCGCAAGAAATCGGCACTGTGATCGGCGCGCTCGAAATATTCCACCCGCCAGGGCGCCCATAAGCTGTCCAGCCAGGATTTAAGGTCGCTCACAGGATTCATATTGCCTAGCGCGTGGCGAAGATCCAGGGAAGAATACGAACGTCTGCGCCTAAACGAAGGCCTAGTCGTCGGTTCAGGTCGCGCATGGTATCACGCCTTCTTCGCCAAGAACCCGATCGTTCCCAACCGGCCCCACTCGCTATGCGTGGTCCTAGCTTTGTCGGTTACACCTATCTTGTCGTGCTTGTAAGTCGTCGATACAAAATCGACAAACGAGGCGTTGAAATTGACGTCATGTGATATCAGAACGCCACCAGGTTTAAGCTTCTCCCAGAAATATCGAAACTCGAGGTACTGATATTTGTACCGGTGGGAGCTGTCATGAAGAAACAGGTCGATTTGCTCCGGGAACGCTTGCTGTTTCATGAATCGTTTCACATCCCCGATCATCGATTGGTAGCCAGGCTTTAATCGGTCGGGAATCATAGATCCAACTGCGCAATCCGGATCCACCTCAACACTAAGGAGTTTCCCATCGTGCACGCCGGCTTCAATCATTCCTTGCAGGATAAACGATGAGGACATGCCCAGGTTGCCTCCCGTTTCGACGCAGACTCGGGGCGCAAACTTCTTGACCAGCGCGAGAAGAACAGCCGAATCGAACATGCCCATTGAACTTTTTGTTCCAAAGGCCCGCAAACGCTCCTCCATCTCCTGCATAAACTCGCCATGCAGGATATCGAGGACGGATTGGGAAAAAGATTTCCATTCCGAGTCATTCATTTGGTGTCCTGTCGCACTTTGGCGTCTTCAGTCAATTCACGCACAACGACCTCGGCTGCGCGTTTACCGGCTCCTTTTTCGCCTAGCATTGCGACCACGCGATCCATTTCGTGCACCATCGACTTCCGGCCCCATTCATCCGAATAAAGCCGCCAGACAGCGTCTGCGATTCGCTCAGGTGTCGCTTCCTGCTGAATAAACTCGGGTACGATCTCTTTTCCTGCCAGGATGTTGGGCATGCCAAGGTAGTTCACGCGAATCAGCAGGCGGCCAGGAATGTAGGTGAGCCAGGAGACTTTGTAGACGAGCACAAACGGCAAACGAAAAAAGCTGGACTCAAGGGTCGCTGTTCCCGAAGCAACCATTCCGGTTGCGGCCCGCTGCATCAGCGCTGCAGCATTGCCAACACGAATTTCGATTTTGTCATCCGGCTGAAGCATCTGCTGCATCATCTCCTGTGCAGAACTCGACGCGGCCGACGCTTCAAACCGCATTGTTGGATCGCGACGGCGCAGGAGTCGTGCCGCCTCCAACATGACCGGGAAAATTCGTTTCACCTCGCGTTTCCTGCTTCCAGGCATAAGCGCAACAAGATCGGCTTCACGCGGTTGTTGTATGCGATGGCGCTCCAGTTCCTCCACCATCGGATGTCCCACGAACTCCGTCCGAAGACCACTCGCTTCGTAGAGCGATTTCTCGAATGGGAAAATGCACATCATCAAATCAAGGAACTTCGCCATTCGCGGGATACGGTTGCGGTTCCATGCCCAGACCTGCGGGCTAACATAGTAGATCAGCTTCCCAGAGAACCTGCTTCGGTGAAGGCGCTCAGCCAGGCGCAGGTTGAAGCCCGGGTAATCAATGAAAATGACAGCGTCAGGCTGAAGGCCGGTTATTTCGTCGTACATCCGATAAAACTGGCGGCGGAAGTATGGATATTTGCCAATTACATCCCATAGACCTACCACCGCCTCCGAGCTCCAATCCTCAAAATGGTCGCCGGCAATTGCTTTCATCCGAGGGCCTCCAGCCCCGTAGAACTCTGCGTTTGGAAGGAGAGCGCGGAGTTCGCGCATTAGGACAGAGCCATGCGCGTCGCCGCTGGATTCACCGGCTACGAGGTAGATGCGCATGGATAGGACTTATACGACTTATAGGACGTATATGACATATACGACCTATGGGCCCCGCTTGATCAGCTCGGTGATTTCGATGGCGAGCTCCAATGCGGCGGCGGCTTCGGAACCGGAGACCACCGGTTGGCCGCCGCGCCGGCTGCACTCCACGAAAGATTGCAGCTCGCGTTTCAGCGGCTCATCCTTCTCGATTTCAACCGGACTTCGCGTGATGGCTCCGTCCACCAGACGATAGATCTCACCGGTTTGGTTCTGGTAATCCAGTGACACATATGCGGTTTGCTGAAATATCCGGATCTTGCGCATTTTTTCAGGGCTGATCCGGCTGGCAGTAATATTCGCGACACAACCGTTTTCGAATCGGATACGCGCGTTAGCGATGTCCTCACCTTTGCTCAGCACAGCAATACCGACTGCGTCGACGCTTTTAACTGGCGATCGAACAAGATGCAGGACTACCTCAAGGTCATGAATCATCAAATCCAGGACAACGCCAATATCGAGACTCCTGAATGGATAAGGGGAAAGGCGATGCACCTCAATAAACCCGACCTTGGTCAGAATCTTCTCAAGGGCACTTAAAACCGGATTGAATCGCTCGACATGGCCAACTTGGAGTACCACACCATGTTCTTTAGCTAATCTTACGAGCTCCTGCGCGTGGTCCGGCGCCTCAGTGATCGGTTTTTCGATAAGGAGATGTTTCCCCTCTGTTACCAGCAACCTGGCTACCTCGTAGTGATAAGGGGTAGGCGTGGCTACGGTCGCGGCGTCCACCAGCGACGCAAATTCCGCAAGCGTAGATACCGCTTTGACTCCGTATTGATTTGCTACCAAAGAGGCTGTTTCGGGATTGATATCGAGAATCGCTGAAAACTCGACACCAGGCAGCTCCGAGTAAATTCGCGCATGATTCTTACCGATACTTCCCACACCGACGATCCCGACTCTCAATCGATCGCTCATACTTGGTGACCGTACAGCGTTATCTGTTTTTCGTTTGCTAGATTTATTACAGCTTCTTTGTCGAGCAGCAGCGTCTTGCCGGTTTCGACACAAATGGCCTTAACGCCGGAGGCAGCGGCCAGTTCGATTGTTTCACAGCCAATCACTGGAACATCGAACCGTAGATCCTGGTTCGGCTTCGAAACCTTGACAACGACAGAATCATTTCTAGCCAAAGCCCCACCTCGACGGATCGCTTCGTTGGTTCCCTCAAAAGCTTCTACAGCCAGGACAGTCCCATTGCGCACAACGACAGTCTGCCCAATATCCAGCCGGCTTACTTCTTTCGCTATCTCAAATCCAAAAAGAATATCTTGGACGCATCTTTTCTTTGGTTTCGGACCGGCGATCAATCCTTGTGTAGCGATCGAGTCTTCCAGATAAGTGGTTGCTGGAAGCAGCTGTACGCCAACTTTGTTCAGTTCGTCAGCTACTGCGCCAAAAAGCGTCTCCGCATTCCGTCTCGGAAGGGTTCCCAAAATCATCAACGCTTTCAGGTCAGGTCTCAAATCGAAAAGATTTTTCGGCGCGATCTGTCCCGCCATCATCGCCTGTCGGACGCCGGACTTTTGGAAAAACCGAACCAACTTACCGAGTTGGCCGACTCTCATCCACTCGATGGAATCCGCCAACTCGGCCAGTTCCGGTCTCGTTTCGTTTTCAAAGGCGGCGACATGAATTGCAGAAACGCCTTGCCTCTTCGCGGCGCGAGCAACGAGAAACGGGTAAATGCCGTTACCGGCAATGATACCAAGCGCCGAGTGATTCTGCATGTGTCCCGAAATTGTGGCGGCGATTGGCGGGAGTGGCAAGCCCAGGATCAGCGCTTTCAGCGCTGATATTCATGATCTACCGTCGACCGTTGGCCGTTATGGGAACTCTTGAGAAAGCATCGGCGAAATCAGCGTCATCCGACGCTACGAAACAAAACCAGCGAGGATCGTCAGACCACTCAATGACTCTCTTAGCCGCTGGATCACCCCAGGCTTCCTGAAAACGAGGAAGGTACTCCTCTGGGATATCCCGCGTTTCTACATTCGAAATTCTAGCTTCGAGATTCGAGATTCTCCGCCGGGTTTACCCTCCCCATCCAACTCCAGATTCGGTCGCCGAATTTACCGCGAAACCGCTCCACTAGCGCCCTCCCATTCGCTTCATCCCTCACCATCGCAAACATCGTCGATCCGGATCCTGACATTAACGCAACGATCGTCTCCGGCTGTTGTTTCAACCAATCCTTGATCACCGGCAAAAGGATGTATTTGCGGAAGACCGATCGCTCTAGGTCGTTGCGAAGCTTTCCCCATTTTGTGTCTTCTGGTTCTCCCTTCTTTTGATCCTCGGGCAGTTGCGCATAGGCCTGATAGGCGGCGGCTGTCGGCACCCCGAATCCAGGTTTGAAAAGACAGACCCAGAGATTCCTATCAAATTCCTTCCGCCGCATGACTTCCCCTCTGCCGGTGCACCAGGAAGGCCGAGGCTGGAGGAAGAACGGAACATCCGAACCAAGCCCTGCGGCTAACTCGCGCAGCCGCGGCATATCAAGTGGTTCTCCGTGTATTTGATTGAGCAAAAGCAATGTCGCGGCTGCATCAGAGCTTCCTCCACCCAGACCTGCGCCCATTGGTATATTCTTTTCCAAAGTAATGTGGTGAGCGGCGTCAATCCCGGTCGTCTCGGAGAAGAGGTCTCTAGCCCGAACCACCAGGTTGGATTGATCATTTCGCAAGCCCGGCACATTCACTGAAACGGAATCCTCTGCAGCCTCGTCAATCTCGAGCGAATCATAGAGGCTGACCGGCACCATCCATGTCGCCAGTTCGTGAAACCCGTCCGGACGCCGGCCGAAGATCTCGAGCGTCAGATTGATCTTGGCCGGGGTCAGGGTTTTCATGCATCGTCATCCTGTGCAAACTTCGACCGCTGCAAAGGAGAAAATTATCGTTCCGCTCGATGTCTCGTCAGAGGCCGAGGCGCGTCGTTTGATCGAGATCCTGGCCGGCCATGTTGGATTGTTCAAGATTGGCGACCAGTTGTTCACCCGGGTCGGACCTTCAATCGTTCGAGAGATAAAAGAGGCGGGAAGCAAAGTGTTCCTCGATCTCAAGTTTCACGATATCCCTAACACGGTACAACATGCGGTTGAATCGGCCTGTGCACTGGGAGTCGACATGCTAACGATCCATTTGTCGGGAGGGAAAGTCATGTGCAACGCCGCTGTTGCCGGCCGCGGATCGTCTCCGACGTTGATTCTCGGGGTCACAGTTTTAACCAGTCTCGATGATCAGGCTTTGGCGGAGGCAGGATTTCGGATGCCGGTACGAGAACAAGTTCTTTTGCTGGCGACGCTGGCGCAGCAATCCGGGATTACTGGGCTGGTTGCCAGCCCGCAAGAGCTGGAAGTTCTCCGAAAAAAATTCGGCTCATTTTTCACAACGGTCATTCCCGGGATCCGTCCATCCTGGGCGGCGACTGGTGACCAGAGGCGGATTCTGAGCCCTAAAGAGGCAGTAAAAGCCGGCGCGGATTACCTGGTAATCGGCCGGCCAATCACCGGCTCACCAGACCCCGTAGGTGCCGTCGCGCGGATTGTCGAAGAGATGCGCTAACGGATTGGTCTCGAACTCGAACTCGAGAAACCTATTGAACAGAGCGGGAATTTTGAATGTTGAAGCCCGGGCAGAGCTAAACACTCGATTGCAAACGTTGTCCAAACGAGGAAGAGCTCGAGATCGAGGACGATTTTACAGTCCAACGCACTATCTCAGCTTCAAATCGTAGCGGACCTCGGTGGTCTTGTGCCCCCACTCTTCGATTATCTTTTCTTCGACTTTGACGAAGCCGAGCGATTCATAAACTGATTTCGCGCGGTCGAGTCCGGCAACGGTCCAAAGATAAATAAGGTCAAATCCCGCCTCGCGAGAATATCTGACTGATTCCTCGACTAGCCATCGGCCAAGACCGACTCCGCGGACTGAATCATCCGCAAAGAGCAATCTCAACTGCGCCTGATTCTCCGGACGCTCAACAATCAGTACCGACCCAACGACCTGATTATCCTTTTTCGGGATCCACGCGCGCGATCGTCCTTTCTGCGGTGTGAGCAGAAAGTCGATCGCGATTTTTGCACAATACGTTTCGTGGACCTCGTTAAAGCCGTAGTCCCTGAAGTTCTGGACGCCGTGAATATAAATCAAACGGCCCAGATCTCCGGGGACAAAATCATGATGGATCGAAATGCCGGCTTTCCGGATCTTTTCTGGGAGGGACATCGAGTCTTTAGACCACCGATAGCTTCACATCAATGTTGTTACGCGTTGCTTTGGAATAAGGACAAACTTGATGCGCCTCTTCAACCAGCTTTTCCGCCGTGGCTTTGTCAACGTCCGGAAGATGGCTCTCCAACTCCACGGCGAGGCGAAATCCGCCCTCGTCCGTTCCAAATGTGACGTGTGCAGTCACCTGAATCGTATTGAGCTTTTGATGTTTTTGTCCGGCGACATAGCCAATCGCACCGGCAAAACAAGCCGAATATCCTGACGCGAAAAGCTGTTCCGGATTCGAAGTACCTGGTTTTCCCGGTCCGCCCATTTCTTTCGGAACGCTCAGATTGAGATCGATAATGCCGTCTGAGCTTTTTACGTGGCCGTCTCGACCACCTGTCGATGTTGCAACCGCAGTGTATAGAGGCTTATAAGCCATGGTTGTTCTCCAGTTGAGGGTTGATTCATAGCTCTAACCTTAGCCTAAACAAGCCGCAACCAAATCGTACTCGTCGTCGCCTCGTTCTCGAGGACGAGTACGAGGACGAAAATCCTGGAATTGGAAGGATCAATTCGCCGCCATCCTGCATTCTTGAGCGCTAACACCCGTAGATGTTAGATTGCTGCCGCATGCTAGGCGGATTCATTTTCTGTGCTTTGGTTGGCTATTACCTTCTAGACTCGATCGCTAAACTCCTGAATCTGCGCAGGCTGGGCCGCCGGGTACCGGACGAGTTTGCGGATATCTATGACGAAT
>JBKPBY010000025.1:0-8024 GCA_046727075.1 bacterium | reverse complement strand
TAGGAGGTGTGCGACAGTGGGACTTCTGCCGTGCTACGGTTTGGCAATAGCCGCCTTGTCCGTAGCTAACCACTCGTCAGGTATTGAGAACGACTGGGAGGGTATGTCCTATCTTCTGTCTCCGACTCCCGACCCCTGTCTCCTTCAAGGATCACATCCGAAACACCCCAAACCTGGTCTCTTGGATCGGCGCATTCAGCGCGGCTGAGATACCGAGTGCGAGCACCATGCGCGTATCGATCGGATCGATGACTCCATCGTCCCAAAGGCGCGCGCTTGCGTAATACGGGTGTCCCTGTTTTTCGTACTGTTCGCGGATCGGAGCTTTGAATTTTTCTTCCTCTTCGGCGCTCCATTTACCGCCTTTGGCTTCAATGTTATCGCGCTTTACCGTGGCGAGCACGGAAGCCGCCTGTTCGCCACCCATGACTGAAATTCGGGCGTTGGGCCACATCCAGAGAAACCGAGGCGAATAGGCCCGGCCGCACATGCCGTAGTTTCCGGCTCCAAACGAGCCGCCGATGATGACGGTAAATTTTGGGACACGGGCTGTAGCAACGGCCGTAACCATCTTCGCGCCATGCCTTGCGATTCCTTCGTTCTCGTATTTCCGGCCCACCATGAACCCAGAAATATTCTGCAAGAAAATCAGGGGAATGTTTCGCTGACACACGAGCTCGATGAAATGGGTTCCTTTTTGTGCCGACTCGGAAAACAGGATTCCCTGGTTCGCAATGATCGCAACCGGGTATCCGTGCAGGTGCGAAAATCCGCAAACCAGCGTGTTACCATAACGCGCTTTGAACTCGTCAAACTCAGAACCGTCAACGATTCGAGCTATGACTTCGCGAACCTCGTATGATCGACGGGAATCAGTCGGAATCGCTCCGTAGAGACCTTCAGGTTCGTAGCGAGAATCAACGGGGCTGCGGACCTCGAGTTGCGCGGGTTTGGTCACATTCAAATTGGCAACGATTCTCCGAGCCAAAGCCAGCGCATGAGCATCATCCTGGGCCAAATGATCAGCTACTCCCGACAAACGAGTATGCACATCGCCACCGCCCAAATCTTCGGCCGTAACGACTTCGCCAGTAGCCGCTTTGACAAGGGGCGGTCCAGCCAGGAAGATTGTTCCTTGATCTCTGACGATGATCGATTCATCGCTCATCGCCGGTACATAAGCGCCGCCAGCGGTACACGAGCCCATGACAACGGCAATCTGTGCAATCCCCTGGGCCGACAAATTTGCCTGGTTATAAAATATCCGTCCGAAATGGTCGCGATCGGGAAAGACTTCGTCCTGATTTGGCAGGTTGGCTCCTCCTGAGTCGACCAGGTAAATACAGGGCAACCGATTTTGCTCGGCGATCTCCTGTGCTCGCAAATGTTTCTTAACCGTGATCGGATAATAGGTGCCGCCTTTAACCGTGGCGTCATTGCAAACAATCATGCATTCTCTGCCGGAGACCCTGCCGATTCCAGTGATCAATCCTGCGCCGGGAGCAGTGTTGTCGTACATGCCGTACGCTGCCAGCTGTGAAAGTTCTAGAAACGGTGTTCCAAGATCGAGCAGGAGCTGGACACGATCCCGAGGAAGCAGTTTGCCGCGAGCCAGATGTTTTTCTCTGGCGGCTTTATCGCCTCCCAACGAAAGCTCAGCCACTTTCGCGCGCAGGTCTGCAACGGCCTCCTGCATCGCAGCCGCGTTGCTGCGATAATCCTCCGAACGCGGATTCAGCTTCGTGTCGAGGATAGGCATGAGAAAAGGCCTACGACCTATAAGTCGTATTAGTCCTATAGGTCATATAAGTCCCATTCCAAGGGCTCAGAAGCTCTCCTCGGGCAACGCCGTAGCTGGCTCGCCGCCACGAGTTATTGTGCGTGCCAGCCCAGGGGCCGCGGACAGTACGTGCTCGGCGAAAAACTGTGCCGTGGTGATTTTCGCATTGTAAAATGCGCTGTCCCGATGTCCTTCGGCAAGTTTGCGATTCGCAGCGACAGCGCCGCGCGCAAGCTGCCAGCCGCCGGCCACAATTCCTAGGAGTTTGAGCAGCGGAACAGCTCCAACTGCGACCTTCTTCGGAGCAGCCTGATAATTCGAAAGGATGTATTCAACTGCACCGGACAGCGCATCGATTCCATGTGAGAGCGATTCCCGGATGCCGGCGAGCGATTTTCCTCCTTTTTCGAGATCAGCATCGGTCTTGCGCATTTCGTTTAGTACGCCACGGATCGTTAAAGCGCCTTCCCGGACTATTTTCCTTCCAAGAAGATCGTTCGCCTGGATACCGGTTGTCCCTTCGTAGATCGTTGTGATTCGGGCATCGCGCAGGTGCTGGGCAGCGCCGGTCTCTTCGATGTAACCCATTCCGCCATGCACTTGAATCCCGATTGATGCGATCTCAATACCTACTTCGGTGCTCCAGCCTTTAACGACCGGGGTCATCAAATCAACAAACGCCATGTAACGAAGCCGTTGCGATTCGTCCGGGTGATGTGTCCCGAGGTCTCGCGCGGCAGCGACCACGTAGGCTAACGCACGCGTCGCTTCGGTCTGCGATTTCATCAACAACAACATCCGTCGCACGTCCGGGTGTTCGATGATTCGCACCGAGTTTTTGCCTCCGGCTAGATCGTGTCCCTGGACCCGCGTTTTGGCATATTCCAGCGCTTGTTGATAGGCGCGCTCACCGATCGCGACGCCTTCTAGTCCTACGGAGAATCGCGCAAGGTTCATCATAACGAACATGTATTGAATGCCGCGATTTTCTTCGCCGACGAGATAGGCTGTAGCGTCACCATGATCTCCGTACGAAAGAACGCAGGTTGGGCTACCGTGAATGCCGAGCTTATGTTCTACCGAGAGGCAGTGAACATCGTTTCGCGCGCCAAGCGAGCCATCCGGGTTGACCAGAAATTTCGGCGCTACAAAGAGCGAAATTCCTTTCACACCGGCCGGAGCATCGGGCGTTCGCGCCAGAACCAGGTGAATGATGTTTTCGCTCAGGTCGTGTTCACCGTACGTGATGAAAATCTTTTGTCCAAACAGCTTGTAGGTGCCATCAGGCTGACGTTCAGCGCGTGTGCGTACCAAGCCAAGATCAGATCCGGCTTGTGGTTCGGTCAGATTCATCGTCCCGGTCCAGCGACCGTCGATCATGTTCGGTAAGAAGGTTTTCTTCAGCTGGTCCGATCCGCACAGCGTCAATGCTTCGACAGCACCTTGAGTTAATTGGAAACAAGCGGAAAAAGCCAGGTTGGCTGATTTCCACATCTCGTGCACCGGAGCCGTAACCAACGCTGGAACATCGTGTCCCCCGTAATCGGCGCCGAACCCTAAGCGATTCCACCCGAGCTCGGAAAACTTCTGATAGGCTTCCCGGAAGCCGGTTGCGGTAATTACATTACCATCCTTCCACTTGACCCCTTGTTGGTCGCCAGTCCGGTTCAGCGGTGAAAAAACTTCGGAAGCGAACCGGGCGGCTTCCTGAAGGATTGAATCGATCGTGTCCGAATCGGTCTCTTGCCATCCCGGCAACGCGATAATCTGATCGAGGCCCGCCAGTTCGCGCATCACGAACTGCATGTCTTTGAGGGGAGCTTGGTAGGTACTCATATAAAAAACGCCGAGAACGCCGTCATCGCCGGGAACGCTGAGAACATCGGGCTCCCCAGGAGTGGCGGGGTTTCGGGCATTACAAAGTGGAGATTCTTATTCAGCCTAGCTCAAAAATCAAAAAAGGGAACGATGGTGGCAGGAGCGAATAACGCGATCTGAACCCAGGATTCGTCAGCTCAGTCGGAAAGGACAGCCTTCGGTTTCGCCCGTTTCAAATTCTCTGCCACCAGCTCCGCAATATCCAGAATCGCCGGTGTGCCAGGTTGGGCTGCGCTTACGCTGCTGGCAAGCATCGCCTTGCAGAAGGGGCAGCCGGTGGCGAGGGTTTTGGCGCCGGTCTTTTGAGCCTCTTGGAAGCGGTTGTCGGCTACCTTCATAGTCCCGGGTTCTTCTTCCTTCCAGAATTGGGCGCCCCCCGCACCGCAACAGAAGCTATTATTTCGGTTTCTCGACATTTCCACCAGTTGTTCGGGATGACCGTTCGTCAGGACTTTACGTGGTGCGTCGTAGACTCCGTTGTGGCGTCCGAGGTAGCAGGGATCGTGGTAGGTCACTTTCTCCTCGAGGACCATTTTTGGGAGCCGTCCCTCGGCAATGAGTTCACCAATGAGCTGGCTGTGGTGCATCACTCGATACTTGCCGCCCAGCTGCGGATAATCGTTCGCCAGGGCGTTGAAACAGTGAGGACAGGTCGTGACGATTCGTTTCTGTTCTGCCGAATTCTTTGGCGTCAACACCGCGTTCAAGGTTTCAACATTTTCAGTAGCCAGTTGGTAATACAGATATTCGTTGCCTGCTCTTCGAGCAGGGTCGCCCGTACATTTTTCTTTTTTTCCCAGGATCGCGAAACTCAGCTTCGCATGAGTCATGATTTCGGTGAGCGCCCGAGCGATTTTCTGCGCCGCAGGATCGTACGCGCCAGCACATCCGACCCAATACAAAACGTCGAACTGAGGATTTTCGTCGACGGTCGGAGCTTTCAGATTCGCTCCGGGCCAATCGACACGCGCTTCTTGAGCAATACCCCACGGATTGCCTGAACGTTCCATGCTGCGAAACGCAGCGTTAAGCTCCTGCGGGAAGTGGCCAGTCGTCATGACGGCGTCGCGGCGCATATCGACGATATCAGTCAGCTGTTCGCATCCAACCGGACAAGCTTCGACACACGCGCCGCACGTTGTGCATGCCCAGAGAGCGCTCTCATTCAAGACGAATTCCAGGACCGGGCGGGCGCTTGGTTCACCGGCGGCCAATAACGGTCGCACAACGTTGAGCTCATATCGCTTATTGATTTCTATTGCCGACGGCGCAAGCGATTTTCCGGTGGCGTGCGCCGGACAGACATTGGTGCAGCGGTTACATTGGATGCATGCGTAAGGATCGAGCAATTGGGTCAACCGGAATTGTTCCAGCTTGGCGACGCCAAATTGTTCAACCGTTTCATCCTCGAAATTGATCGGGTCTAGCGCGCCGCTCCCAATCTTGTTTCCGGCGCCATCCCTGCGGTCCATTCCCAGACGTACCGGTGCAACGAAGAGGTGAATATGCTTGGACCGAACGAAATAGGGAAGAAAGGCAAGAATCAATCCAAGCGATATCCACCAGCCAATGTGCCAAAGAACTATCCGACCGCTGCCGAACCCGACAATTCGTGCGATGACACTGGCAACCGGCTGCCAGAGATCAGTATGGCCCGCGGCCGCCAGGGAGCCTCCGGCCCCGAACAATCGAAACCCTACATGTAAGAAGATGAATCCCGCGACGATCATACTGTCGCGCCGGATCCCGCCTTCCTTTACGCCGGGGTGCAACGGAACCGAATCGTTGAATCGCTGAAGTAGTTGATCCTTCTGAACAAACCGACGCCAAACAAAAAAGACGATGCCGATCAACACCAGGAACCCGAATAGATCTGCACCGAGCCGATAAAGGCCTCCTATGATCGATTCGCTGAGCACGGCGTCAAACTCGATGCCTTCGAAATCGAATGAGTGGTGCGGGAAAAAGCCTTCTATGACATCGACCAGGTTCACCAACGCATAAAACGTGAAGCCGTAAAAAACGAAGCTATGAAAAAAACCGACGATTGGCCGGTTCTTGAAAACGGTGATCTGGGTAACCGTTCGGATAAATGCTTCCCCAATGCGCTGAAGGGCGAAATTTGTTCGTGAATAATATTCCGGTTGGCCTCTCCGGATAGCCGCAACCATCTCGCGCACGCCGATAAAGGTGTAATAAAACGAAAGCGCTGCCAGCAACGCGAAGATCAGTTTTTCCGGAGTAGTCAGCATCTTTGGGGAATATCAGTAGTAGCGCGGCAAAGCCGCGCGTCAATATTAGCCTAGGGCGGAGCGAAGCGCAGCCCTAGGTTAATCGCCCCTGGCAGCAACGCACTGAAGATGCGTTTCAGTTGCGTCCTCGATTGAAGTGCGCTTTCAGCGCGATTCCGCTAAATATACACATCAATCGAGGGCTCCGCTTTGCTTCGCCCTCTAGCTCTCATGATTCCGCGGCTTCGGCGCTTCTGACCAAGCCCGTTTAAAATCCGACAGGTCCCAAGCTCTAGGTAAGGGCGGCCGTTCCACTGGGTGCAGAACGACAATCCCCCTACAGCAGTTCCGTCAACTTGGGCACGATTTCCAGCGCGTCGCCGATTAGACCGTAATCTGCGATTTGGAAAATTGGGGCCTCGGGATCCTTATTAATTGCGACGATTACTTTCGAATCGCGCATTCCAGCAAGATGTTGAATCGCTCCGGAGATTCCGACCGCGATATAAAGGTCGGGAGCAACCATTTTGCCTGTTTGCCCAACCTGATAATCGTTCGGCACGAATCCGGCATCGACAGCAGCGCGTGAAGCCCCGACGGCACCGTTCAATTTCGCAGCCAATGCATCAAGCAACTTGAAGTTCTCACCTTTCTGGAGCCCGCGTCCGCCAGATACAACGACCCGAGCTGTGGTCAGTTCGACTTTTCCGCTACCACCTGACAGCTGCCGGCCAACTAATTTTGTACGACCGGTATCCTTTGCGATTTCCGCGACCGCCTCAACCGGGCATGCAGATTCCTTAACCGGGGCAGCATCGAATGCCGTAGCGAGAACGGTCAATACTCTAATCTGTTCTGTCGTGGCGGCTTGGACGGTGGCCAGAGCGTTCCCGGCATAGATTGGACGAACAAAAGTGCTTCTATCGATCACTTCCGCAATCCCCGAAATCTGTTGCACGTCCAACTGGGCAGCTACACGAGGCAACACGTCTTTCCCGAAGGTCGTCGCTGGCGCCAAAAGGTGTGAATAGTTCCCGGCCCGGACTTGAAGCACGGTCTGTGTGCCAACTCCTTCAGCAGTCTGCGCCCCAAGATGCGGCGCATCGGCGACAAGCACGCGACTCACCCCTTCAAGATGCGAAGCGGTTTCAGCGACCGGTTGCGGTTTATCTCCGGCCACAAGTACATGGATCTCCGAGTCGCCCGTTTTTTCCGCAATTTTTCTTGCAGCCGTAATGGTGTTACGCGTCGCAGGCTTTAAAGCCGCGTTGTCATGTTCAGCGAGGACCAGTATAGGCATGGTGGGAAAGTTTCTGCTGTAGGGCGGCAGGCCCTGCCGCGGATACCCCTGAGTTACTATCAAATCACTTTGGCTTCGTCTCGCAGGCGGCTCACGAGTTCTTCGACCGTTTGAACCTTGATGCCGGCTTTCCTGGGACGTGGCGCTTCGACTTTGAGCGTTGTAAGTCTTGCCGCCACATCAGCTTGCAGGTCTGCGATCGGAATAATGTCTAAAGGCTTCTTCTTGGCCTTCATGATGTTTGGAAGTGTCGTGTAGCGCGGTTCATTCAAACGGAGGTCAGTCGTGACTATCGCCGGTAACGCGATTTCCAACGTTTCCAATCCGCCGTCGATCTCCCGCGTAACGGTTGCGTTACTGCCGCTAATCTCGATTTTTGATGCGAACGTCGCTTGGGGCCAGTCAAGAAGCGCTGCCAGCAGTTGACCGGTTTGATTGCAGTCGTCGTCGATCGCTTGCTTACCGAGAATCACTATGTGTGGTTGTTCTTTGAGAACCAAAGCCTTGAGCACTTTGGCGACCGCTAACGGCTGGAGATCCCCGTCCGTTTCGACCAGGATCGCCCGGTCGGCCCCCATGGCGAGCGCTGTGCGTAATGTCTCCTGGCAAGCTGCTGAACCCATCGAAATCGCAACCGCCTCGGTGCAAAGCCCTTTCTCTTTCAGTCGGATCGCTTCTTCTACGGCGATCTCATCAAACGGATTCATCGACATCTTGACGTTATCGAGCTCAACGCCGGAGCCATCGGTTTTCACCCGGACTTTTACCGTGAAGTCGACAACACGCTTGATAGGGACAAGGATCTTCATGGGGCAACGCCGCAATACTGTTGCGG
>JBKPBY010000024.1:0-6347 GCA_046727075.1 bacterium | reverse complement strand
CTGCGGCCAGCGGCAAAGTTGCCAGCACCAGAAATGGCATCCGGCGGCCCCACCGTGTCCAACTATTGTCTGTCCAGAAGGCAATGAATGGATCCGAGAGGGCGTCGGTTATCCGGCCCGCTAGAAGGATCAAAGAAAAGGCGGCGGTCCCGAGTATTCCGCCAACAACGTATCGTTCGTAGAGCCATTGCGACAGCACAAGATTGGTCAGGTTCATGGCAACGCCGCCTGAGCAGTAAACGAAGAGCTGAAAGCGGGAAAGCGTTTGTCTCGAGTCCGATTCTGTCGGGTGTGGAACCATGGTGGCACAGATTTACAGCATGAGGGTGCCGGCGACGCAGCCAGCGATCACCAGGATCCAAGGCGCAATCGCCCAGAACCGAATCCCGGCGAATAGAATCAAGGCTAGAGCGAGGCTTTTTGGAGAGTCCATCCTGATTGCCAGCCCACTGTCGGCCATACCCGGCGAGAATCATGATCACGCCCGAGGGCAACGTAAAGCCGAACCACGCTCCAATCGCTCCGGGTATTCCACCCCGCATCATACCCTAGGAGCCTGTCGGGTTTGAATGGCAAGGTAAAGGATAGCTTCGAGTGGGAGTTTCAAAACGACTGGCCGTCTTTGACAGGCTCCTAAAAAGCTCCGCTGCGCGGAGCAAATTTTTTCCTTTTCTTGAGGGCGATCTGCAGTATTTTCCGGATCTTCCAGATTGCGGGGTCTTAGCTCAGTTGGTAGAGCGTCTCAATGGCATTGAGAAGGTCAGGGGTTCGAATCCCCTAGGCTCCAGGCTAAGCAGCGTAAGTCGTTCGATACCAAGAATATGCAACTGTCAGAGTGAGCATCATTCCTGTTCGAGCTGGTAACAAACGCGCAGGGGGGCTGGTAACAAGTTTGAGAGCGTCCGCCGAAATCCGCCACAGCTCCACCGTTGAATCCTATTACAGTTTAATCCGGTGCCCCGTGGTGTCGCGACACAGCGGACTTTCGCAAATTTTTGCATGCCGATGGTGAATTTCTATTTGACAACCTTTCCCACTGATTTTCGGACAAATCATCGGCTCAGGGGTGTGCACTAACATTCATAAGCAATCACACCGGGAGATAAAACGGGCCAAAAATGACCCCCTTTCATTTGCTATCTTCGGTCCATGTTTTCCAGAGAAATCCAGTTGGACACTCACGCCGGACCCGTAACATTGGCTCCGCGATGGCTTCGGGTCCCAGGGGCAGTGAAATATTCGGGCCTCTCTCGATCAAAGCTATACGAATTGCTTTCTGACGGAAGAATCCGATCGATATGTGTAAGGTCCCAAAAGGGAGCACAGCGTGGAGTCCGTCTCATTGACAGAGAGTCGATCGACTCGTTCATGGAGGGTCACACGACGGTCTAAACCAAAATGTTCCTCGGATTGGCCCTTTAAGAGCACAGCCCAACATGGGGCTGTTTCCGTACCGGACAAAGTGATTTGTAATCAGCAGGTCGTCAGTTCGAATCTGACTGTCGGCTCCAGGCGTAACACCTAGTCGTTGAGACAGTTATAGACTGAGACGGAACTCGGAACCTACTCAGCGCTTTTTCGCCTTTTGGCGAATCTTTGGCGCTTATCTCCTTTCGCCAAGCGATTTTGGCACATTTTGGGGGCTCTGGAAACCGACGTGATCGCCTTCGAGAAGACCCTGCTCGATCGTAGAAACGACGATAAAGGGAAGCTGGCCCACGGACATGCCTGAGGAAACTCTCTCCGAGGTGGCGTTTCTGGGAGGGGCCGAGCGCGCCACGTCTGTTCACGAGGGCGAAAACAAACCTTGTGAAATGGAATGTCTTGGGCCTCAAAAGTATCCTGTTGACGAATTTTTTCCCCTTTTGGCTCAACGGTTGGAGTTTGGCAAGACAGACGAGCTTTTGCTGCTCCAGGCGGAGCACGAAGTTTACCTTTTTCAGATCAAGACAACTGCGGCAAACGAATATCGATCGTCGTTACCGATAAACAAAGTCCATCAACTGTGGCACAAAGCAATCAACTTGGTTGTAGTGTTCTGGGCGAATGAGAGAACCGCGTCGGCGGTCGTGTTTCCCCCGAGCCTAATTCGAATGCTGACCTCTGGTGGCTTCGAAGATCCAAGAGCGCCACTCATTATGGCGGGCAACTTCGTGTCGCTGCGATTTATCGAGCGTGGTGGCCGCTACTTCATCCGCAACTACGACCACGAAATAACGGCTATGCTCAACAGGTTCTACCGCATCGAACCTATCGGTACGGATACCTCAATGTTTCCGAACTACGCGTATTGGGCAGATCCGCCTGCTCTTGTGGCCTTCGATTCAGATGAGCGTGATCCGGTCCAACACCCCCGCGACTCCAATTCTCAGCCCTAACCTTAATTCTACTAGGACGGATGAATCTACCAGATTATATGCGGGATCTCTCTCAGGACCTCTTGGAGCAATCGAGACGAATCGCGAGAGATATCAACCATGCGGTCACGGCTGGTGAGGCGCGGGAAGAGGCGGTCGAGCACATTCTAGGTGACTTCTTGCCGGATGCATTCGGTGTGGCTCGCGGATTCATCTTTTCCAATGATGGCCAGCGTTCATCGCAAACGGACCTCATCATTTACGACAAGCTTTGGTCGCGGCCTTTCTATGGGCAGAACGATAGCAAGCTTTTTGCCGTAGAGTCTGTCTACGCAGCAATTGAGGTAAAGACCAATCTGGACCGGGCTGACATCCAGGACGCGTGCAACAAGGCGAGCCGATTCAAGAAAACTCAAAAGAGATTGGACCAACTGCGGAAAGGTGCCGGTCATCAAAGATGCGCTCTACGCTCTCTGGGCTTTCACTGCACCGTCGACTTCGACAGCAGTTGACAATCTGGACGCGGAACTCCTGAACTGGCCAAATTTGGAGCAGCCCGATCTAGTGGTTGTTCCAGGCCGTTTCTTCTCTTTTGCAGGTTTCTGGCGACCGTTGACGGCAAATCCGGCCGAGTATCATACAAACCGAGCTAAGCACGAGGGACAGAGCTTCGGCTACGGCAATCAGCCAAACCTACTCACGTTTGAGGCTGGCGATTATTCGCTTGTCGTCTTCCTCTTTATGTTGATGTCGTTTCTCCACCAAGCGGGGCCTCGCTCTTCGAATATCATCAACTACTTTCCAGGTGTCGAGTTCGGCCCCGTACGGTTCCCATCTCGTTTCGATCCAGCCTCAAATCGTCAGGCGGACCGGGGCCCTGTTGAAGATGGAGCTTAACCAGTGAAGGCTCAGGTGCTGACGTCGGCGTGAAGTAGGTCAGCGAAAATGAGCGTCTGCGAAGCGACAGGCCCAATCCGGCACTTGCTGGCGAATCTTTGGCGTTTATCTCTCTCTTGAGAGGTGTTTAGCTAACCATTGTGACCCACGATTGATCCGCTATCCGACAGTGTTCGGGATAGGTTGCTTGCGCCCGTCTCAGGGAAGGCTTTTGTGAGTGACGCTATGTGATACTCCTCAGAATGCGCCCAGTTGTAAAGATCTACGATCAAAGCTCCTTCGAAAGGTCCGACTTGAATGGCGAATTTGAGTTTGCCATTTCGATCCAAAACAAAGGTAGCTATCCGGCAGTACTCCGGCCCGATTTTCGAGGACGTCGCCTCAACTTGTACTTTGACGATGTAGTAGAAGGGCCGGGAGCGGCAACGCCGGCGGATATCGAAGCGTTGTTCAGTTTTGGCGTCGAGTGGTTAGCCGAGGTGCGCAAGCATCCTTCTTCGGCAGTTGTCCATTGCGGCGCGGGGATAAGTCGAAGTGCCGCCTCGGCGCTATTGCTCCTTGTACTTTATTTCGAGAATTATATCGCAGCGGCCACTCACCTGTTTCGCATCGCTCCACACGTCGCACCGAATGTTTGGATATGCCGGTTAATTTTCGAGAAATTCGGTCCAGATTACGGGCTGGATGTTTTCGAGGCGCTCGCTAAGGGGAAGGAAGAAGCGTCCCGATCGGGAGTATAAGCCAAAGCGACGAACTTCACGGATCAACCCACGACGAAAAATTCACTCCCGCGGAGTCATCCAGATCCACGACGTATTGCCAGTTGAATCGATCGTTCAGGTGCTCGACGGCCTGGCCGCCCGAAGCGATTGCGCCCGCACCGCGAGGGGCGGCAACTGGACTGCAAGTTGCAGTGCTAACCTCCTGCGCGGCGCTAGCTATATCCGAGATGTAGGGTGCCCGTCGGTGATTCTGAATGCTTGTTGGTTTGACCCGGACGTCTTGCAAAATCCGTACGCCTACTAACGCGTCCGCTTGGAATTAGCATATATCACCAATAACGAATGCCTGTGCCGGCGAATTCGTCGTGCTTGAGCGCCCAACGTTAGAGGCGCTGGTGCTTCACCAGCTTCCTGCCACGAATGGAGTCTACGATGATTTGAAATCGAAGCATTTTATCATTGACGGTGATTCGTCCGTGGCAATGGAGCTGTTGTCGCTGAAAGTGCCAACAAAATTGCGGCGGCTCGCCGACTTCACTGGGTTGCATATATTTGTCGTCTCTCTCCGCTGCGAGCATTTTTGCCCGTACTGCCAAGTATCGCGGAAGAGCGACGATAAACTGGCGTTCGACATGTCCGTGGAAACGGCTGAGAAGGCTCTGGCACTGGTGTTCAAGTCGCCTTCACCCGCCATCAAGATTGAGTTTCAAGGTGGTGAGCCGCTGCTGAATTTTCCACTGATCCGGTACATCGTTGAGCGTGCCGAGGCATTGAACCTCGCGGCGCGTCGCGACCTGCAGTTTGTTATTACAACCAATCTCGTGCTCATCAACGAGGAGATTTTGGAGTTTTGCAGAGACCATGACATACTGATCTCCACTTCGCTCGACGGACCATCAGACATCCACAACGCTAATCGTCCACGACCGGGCAACGACAGCTACGAGCGCACAATTGAAGGCATTTCGAAAGTCCGCGGTGCTCTCGGTCGCGACCGCGTTAGCGCCTTAATGACGACCACAAAACTTAGCCTCTGTCGAGTCCGGGACATCGTTGATGAGTATGTGGCGCAAGGCTTCAGAGGGATTTTTCTTCGCCCGCTGTCGCCGTATGGATTTGCGATCAGGACCAAGTGTTTCAAGTCATACGACGTAGACGAATGGCTCGAATTCTATTTCGCCGGCCTGGACTAAATCCTCTCGTTGAATCGTTCGGGCTATGCCTTTACGGAATTCTATGCTGCCACGATACTCGCCAAAATGCTTACTCCGTTTGAGCCGGGGTTCGTCGACCTACGGAGCCCCGCCGGCATTGGCATTGGCGCGATTGTCTATAACTACGACGGCGACGTCTATTCATCCGACGAGAGTCGTATGCTCGCTGAGATGGGGGACAAGACCTTTAGAATAGGGAACGTCCATCGAGATCGCTACGAAGATATCATCCTTTCGGATGCACTGTTGGGTCCAATTGAGGAATCTTTTGCGGCATCCGTGCCGATGTGCTCGGACTGCGCGTTTGAAGCGTTCTGTGGCGCTGATCCGGTATTTCATCACGCGACCCAGGGAGATTTCGTCGGACGCAAACCCCTCTCTGCGTTTTGCAAAAGGAACATGTCCATCTTTAGGCGGCTCATTACACTTATGCGGGGAGACGACGAAGTACGCCGCATCTTTGTAAGATGGGCAAACTCACGATGCTGACACTCTCCGGCCGAGCAGTTGAAAGCCGCAATTTTTCGGGCAGTCCGGCCAGAATGGTCGTGCGTGTCACTACCCAACCGAACCGTCCACGGCCGCTTCGCCCGCGAGAGGCATTTTTGGTTACTGAAGGAAATGCGCCGGAGGGGTTTGGTCTATATCTGGCACTTGCGAAGAACGCTACGGGGTTGAGCCGACTTCCTTCCGAAGCAAGACTGATGATTTTGCCTAATGAGTTTTTCTATCTCGCCGATGGTGACGTTCTGCGCGTATGGCCAAAGAGTAATGCGGTTCGGGTTCTTTACCGACGCAACTCGTTTCATAACCATTTTCTACTTACCGAGCGGTGTAATCACTACTGCTTGATGTGCTCCCAACCTCCTAAGAATATTGACGACAGCTGGATTGTTGATGATGTGCTGGCGGCCATCCCGCTCATTGATCCGTCGACGCAAGAGATTGGCTTTACTGGTGGTGAGGCGACTCTTTTGGGAGATGATTTTTTTCGGATTTTGCGCGCAATGAGGAGCTATCTACCTAAGACCGCGATCCATATACTCTCCAATGGTAGATTATTTGCCACGCCGGAATTTGCGAAACGCTACGCGGATATCCGGCATTCTGATATCATGGTCGGAATTCCAATCTACTCGGATGTTTCGACAATTCAT
>JBKPBY010000023.1:0-6119 GCA_046727075.1 bacterium | reverse complement strand
TGGGGCAAAGGTAGACGGCGCGTTCTTCTAGTCCATGGGTGGGCGGGCAAAGCGGCTCAATATTTCAACTTCATTCCGCATCTGATTGAGGCGGATTTTGAAGTAGTCAGCTTTGATGCGCCGGCACATGGCCGGTCTTCCGGGGAACTGGCGAGCGGCCCGGCTTTTGCCCGAGCTGCGCGAGAAGTCACAGATACAGTCGGCCCTTTGGATTTCGCTATTGCCCATTCGATGGGAGCAGCCGCGTTAAGCATGGCGATGTTCCGTGGAATGAATGTTCGAAAAGCAGTTCTGCTTTCGCCGGTGGCGTTGATAATGCCCTTACTGAACGACTTTATGACAAGTCGTGGGATGCACCGCGACGAAAGAGAACAATTAACAGCGATGTTCCGAAGCAAGTACCGAAATGAGGTACTGTCGGTGCCTGATATGGCGCGGAATTTTAGAACACAGGCGCTGATTTTACATGACCCGGACGATCAAGAATTGCCGTATCAGCAGGCAGAAGCGATTGCCCACGCATGGCCGAACGCGCAGTTGGTCGCCACGCCGAACGTCGGCCATTGGCGGATTTTACGAAGCAAAGAGGTTATTGAAAGGAGCGTGCAGTTTTTGAAGGACTTGCCGAAAGAGTCGACCTAGAAGGTCAATCCACGGTGAATCCAGAGGATTCAGGTAGCCGAAGCTTCTAGCTTGACTGTCGGTCGAGCTTCCAGCTCGACGCCAAGACGTGGCAACACCAATGAGAACGGTTATTCAGCGCGTCAAAAACGCTTCGGTTAGTTTTGACGGTAAAACTATCAGCAGCATCGGACCAGGACTGCTGGTGCTTTTGGGTGTCGAGCCTGCCGATACTCAGGAGGACATCGAGTGGCTCGCCGGAAAAATCAGCCGGCTTCGTATTTTCGCGGACGATAATGGCGCGATGAATTGGTCAATTCACGAGATCGATGGAGAGTTTCTGGTTGTTAGCCAATTCACGCTCTTCGCCAACACACGTAAAGGCAACCGCCCATCTTTTCTGGAAGCTGCTCCTCCCGATCTTGCTGAGAAACGCTATGAAGAATTCTGCCTTCAATTGGAAAGGGAATCGGGGAGAAACGTCGGGAGAGGCGTATTCGGCGCCCACATGGAAATTAGTTTGGTTAACGACGGCCCAGTGACGATCTGGATCGATAGCAAGAAACGAGCCTGAGCGCCTTTCCTGTACTCACCTGCATATCTGTGTAGTGTGCGGAACTCATTGATGGATTTCTTAGCCTTAGTAGTTGTTGCGTTATTGGTCGGAGCAAGTGTCGCAATTTACGGCCGATTATTCCGGGGCGTTTACCTTTCACATAGAGGCAAGGTTTCTGGCGACCAGTTTACGCGATTAGATGTCTATTTCGTTTTTATAATCGTCTTTTATATCCTCTGGATGTCGTTCCAGGCTGCTACTGCTGCGCATCCCTTATCTACCCGACGAGTCGACACTACTCTGCTGATTATTGGAGTTTTGATTCAATGGTCGGTAATTCTTTTGCCAATCCTTATTTCTTTCGCGCTGCGTAACATGCGACCCGCTGCATTGTTTGGCCTGGATACGCTGCGGTTTCGCAACGTTATTTTGATGGGCATCGGACTACTGTTAGCCGCGTTACCGGTAATCGCATTAAGCAGCGTAATTGTTTCGAGCATATTCCATTTTAGTCCTCAACGGGATTCGCAGGAGATCGTTCGAGTATTCGAGAACGCCGCTACTCCGTCTCAAAAGATCCCAATCATCGTGTTGGCGGTGGTTCTTGCCCCAATGATTGAAGAATTTGTTTTTCGTGGATTCGTTTACGGCGTGTTGAAGCGACATTTCGGAGCGTTTTCATCATTGCTCTTTACCGGAGTGCTGTTTGCGGTTGTCCACCTTCATCCCCCTTCATTGATTCCACTGTTTCTCTTGGCCTGCGCGCTAACAATTGCGTACGAATTTTCTGGCAGCCTGTTGGTACCAATGACAATGCACGCATTTTTCAACGGTCTGACGCTGGTTGGGGTCTTCTTTGCCCGTTCATGAAACTGCGCGAGCTCGGCGAAGATGAGGTTGTCAGACGCCTGATTCGTTCGTTACCGGTCACTCGCCGCGCGCTGGTTAAAGCGGGTGATGACTGTGCGGTTGTACGTGTTTCGGGCGGCCTTCAACTCTTGAAAGCGGATTGTATCGTCGAAGGGATTCACTTCCTTGCGGATGCTGATCCGAAGCGGATTGGCTGGAAAGCACTGTGTCGGGCGATCAGCGATATCGCGGCTATGGGAGGAAAGCCGCTCGATGCGGTAGTGACCGTTGCGCTGAGTCGCGAAATTGAGTTTTCCTGGTTAAATAGCGTGTATGCTGGCATGAGGAATGCCGCTAAGCGGTATGGTGTGAGTCTGGTCGGCGGGGAGACCGCGCAATCGCCCGGTCCGGTTTTTATCTCGGTTGCGCTGACCGGAATGCCAACCGACGGCAAGTATGTTACCCGATCTGGAGGTCGGAACCTGGATTGCTTGTATGTCACCGGAAAACTCGGTGGTTCGTTGCGCGGAAAGCACCTGCGATTTCATCCCCGGCTGTCGGAGGCGCAATGGCTCATTAGAAAGTTTCCGATCAGCGCCATGATGGATTTGAGTGACGGATTGGCTACCGATCTTCCGCGAATGGCAAGTGCGAGCAAGCTCGGTTTTGAAGTCGATCTGGTTGAGTTGCCAAGAAACACTGAGTGCACAGTCGAACAAGCGCTGCGCGATGGTGAAGACTACGAGCTTCTTTTCGCAATCGCTCCCGGCTCGGCAAAGCGATTAGAGGTCGCCTGGCGAAAAGAGTTCCCGCGACTCGCGTTGACTTGTGTTGGCAGATTAATGAAAGGGGGAGCGACGAGCTTCAGCGAGAGAGGATATGACCATTTCAGGCCCGCATGAAAGGAACCGCAGATTCCACAGATTTTTCTTAAATCTCAAAAAGGAAATCTGCGTAATCTGCGGTCCTTCTGCTTCTGGATTTAGACGATGACTCGGATTTCGACTAGTCCCGAAGAAACGCAGGCGATCGCTACAGAAATAGCACGCGGTTTGGCTCCCGGAAGCGTCCTAAGCCTGACCGGCGACCTTGGAGCCGGTAAAACCGAGTTTGTCAAAGGGTTGGCTACGGGACTGAGTATCGATGATCCCGTCACCAGCCCTACTTTTACTTTGGTGCATGAGTATCGAGGCGCTCGGGTGATGCTTTATCATCTCGATTTGTACCGTTTAAATAGCGAGAAAGAACTCGATGAGATCGGTTTTGACGATTGTCTTGCGGCGGGCGGTATTTCCGCCGTCGAATGGGGAAACAAGTATCCGGCTCGATTACCGAAAGGTTGTTTGGAAATTCGTCTGACGATCGGGGAGAACAACGAGCGAATTGTTGAATGGTGAAAGTCCTGCTTATCGAGAATTCGACCGAGTCTGGTTCGCTTGCAGTTTCGGTTGGCGACATCATTGAATATCGCGCGCAATTTTCTCGTTCAGGCGAGCTGGCGAGAGAGGTGGAGAAAGCTATCAAACAGATCGGGGCTCCGGGTGAGATCGTGATTGGAACCGGACCCGGCTCGTATACGGGACTTCGGGTCGCTGCTGCGACGGCTATTGGTCTCGGGGCGGCGTTGGGATGCGCAACCTATGGTTGCCCGTCGGTGCTGGCAATTGAAGAGGACTCGTGCTGGATCGTCGGTGATGCACGGCGAGAATCGGTTTTTGTTGCAAAGGTGGAGCAGGGGAGATTGATGGCTGAACCGGAGCTGGTTCCGTTAAGTGATCTGCCGGCCTGTTTAGCTGAGCGAGAAGGTCGCCGAGTGTTTGCTGTAGGACCGATACCTGGTCACGATGATCTGCCAATTATTTTGCTCAGGGCGGAATATTTGTTGAAACGACGAGAGAGTTTTCGGGAGTCGGTGGAGCCGCTTTACTTGAAGGCGCCGCATGTGACCACGCCGAAGAGCAGGTAGATGGTTTTTCGGGGAGGAGGATGCCGACTGGCAGGTTCGTGGGTCGTTTTCGAGGACGATTGGAGGATGCCGACGGAGGGGGTCGAACCCACACTCCCTTGCGGGAACCGGATTTTGAGTCCGGCGAGATCTCATGATGTTCAAGGACTTACAAAAGCCACTGGCAGAAAGCTGGCAGAGTTTGAACGGTAGCAAAGTCCGTACGATTTTAGGTTGAGCCCTTCCCTTGCCGCCGCCGTCTCTCGCGCGCATACTCTTTGCAAACGACCAAACAGAGTATCTCGACCGGTATTTCGAGCTCCGCCGCCTCCCGCCGGAACTCGGCAAAATACTCCGCAGGCAAATCCTCAAAAGCCTTCAACATATCCTTTAAAAATTCGGTTTGACGGTCCATCGATAGTTCACTTACGGCCGAGAAAATCCTGCAAACATAACCCTCCAATTGTCCGGGTGGGTCCGAACTTCTTCAAAGTCTCCGAATCAGTGGGATGAGAACTCCTTTCCGTTCAACTTGGGGAATCGTTCTCCAGCGATCTTTGGCAGATCTGCCTTCAGTGCTTCTTTGGTACGTTCTGAGAGACGCACCCGTGGAGAAGGCGGTTTTCTCTGTCTATTTGCTTGATAATACGAAACGTTCGGCAAAACCGCCGGCTCTATCTGCACCCGGTCGAGCCTCCTTGCACCTGGAGGCCGCTCTTCTGCCGGCCGTAAGTGCCCACGGAAAAGGGCGGTTACCGTGTAGTTGGAATAACCGTCGTAGGCTACCCCCCAGTCCATAGTTCGGAATTGGACAAAGGCCAGATCCCCCGAAGCGTAGAGTAACCACCCGGTGATAAAAACGTCGCCAAAATAGTAGTCGACCGCAGGAGCTCGCTGGCGCGGCCCAGAACCGTGGGCGCGATAGTACCAGGTTCCCTCCTCAGGGTTGTCGTCCTGTTGTGCGGCTCCGCAGGACATGAGCTAAGCTTACTTGCCGGCGATCAGCATGCCGAGCGGAGCCAGCGGCCCGACCGGGATGAAATCGAAGTCCATCAGGCCGGCCTGGCCCAGCGGCAGGCCGTGCAGGTGGGTCTTCGCGGCCTCGACGGACTCGGCGTTCACCAGAAAGACCACGCCGGGCGCATCCTGCTTGAACCACATCTGCTCGATGACGCCGTCGAGATAGAGCTTCAGGGTCGCGGGGACTTCCTTCGGCATGATCGCGTCGCGCTCTTCGGGGGTCGGGGCCTTGGCCCATTTGCTGATGCACAGAACCTTCATGGGAGTGTCTCCTGAGTTGATTAGGTTGATGACGAAGATGATTTAGCTAAAGGGTTTCTACGTCACCCGCCCTGCAAGTGTCAACGGACCGACTCTCACCACATCAGCGGTTTATTGACCGCACCCCAGCGCATCCCACTTTGCGGTCGCTGCTCTCGCTGTAGCTCCCGAATGTAGGGATCAGCGACGCCAGCCGGTTGCGCACCCCACTTGATTGGTTGCTCCTTTTTCTCCGGCTCCTTGCCGACGTTCTTCGCCTCAGTCCGTTGCAAGGCGCACTCATCAATTTTCAAGCGCGACATTGCCAACGCCACCAGGCTGTACAGAAAACAATCCAGACGGTGGTTCGCCCTACCCATACGCTTGTACCAACGGGTGATCGTGTAACCGCGCACGTTCTGTTCCCGCCGATATTCGGCGGTGAGTTCGGCAACCGCTTCAATATCCCAACCGCCGGCAACCTCGCCGTTTACGCCGCAAGGCAAATAGACGTAACCAGGACCGGGTTCCTTGCGCGCGAGCATATTCGCTAACTGCGATTTGCCGACATCGGTGTCCACATTTTGTACCGTCACCGAGGTTGTCTTATCGACATAGACGTTGCGCAAAATCCCAAACGAGCGGCGGCTACCTACCTTGTTACCGCCCTGGCCTCGAACCGCAAGCGACACTTGAAGCGGTGAGCGCGAACGTACTCGAGACATTCAGGATAGTGATCGCCCTGGATGTCGAGTGCCGCACAGACCGGACGATACAGGTTACCATCGCGATCGAACCACTCAGTCTCAAGAACCCCAGAAAGCGCTTTCCAGACTTCCTCACCCCGCATATCGCCAACGAAGCGGCCGGTAAGCGGCAACCAGCACT
>JBKPBY010000022.1:0-4449 GCA_046727075.1 bacterium | reverse complement strand
GTCCGCTTTTCTAAAGAAGCGGTGAGACGATTCTCTGGCGCGACGGCGACTAGGGTTAAAGGAGCAAAACGGTGCACCGCATCCGTCCAGGGAACAGGAACTGCGATTCCGGCGAGGTCTTTTGTATATTCGCCTCTTTCGACAACATAGCCTTCTTCCCGAATTTTGCGCAGACGACTCAAAAATCTGGAGCGGTTAACCAGAGTTCGTGCAGTGTATCGAGGCAGTTTGGTGGGAAGATATTTTGGCCACGACTCGGGCGGCAACGCCGCTAAGAGCATCAGACCGGTTGCGCCGAAAAGCAGCTCACGACGAACCCCTGCGCGAGCGGCAACACGTAGCGGACGATTTGGTTCGGCGACCGCTAGATACAGCATTTTTTTACGATCGATGGTGGCTGCAACGATCGTTTCGTCCAATTCTGCGGCGAGCTTTCGAACAGTATCATTCAATGTGGCTCCGAATGAGAGCCCTTCCCGGGCGATCATACCGAGTTCAAATAGGCGCAAGCTTGGACGATAACCGTGCGTTGAACTGGAAAGCAGGCCACATGACTCAGCGATCTTCAAAACGCGGAATACCGACGTCTTAGGGAGTCCGGAAAGACGCGTCAGCTCAGCGAGTGAGCGGACCGGATGCTCGAGCGTGAAATGCTCCAGGATCAGGCTGAGCTTGTTCAACGTTCCGGCAGTATCGCTGCTGGGTGGGCTGGACATTTGGGTTTGGACGGATGTTACTACGCGTTAGGTCCAGGTCGCCCAGCACCAGTTTGAAGTCCGTGCACGCTGTGACATAACGTCTTGGAAGCTTAAACTGGTGCTGGGCGAACCCTACCGCTGTTGCGACCCAGGTCCATCGTCGGTAGGGCTGAGTTTTATCTGGCAGTCGCCGGACTCGTGGAGTGGCGGCCCCATCCCGCCACGGCGGGACGCTAAGGCGCGCCCCTACCGGTTTCGTGGGCAGCAACACCATTGCCATTACTGGCTTGAGCGCTTTTCTGCAGATACCACGATGTTGTGTACGCCTCGATCGCGCCGGTCATTCCTTCGGCAGTGATCATCAGTGGCTCGACGGTATCGAGAGCGATCGCGTATTCTCTTGTCTCTTTGGTCAGCCCTTTTCTATCTCGCTCCCACGCGATTGGGTGGGGTCCATGATCGATACCCATCGGATGCAGGGTAATCATGCCGGGTTCAACACCGCCTCGGGAAAAGAAAGTGCCCTCATGATAGAAAATGAACTCATCGTAATCGACGTTGCGATGATAGTAGGGTAACCGAAGCGTTTCATCGTCTCCCAACAGCCGCGGCGCGAATGTGCCGACGAAGACTTCGTTGCTGGCAAATGTCGCGCCGGCAGTTGGAGGCACATGATAACGCATGCTCATCACCGGACGAAAATCGCGGACGTTGAGTTTGCTGGGGAGTACGGTCCCCTTGTAGCCCAGGACATTATCGATTGGGTTGTAGTCAAAATAAACCCGGGTACGGAACCCAACCCGTTTGATTTGTACCTCGATTTCATCGCCTTTCAGGTCTGAACGTTTAGAGTCAAAATCGGGATACTGTATCACTCCTGGATCAAATAAGGCATGCATCCCGAGAATACCGCGATCGGGTATACCGTAAGGGGTCCTCGACTCGGCGATTATCGCCAGTGTGTCATCGGAGTGGGGGACCAAACGATAGAAACAGCCTTTTGGCAGGAGTACGTAGTCGCCGGATTCGTATGGGAGCAGTCCAAACTCGGTTTCGAACACTCCTTGGCCTTTGTGGAAAAAGTAAAGCTCGTCTCCATCGACCGTCCGATAGATATAAGGCATCGGCTGTTTCCGGCGGGTCAGGAAAATCGACATCGATTTCTTGGTGCAGGCAGCCATCGACTGCATGATTAACGCTGGTCCGCCGCGAGCATCGAGGCTGTCGTCGGTGACGATCACACGGCAATCCAGCGCCATCGGTTTCAACGGGCCTTCAATCCGTTTCCAGGCCGAAGGCATTTCTTTGGTATAAAGATGGCTGGCTTCTCCGAAAAAGCCGGAGCGTCCATATTCCATTTCATAAGATCCTTCCGGAACGCGGACATGAGCCTGGGGAGCGAATAGGCCGTTCTTAAGTGGGAAGCGTTGCATAACAGTATCCTCTGGTTGGGGTCGTTGCTGTTCCGAATAGTAGCACGATATTCCGAGAAATGGAACCAGAGATTACGCAGATTATTTGTTAGATCTGGCAGAAGAAAGTTGTGTAATCTGCGCCTTCAGTAGTTCAAACTTCCAGCTCTGGTGAATGCAATTCGGTACGTTCTTGATCAAGCGATTGATTACGCTGGGATGTATCCTCCAGCATCGCTTTCTCTGCCCGAAGCTCTGAAGAGCTACCAAAGGCATCGATCTGGCGCAGAAGCGTGGATGGTTAAGCGAATGGTTTTACCGGTCGATGCACTCTCAAAGATTGATCCCGGGGCTCTGCGGGCAGGCGGAGAATTCAGGTTTGCGATGATTCCACGGCATGAGACGGGCGATTGGCTGGCGTCTCTGCGAGCGAATCTTGCGACACTGAATTTTTTTCTGGGGAAATGTCCGGCAGCGGTCGCCGATGTGCTGGAGATTCTGCTGCCAGCTGTTTCGAACACAGGGGAGCTTGAGAAGTTGCTTCGTTCTGCGACAGGTGAACTGGTTGGATACGCGGCCTTTTTTGAGGTCGCTACCGGACCTGATTTTCTGGGGCGCTTCGAAGGAGCGGCTGAAGCTGTTGCAGGATTCAGTGTTCACAATTGGGGGCTGAAAATACGAACTGGCGGTACGACTGCCGACCTGTATCCTGCGCCATCGGCAGTGGCTCGAGCGCTCGTCATAGCGCGCGACCACGGAGTTCCAATTAAATTCACAGCGGGCCTGCATCATCCAATCCGGCATTGGAATAAGAGCGTTGGAACGCGGATGCACGGGTTTATCAATATTTTGATGGCCGGCCTTTTGGCGCATCATCACGGTCTGGCGCCGGAAAGAGTTGAGTCGATCCTGGAGGAAGAGGAGCCGTCGAATTTTTCGTTCACGGAACTAACGGCGGATTGGAGAGACTTGGCGTTACCGATCGAAGCGATTCCGAAATGGCGCGAGCGGGTGGTGAGCTTTGGCAGCTGCAGTGTCGATGAGCCGAAAGAAGATTTGGAGTGGCTGGGTTGGTGTGTATAGAAGCGCCGGCATCCGCCTCCGCCGAGGCTACGGCGGACGGGCCGCCGACAACGCCGTGATCGCCGAGAACGAAGGACAGCATTGTCGACGAATTTAGGCTGTGGGCGATCGGTAGGGCGAAGCTTGCTGAGCCGCTATTGAACGTAGAAACTACCCAGCGAGGTTCGCTCTCCATTTATGCTTCAGAGTTTTTTAGAGATAACTGTCGATCATCCGTTTTCGATTCAGAATTTGCCGTATGGGATTTTCTCTTCGGCCGGGCGCTCGGCGCGGGTCGGAGTCGCGATTGGCGATTACGTGCTTGATTTGAAGCTGCTGGAAGAGCGGGGCCTTGTGCCGCCGTTGGGTGTCTTTGGGGAATCGAGTTTGAATCCTTTGATGGAGAAAGGGGCCGCGGGATGGAGTCAGTTACGGGCGTCGATTCAGGAACTGTTAGACGAACGAAATCCTCGGGTGCGCGATGATCGTTCGCTTCGCGAACAGGTACTGATCCCGATTCAGCAGGTCATGCTTCACTTTCCGGTTCAGGTCGGAGATTACACCGATTTTTATTCTTCGAAACAGCACGCATCGAATGTCGGAGCAATGTTTCGAGGCAAAGAGAACGCGTTGTTACCGAATTGGCTTCATCTGCCGGTGGCATATCATGGTCGTTCGAGCAGCTTGGTCCTGAGCGGTGCGTCAATCCGGCGGCCTTACGGACAAGTCAAACGTGCTGATGAATCGCAGCCGCGATTCGAGCCGAGTCGCGAAATGGATTTTGAGCTTGAAGTTGGCGCGTTTATTGGAACCGGGAACAGGCTTGGTGAGCCGATTCCTGTTGGTACGGCGCACGAACACTTGTTTGGGCTCGTACTAGTGAATGACTGGAGCGTTCGCGACGTGCAACGCTGGGAGTATGTGCCCCTGGGACCGTTTCTGGCAAAGAATATCGGAACGAGCGTGAGTCCTTGGGTGGTTACGATGGATGCATTGGAACCGTTTCGAATCAAAGGGCCAATACAGCAACCGCAACCGCTACCATATTTGAGGCACGATCAGGTCAGGAGTTACGACATAAACCTGGAGGTTAGCCTTCAGACGGAGTCGATGCAGTCGCCTGCAACCATCTGCCGGACGAACTTTAGGAACCTCTACTGGGATATGAACCAGCAGATTGCACATCATACGATAAATGGCTGCAATCTTCGCACCGGCGATCTGTTAGCCAGCGGAACAATCAGCGGCGACGAAAGAGGGAGCTTTGGGAGTCTGCT
>JBKPBY010000021.1:0-20511 GCA_046727075.1 bacterium | reverse complement strand
GTTCACTTCCGGGAAACATCTATATGGCTGGGCCGTTTTGCTGTTGGCTGCTAGCGCTCGTGCTATGCCCAACACAAATAACTCGGAGCGCATATCTGTATAGTTCTGGAACGCAATTTTCAGATAGGCCAGCAACTGTTTCCGAAGCACGGGACTGGTTTCCAGATCAGGGCGTAGCGTGGCAAGCAGATCGAGATGCATCAGCACCACTTCCTCTACAACCGGTCCTTTGCCTTCAGCTTTGATTGTATTGGTCGCGTGCACCCGATAATCGATTAGATCCTCGTGGATCACACCGAGCCCACCCTGGAAGCCGATGAGCAGCGCTGCAAAATAATCGTGAACGTAACGGTACGGTTGAAACTCGGTAATCGTGCCTGTCTTGAAAAAGAAATTGCTGGTCGTTTTAGTAAAATTACCGAGCCCAAATGATCCGATTGGATCTTGTGTTGTGCTCAAGTTCGCCCAGATCCGATTGATCCTTCGTTGCCGGCCATCGAGCTGGCCAACTGGCTTTCCGTTCTCATCTATCAAACGAAGCCGCGTGCAGACCAGTTTAGCGGCCGGATGTTTTTCCAGGTAACTGACACAATGTCTAAATCGCTCCGGATGATACCGGTCATCCGAATTCAAGATGCTGATAAAATCGCAATCTTTACATAGCTGTAGCCCTCGGTTCAGGGCAGCGTGGGCTCCCGCGTTCGCCTGCTCGAATACCTCGACTTTCTCATTCTTAATTGACCGCAGAAGATCAATTGACCCATCCGTTGATCCGTCGTCGATCACGACAATCCTGTCCGGAGGCGTTGTCTGGTCTAGGATAGATTGAATGGCTTCTGCGACGTACTTCGCATGATTATAGGAAGGAATGACACAACCGATCTTCACGCTATTCCCTACGAAAACCTAGTTGACTCGGCTAGACAAACCTTTTGTCTTGGTGTCGAGAACACCAAAACGCCAAATGCCCTCTCCGAGCCTCGAAACCGAAGTACGTGTGATGTTTTTCGACACCGACGCTGGAGGCGTCGTCCATAATATTGCCTATCTTCGCTTTATCGAGACGAACCGTTCGCTGTTGGCAGAACACCTCGGCTGGCCACTGAGCACTATGGTTAATCCCGGGGAATGCCCAATAGTGGTTCGAACCGAGATCGATTACCGCCGTCCCGCGCGATTGTGGGATACGTTGATTGTGCGCGGGGAGTTGGAGAGCTTTGAGCGCAGCCGGTTCTGGTGCGCGTTTACGATCACTCGCCCCAGCGACGGGGAGCTTTTGATTGTTTGCCGCCAAATGCTGGCTGTCGTGACGCTTCCCGACCTTAAGATTTGCCGCCTTCCGAAACACTGGGATGAGAATTTTGGGCATTTGCGGAAGAGGCACGGAAAGTAGGCCGGCGCGATGGGTACGGAGCGCCTAGATTCGTCGACCTGGAAGGTCCACCCACGGTCAAGCTTGGGCCGCCCAATCCTCCGGATTGACCGTGGGTTGAGCTCCCAGCTCGACGTCAATGCTCGCTACTCCACCTACGACCCTCCCGTTCAACTCTCCGCACTCAAAACTTCTTTCACCGAAAAGAACACCGTCTTACCGACTGCGTTGGCGGCGGCTACCATCTCATCGGCTCCTTTCGATGGTCCTCCGATGCGAAGTACCGCGTCGACGTGCTCGACCAGCCGGTGACCAATTGGGTGAAAAAACTCATCAAATATGTCGTCGCCGATCTGTTTAGAGCCGGCGGTTTCGATCAATGGCAAAGCGATTGCTTCACCGGTAATCGGCAGGTGGCCGGCTCGAAAGAGTTCAACCGACACTTCGTTCATGACTCGAAGATTGTTCGCAATCTTCTCCGGATCATCTCCGGTATTGGACCGGTAAGGGCCAGCAACCAAGATCAGCAGAGAGCGCTCTTTCGCCATAAGTAGCAAAAGTGTCGCTCTGACTTCGGTACTGTTCTAGCCTGAAGTTTTAAGAAAATGATACAGAAATTCAATTGACGCCCTATAAACTGTATCAGATTGTACCATTGAACGTCCCTCCGCACTGACGCAGGCTCGATTGTCGGCGATGTCGACGCTGTCGGTGTTGGCGGCGTTGCATGCATATGTACGCGCAAATGGTCGATACCGGTGTGAACAAGGTTCGTTCACTGGATGAACTGGAGCCAGTCGAACGCGCTTTTCAGGAGAAAGTCGACGCAGGTACAAGGATCGAGCCCAAGGATTGGATGCCGGAGAAATACCGGAAAACGCTGATCCGTCAGATATCACAGCACGCTCATTCCGAAATCGTCGGCCAGCTTCCAGAAGCTAACTGGATTACTCGCGCGCCAACGCTAAAGCGCAAGATGATCCTTTTGTCGAAGGTTCAAGACGAAGCAGGTCACGGACTTTACCTTTATTGCGCAGCGGAAACACTCGGGATTTCGCGAGAGCAAATGATTGCAGACCTGCTTTGCGGCAAAGCGAAATACTCGAGCATTTTTAATTACCCGACACTGACTTGGGCGGACATAGGCGCCATTGGATGGCTTGTCGACGGAGCGGCCATCATCAACCAGATCCCGATCTGCCGGAGCTCATATGGACCTTACGCGCGGGCGATGGTGCGGATTTGCAAAGAAGAGAGTTTCCATCAACGTCAAGGGTTCGAAATCCTGTGCCGGCTGGTGAAAGGAACGCCGCAGCAAAAAACGATGGCGCAGGATGCACTGAATCGATGGTGGTGGCCGGCCCTGATGATGTTTGGTCCGCCTGATACCGAATCGCCGCACACAGCTCAATCGAAGCAGTGGCGGATCAAGCTGTTCACCAACGACGAGTTACGCCAACGGTTTGTGGATCAGACCGCACCTCAGGCAGACTATCTCGGACTGAAAATTCCCGATCCCGACCTCAAATGGAACCCGGACCGCGGAAGCTATGATTTTGGCCAGATCGATTGGGCAGAATTTTACGACGTGATCAAAGGAAACGGTCCCTGTAACCGCGAACGTCTTCAGGCTCGGATCAAAGCGCACGAAGAAGGCGTTTGGGTAAGGGATGCCGCGCTAGCCTACGATGAGAAGAAGAGAAACGCCGAGAACGCCGACATCGGAAAATCAATTCGCGGCGTTAATTAGTTATGAGTGACTGGCCGCTTTGGGAGGTATTTATTCGGAGCCAGCATGGACTGGCTCATAAGCATGTAGGCAGTTTGCATGCGCCTGATGCTGAGATGGCGATCCGGAATGCGCGCGACGTTTATACTAGGCGCAACGAAGGGACCAGTATCTGGGTTGTTCGTTCCACCGAAATCACGGCCAGTGAACCAGACCAAAAGGAAGCTCTTTTTGAATCGCCTAAAGGAAAAATCTATCGGCATCCGACCTTCTATCCGGTGCCAGAGGAGGTGAAACATCTTTGATCTTGGAGGGGCGTTGCTTGCAACGCCCGCAATTGACTGTGAGTACGGATTCTGCACGGCTTTTTGACTATGTGCTGCGGCTTGGCGATAACGATCTGATCTTAAGCCAGCGGTTGGCTGAGTGGTGCGGCCACGGACCTATTCTTGAAGAGGACCTCGCGCAAACGAATGTAGCTCTCGATCTCCTGGGCCAAGCCCAGCTCTGGCTCGAGTACGCTGGAAAACTCGAAGATAGTGGGCGAGATGCCGATCAATTGGCGTTCCTGCGCGATGCGCACGAATTCCGAAATATCCTCCTGGTAGAGCTGGAGAACGGTGACTACGCGCACACGATCGTGCGCCAGTTCTATTTTGATGCCTGGCATTTTCTTCTTCTGGAAGCGTTACAATCGTCGGCCAACCGAAGCATTCGCGAAATCAGCGAGAAATCGTTGAAAGAAGTTCGTTACCACCTGGATCGTAGCGCCGGCTGGGTGGTACGCCTGGGCGATGGCACGGAAGAGAGCCACACCCGGATGGAACGAGCAATCAACGCGTTTTGGCCGTTCACAGGTGAAATGTTTGAGATGGACGCAGTCGATACCGAGATGGTCGAACAAGGAATCGGCTGCGATCTGCGCGCGCTTCGTGACCCATGGCTGAACCAAGTATCGAGGACGCTCAGCGAAGCGACACTCAACATTCCAGCCGACTGCTGGATGCAGCGCGGCGGCAAACGCGGAATTCACAGCGAACGCCTAGGCTATATCCTGGCCGAGATGCAATTCTTGCAAAGAGCCTACCCAGGAGCCCAATGGTGACGACGCCGAACGCCAAACGCCGAACGCCGAACGCGGAACGCTCTGTCTGGAACTGGTTAGAAGGGATCATGGATCCGGAAATCCCAGTTCTCTCCATTTGCGACCTTGGCATTGTTCGCAATGTGCGCTGGGAAGACACTGAACTGGTCGTGACCATCACGCCGACCTACTCCGGATGCCCTGCGATGGCGGTGATCACCGACGAGATCAGGGCGACTCTGCAAAAAAAAGGAATCACTAAGGTCCGGATTGAGACACAGCTATCCCCTGCCTGGACAACAGACTGGCTTTCTCAAAAAGGACGCGAACGTCTGCGAGAATACGGAATTGCTCCACCGCGACCAAAATCTTCGGGCCCGATCACGTGTCCTCATTGCGGCTCCGATTCGACGCACCTGGTCAGCCAATTCGGTTCAACCCCCTGCAAAGCGATCTACGTCTGTGACAGCTGCCGAGAACCATTCGACCACTTCAAGTGCCACTAACGACATAGGTCCCATAAGTCGCATAAGTCCTATCCATGAAAGCCGTCGAAGCTCCCCAGACAAAAGTCCGGTTCTACGAGCTGACTGTGCTCGACGTCCACCACGACACGCGTGACTCGCTGGTCGTCACATTCGACATACCCGCCGATCTTAGACAGACTTTTCGCTTTGTTCAGGGACAATATCTCACTCTGCGCGCCACGATCGATGGCAAGGAGCTCCGGAGATCGTACTCGATCTGCGCAGCAGTCCAGGACCTTCGACCGCGGATAGGCATCAAAAAAGCGCTAGGCGGCGTCTTCTCGAATTGGGCGCACCAGCACTTGAAACGTGGATCCCGGATCGAAGTCATGCCACCGGCAGGAAGATTCAATGTTCCGTTGTGTCCGGACAACGAAAAACAATATCTGGCGATTGGCGCCGGTAGCGGGATCACGCCGTTGTTTTCGATCATTAAAACGACGCTGCTTACCGAACCGAAAAGCCAGTTCACGTTGTTCTACGGAAACCGGGCTTCCGGTTCGGTCATGTTCCGGGAAGAGCTTGCTGACCTCAAAGATCGTTACCTGGACCGGTTTTGCCTGGTCCACATCCTGAGCAGAGAAAAACAAGAGATCGATCTCTTGAATGGTCGGATTACGCGAGAGAAATGCGCTCAGCTGTTAGACCGGTGGGCGCCACACGCCAAGTTCGACACCGCGTTTATCTGCGGACCCTGCGAAATGATGCTGCGGGTTTCAGACGCGCTAAAAACTCGCGGGCTATCGGATTCGCAGATCAAGATGGAGCTATTTGGTAACGCGACATCGACGTCGAGGCCCGCAGCTTCAACCGAAGACGCAGATTGCCATGTCACATTGATCATGGACGGCATCGAACATGCCTTCAGCATGAAGAAAGCCAGCGAAACGATCCTTGAAGCCGGGCTCCGTCATGGTCTTGAGATGCGATACAGCTGCCGTGGTGGCGTCTGCTCGACCTGTCGAGCCCACCTCCGCGAGGGCGAAGTCGAGATGGACGCGAATTTTGCTTTAGAAGATTACGAAATTGATCGCGGCTTTATTTTGACGTGTCAGAGTTATCCGGTGACTGACCGGATCTTCGTCGATTTCGATCGCGAGACCTGAACCGAACAGCGAAAACTGCAAACCGGACCCCTCCTATGTCCAACGTATTTTTCTCCCAGCACAAAGCGACACTCGATCAGGCGCTTCAAGCGATTGCAACTCGCGGCTATTGGAGCCCGTTCTCGGAAATGCCAAGCCCGAAAGTGTATGGCGAGACTGCGAATGCCGACGGAAAAGCTGCGTTCGATGCGCGTTTGAACAAGCCTTTCTCTCTTACGCAACCCGGAGCCACCGGACAAACTGGTGCGGAAAAATCACCATACGGGTTTGACTTGGGCATTACATATCCCCGAGCGGATCTGAATGTTCTCATCGATGCGATTCAGACCGCTGCCAAGGATTGGCGAAACGCGGGACCGGAGACCTGGACGGGAATATCTCTCGAAATTTTGCAGAGACTGAATCGGCGAAGCTTCGAAATTGCATACTCGGTCATGCACACCACCGGGCAAGCCTTTATGATGGCGTTCCAGGCCGGCGGTCCTCACGCCCAAGATCGCGGCCTTGAAGCAGTCGCATACGCGTGGTCGGAAATGAGCCGGATCCCGCAGAAAGCTTACTGGGAAAAACCTCAGGGAAAACACGATCCCCTGAAAATGGAAAAACAGTACCGAATCGTGCCGCGCGGAATCGGTTTGGTAATCGGATGTTCCACTTTTCCGACCTGGAACAGCTATCCAGGATTGTTTGCTGATCTCGCGACTGGAAACGCGGTGATCGTTAAACCGCATCCCGGCGCAATTTTACCACTAGCCATTACAGTCGAGATCGCGCGCGAGGTTTTGGCTGAGGCTGGGTTTGATCCTAACATCGTTACGCTTGTCGCGCATGAGACTGGCGACCAAACAGCTCAGCAATTGGCTTTGCGCCCGGAGATTTTACTAATCGATTTCACCGGCAGTTCCAAAAACGGAAACTGGTTACAAGAGAACGCGAAACAGGCGCATGTCTATGCGGAGAAAGCCGGGGTGAATCAAATCATTCTCGATTCGACATCTGATCTCAAAGGCATGGTCAAAAACATCGCGTTTTCTTTGGCGCTTTATTCGGGGCAGATGTGTACAGCGCCGCAGAATGTTTATGTTCCTCAAAATGGCATCGAAACGTCGGAGGGACATCTCTCATTCGATCAGGTTGCTGCCGCGCTGGCAGACGGGCTAGCCAAGCTGCTCGGCGACGCAACCCGTGCAGTTGAAATTCTAGGGGCGGTGCAAAATGAAGCAACACTCCGACGGCTTAACGAAGCGCCCAAGCTAGGTCAGACAATAGTTGAAAGCCGGCCTTTGCAGCACCCCCAATTTCCGAAAGCTACAATCCGCACGCCGCTACTTCTCCGGACTACTTCCGCAAACAAGGACAAGTTTATGCAGGAGCTCTTTGGCCCGATAGCTTTTGTTATTGAGACAGAGGACACGGCTGAGAGCATCAGACTGTCGAGAGAGGGAGCCAAAGAGCAAGGAGCGTTGACACTCTCGGTTTATTCTACCAACGACGAAGTATTGCGTGAAACGATTGACGCCGGAGCAGACGCGGGTGTGTCAGTTTCCTGCAATCTTACCGGAGGAGTTTACGTCAACCAGTCGGCCGCATTTAGTGATTTTCACGGCACTGGCGCCAATCCGGCTGCAAATGCGGCGCTGACTGACAGCGCTTTTGTGAGTAACCGTTTCCGCGTTGTGCAGAACCGGCGCCACGCCTGACTTTTCCTCCCATGAACTACAAATACATCCTCGCCGAAACGGCCGGCAACGTTGGTATTATCACGCTGAACCGGCCGGAAGCGCTCAACGCTTTATCAACACCGCTACTGGCCGAAGTTCGAAAGGCGCTTCAATCATTCGAAGCAGATGAGTCAATCGGTGCGATCGTGATCACAGGCAGTGAAAAGGCTTTTGCTGCTGGCGCCGATATTCGTGAGATGCAAGACAAAGGTTTTGTCGATTGTTTTCAGGCTGATTTCCCGGATGGACCGGAAGGGGCTTGGGGCCAGCTGGCTGTCCAGCGCAAACCGGTTATTGCTGCTGTAGCTGGTTACGCCCTAGGAGGCGGTTGTGAGTTAGCCATGGCATGCGATTTCATTCTGGCGGCAGACAACGCAAAATTTGGACAGCCAGAGATTAGCATAGGCACAATGCCCGGGGCTGGCGGGACGCAACGGCTGACTCGCCTGATAGGCAGAGCAAAAGCGATGGAAATGTGCCTGACCGGCCGCTTTATGGACGCAACCGAAGCCGAACGATCCGGACTTGTTAGCCGCGTGGTTCCACTAAACGACCTCCGGGATGAAGCGATCAAAACAGCAACGAAAATTGCCGGAATGTCGCGTCCGGCTGTCGTGATGATCAAGGAAGCCGTGAACCGGGTAGACGAAGCCTCGCTCTCCGATGGTATACGTTTTGAGCGACGCCTTTTCCATTCCACCTTTGCGACGGAAGATCAAAAAGAAGGAATGAAAGCCTTCGTAGAAAAGCGAAAACCGAATTTCAAGAACCGATGAACTTCCAGACGATCCTCTTCGAAATTCGCGATGGCGTTGCGCGGCTGACATTGAACCGGCCGGAGAAACTGAACAGCTTCAACGTTCAGATGCATGAAGAGCTTCAGGAGGCCTTGAAACAGGTCGAGGTAAATCCAAACACGCGCGTCCTGGTCTTAACTGGCGCCGGCCGCGGTTTTTGTGCGGGACAAGATCTGGCCGATCGCGCCGCGGTTCCGGCATCTGGTCCGCCCGATTTAGGCTTATCAATCGGAAAATATTACTCGCCTTTGGTCCGGACGCTGGCCTCGTTGCCGTTACCGGTGGTAGCAGCCGTAAACGGTGTCGCTGCGGGCGCCGGGGCCAATCTAGCCCTGGCGTGCGACTTGGTGATCGCAACAAAGTCTGCCAGCTTCATCCAATCGTTTGTCAAGTTGGGATTGGTTCCAGACACCGGCGGCACCTATTCGCTGCCGCGCCTGATTGGGACCGCCCGAGCCCTCGGCCTTGTTTTGCTGGGCGAAAAGCTTTCCGCCGAACAAGCTGCCAATTGGGGTTTAATCTGGCGTTGCGTGGAAGACACGGAATTTCATCCAACTGTAGAGGCATTGGTCCAACACCTTGCCGCAGCGCCGACCAAAGGTTTAGCTTACGCAAAACGCGCGATTCGGATGTCGGCACAGAACGGGCTTGACGCCCAGCTCGATATCGAGCGCGACTTCAATCGCGAGTTGGGCAGAAGCAAAGATTTCCAGGAGGGTGTATCCGCGTTTCTCGAAAAGCGTCCGGCGAAATTTACTGGCGAATGACGGGATGCCGTAGGGCGGCGGGCCCGCCTCCGAGACCCAGCGTGCACAACGATAGCTGCCGGCGGCAGGGCCTGCCGCCCTACAGGTACAATGAACGAAATAACAGTTGGCATTGTAGGCGGCGGAACGATGGGAACTGGGATCGCTGAGGTTGCCTTGCTCGCCGGCTATTCGGTCTATCTTTTTGACTCAAACGCGATCGCCGCAGAAAAGGCAGCGAGAACCGTCAGAGAAAATCTTCAAAGGCACGTCGAGAAAAAGCGACTGACTTCCGATCGTGCCAACCGCGCAATTGACGCTCTTCGTATCGTTAAGGAGATCAGTCTTTTCTCAGATGTTGCACTGGTCATCGAAGCAATCAGCGAAGACCTCGAAAGCAAACAACAACTTTTCGCTGCTCTCGAAAAGATCGTTAGCCATCAGACGATTCTGGCTACGAATACGTCGTCTCTCTCTATTACCACAATAGCTGCGGGTGCCACAAAGCCTCACCGAGTCGTTGGCATGCATTTCTTCAATCCGGCACAGCGAATGGATCTCGTGGAAGTCGTGTCCGGTCTTGCAACTGATCCCGCCGTAGCGGAGAGCATTTGCGCTATTGCGAAAGCTTGGGGAAAAACGCCGGTCCGCGTCCAGTCCAGGCCCGGGTTTATCGTTAATCGGGTAGCGAGACCATTCTATGGAGAAGCACTTCGCTTACTGCACGAACGAGCAGCTGATCCAGCAACCATCGACGCGGTCATGCGTGAGACGGGACGATTCCGGATGGGGCCGTGTGAGCTCATGGATCTGATCGGGCACGATGTAAATCTGACGGTGACACAATCCGTTTTTCGTGCCTTCTCGTATGACCCAAGGTACACCCCTTCATTAATCCAGGAGGAAATGGTGCGTGCCGGTTTTCTTGGCCGAAAAACTGGGCGCGGTTTTTATGAGTATCGCGAAAACGCCGATCAACCTTTGCCACACACCGAGCCACCTGCGGAAGGCCCCACACGTATTGTGCCGGTAGAATGTGATGCCGTGGTTCAGCCGCTCGTCACGCGTTCGATGGCTGGGCGGACCGGCAGCTTCAAACTGTGGAGGTCTTCTCACGTCGGTCTTCTGATGGAGACCGACAATGCAGCCGTCTGGCTCACAGACGGCCGGACTGCGACAGAGCGCGCGCAAGAGACGGGGCTGGACAATACTGTTCTCGTTGACTTGGCGCTAGACTACGAACACGCGAAGCGAATCGCGGTTGCGAAGGCGGACCAATGTTCTGAGGCGGCGTACCGGGAGGTGGTTGGTCTTTTTCAAGCCGCAGGACTTGCTGTCTCCCGAGTCGATGATGTTGCCGGAATGATCGTTATGCGCACCGTTGCATGCATTATTAATGAAGCCGCAGACGCAGTAAACCAAGGCGTCTGCACGCGGGAAGCGCTCGATTTAGCCATGGAGAAAGGAGTCAACTATCCGCTTGGCCCGTTTGCCTGGGCTGACCGTATCGGATTCAAGATAGTGCATGAAGTTCTTGCGAATTTATCCTTCCATTATGGAGAAGATCGGTATCGGATATCTCCGTTGATTCGGCGCATGCTTTGGAGAAAGGAATCCCATGAACCCGCCGCTGAACGTGCCACATCGGGAGAATGAAACCATTCTCGCGGAAGCTGTTACAAATTGGATGTTCACGAGAGATTATGCGTCGCAGAGCCTCGGCATCCAAATCGTCGAGGTCGGTCCCGGATATTCGAAATTAAAGATGCGAGTCCGGTCGTCTATGACCAATGGGCATGGCATTTGTCATGGAGGAGTCGTTTTCAGTTTGGCCGACAGCGCGTTCGCTTTTGCTTGTAACAGCCGGAATCAGAAGACACTTGCGGCGGCGTGCAGTATTGATTTCCTCGCTTCTGCACGGGTGGGCGACGAGCTGTGCGCCGAAGCAATGGAAGAATCGCTTCAAGGCCGGACTGGTATCTATGACGTTGTTGTTACTGACCAGAGCGGAAAACGCGTTGCCCTGTTTCGCGGCCGATCGAATCGGGTTGAAGGAGAGGTAATGGGAAAGTGAGGTTGGTCACCAGACATAAAGCACCGGTCTTCTTGTCACAACTGTTCTAGGAAATATGAAACTGCTCGCCGTTCATCCGAGTTGTTTAATGTACTCTAAGATTTATCTCCGGCTCGAACCGCTTGGTTTAGAGCTGGTCGCCTCAGCATGCCGCAGAGCAGGTTATGACGTCCGGGTTATCGATTTGCAAGTAGAGAGTCACCGGGATTATTTCCGTCTCATCGATAATTGGCGCCCCGACGCGGTCGCCTTCTCATGCAATTATCTGGCAAATGTCCCAGAGATAATCGATTTGGCAAAGGCCACCCGGAAAAAGCTGCCAGACAGTCTCATCATGGTGGGTGGCCACAGCGCTTCTTTTACGGCCAGGGAACTGCTAGAACACAGTGACGGCGCACTGAACTGCGTTTTAAGAGGCGAAGGTGAACCGGGTATGCCGGCAGTTCTTGAGGCTTTTCAGAATGATCGCTCCGCCTTAGCCAAAGTACCTGGCGTGGTTACGCTGGAAGGCGAAGGTCCACGGCCTGGATTCGTAAAAAGTCTCGACGACCTTATCCCCGATCGAGATTTGTTGCGCCATCGGCGACGCTATTTCATCGGGGTGCTCGACCCCTGTGCATCGATCGAGTTCAGTCGCGGGTGCCCTTGGGATTGCGTCTTTTGCAGCGCATGGACGTTTTACGGTCGGAGTTACCGCACAAAGTCGCCCGCCCGAGTGGTGGAAGAACTCGCTACTATCAAGGAGCCCGGCATTTTTCTCCTCGATGATGTTGCCTTCATCCAAGCCGATCACGGAATGCAGATCGGTGAGTTGATTGCTCGCAAGGGAATTAGGAAACAGTATTATCTGGAAACTCGAGGTGACATTCTGCTGCGGAACAAAGAGGTTTTCCAGTTTTGGCGCAAGATCGGCCTCGAGTACATGTTTCTAGGGATTGAAGCGATCGATGAAGAAGGGTTAAAACAATTTCGAAAACGAGTCAGCCTGTCCCAGAATTTCGAAGCCCTTGAGTTCGCACGATCTCTCGAAATCTCAGTGGCAATTAACATCATTGCCGACCCTTCGTGGGACAAGGAACGGTTCCGAGTTATCCGGGAGTGGTGCAAGGAGATTCCGGAGATTGTTAACATCAGCGTCAACACTCCTTATCCAGGCACGGAAAGCTGGCGGACGGAGTCTCGTAAAATCAGTACGCGTGATTACCGGTTGTTCGATATCCAGCACGCAGTTTTACCAACCAAGTTACCTTTGCCTGAGTTTTATCGTGAATTGGTTGAGACGCAGCGGGTATTGAGCATGAAGCATCTTGGGCTCGCGGCGCTGCGGGAAGCCGCTGGCTTAGCGGCTGCCCGATTGATCCGAGGCCAAACCAACTTTGTCAAGATGCTCTGGAAGTTTAATAGTGTCTACAATCCGGACCTGCAGATCGCGGACCATCAGCAACCGGTTAAATACGAAATCTCGTTGCCACCGGCTCCTTCGGATCGGGTCGATCGGCAGTCGATGTACATTCATGCTGCGCGCGGTCGTTCGGGACGCCAGATTGACAATTCCACAGAGAAATTTGTAGACGAGACCCGGATGGGAGCCGCAAACGCGTGAGCTCGGACGGCACTCGGATGGACAGAGTCACAGCGTGAGCATCGCGCTGGGGCCGGACAACGGTAAGATCATCGCGAAGAACGAAATCCTTGAGAATGTCTCAAGAAGGCAGCCGCCTCACTTTTATCGCTTCAATTTTGCGCAACGCGCAAAATCGTGGGACTAAGAGTTAGTGCTCAATCAACGCAAAGCGGCTGTTCCATTCATTCTCATCACGGTGTTTTTGGACATCCTGGGGATCGGTATCGTTATCCCCGTGTTACCTGCGTTGGTTGGCACAATGACTACCAGCCCGGATCAACAGGCATATTGGTATGGCGCGTTGATGGCAGCATATGGGCTGATGCTGTTCTGCTCGGCACCGTTGCTCGGTGCGCTTAGCGATCAGTTTGGGAGACGCCCTCTATTGTTGGTGGCGATCTTTGGGCTGGGATTGAACTTTCTGCTGACCGCGCTTTCGCCCTGGCTCTGGCTCCTCTTAATTGCCCGATTGATCGGAGGCGCGTGCGGCGCGAGCTATTCGGTCGCCGGTGCTTATCTTGCCGATATCACCGCTCCGGAGGATCGCGCCAAGACCTTCGGGATAATGGGGGCCGTGTTCGGCATGGGGTTTATATGCGGCCCGATGTTCGGCGGGCTCCTGGCGCAACACGATCTTCGTGTTCCCTATTTTGCCGCCGCATGCCTTTCACTGCTGAACTGGTTGTACGGATTTTTCGTTTTGCCGGAATCGAATCAAAACCGTTCGCGGTTTTCTTTTGCAAAAGCGAATCCGTTTTCTGCGTTGATCGGCCTGGCGCAAATCCACGGTATCGGCAACCTGGTTGCAGTCTTTACTTTAGTAGCGCTTCCAGAATTTATTTTGCGAACAACTTGGGTGCTCTACACAACCTTTCGTTTTCGCTGGGGACCGACTGAAAACGGCATCTCGCTTTTTATCGTCGGCATCGCGTCTGCGTTAGGTCAGACGATCTTGCTTCGAACGATGCTTAAGAACTTCGGTGACGTTCGCACGCTCTTAGGCGGTCTTACCTCGTCGTTTCTGGCATATATTCTTTACGGCCTCTCGACGCAGGGATGGATGATGTATGCCGTTATTTGTGCGAACATGCTCGGCTTCGTAGTCGCGCCGGCGCTACAGGGCTTAGTCTCCAAAGCCGTCGATCCGGCGAAGCAAGGATTGGCGATCGGGTCGTTGAACTCGATTAACAGCATCATGGGAGTCATAGCGCCACTCTTTGCAACACCGATTCTTGCATCGGTATCGCACTTTCCGCCGACCGATTTTCGGGTCGGGACCACATTCTTTCTTGCGGCGCTATTTGAGTTTACCGCGCTTGCGCTGGCTATCCGACATTTCCGAAAAGAACCCATCACCGTAGCGATTGCTCCACCTCATGCCGGTTGAATTCAAAGATTACTACGCAATTCTCGGAGTCCCGCGCACTGCGACCGACCAGGAGATCAAGAAAGCGTTCCGATCTCTTGCGCGGAAATACCATCCCGACGTCGCCAAGGATAAGACAACCGCAGAAGAAAAATTCAAAGAGATCAACGAAGCGTACGAGGTTCTCGGTAACCCGGAGAACCGCAAGAAATACGATGAGCTGGGTGCGAATTGGAATCAGAGGTTCCAGCCGCCACCCGAAGGGGCAACGGGAAGAGCGTGGCGCGGTTCCGGAGATGGCGAACGTTATGAGTTCCATTTCGACGGGACCGGATTCAGCGATTTTTTTGAGCAATTTTTCGGGCGATCCGGACGTTTCAGTGGATTTGAGGGACCTGGGACCGAGGCGGGCGCCGACAGAGGTGTTGCGATTCGCGGACAAGATATCGAAAGCGATATTCTGGTAACGCTGGAGGAAGCGTTAAAAGGCGGAGTGCGGGTTCTTTCGCTACAGAGAACAGATCCGCGCACCGGAGAAAGCACAACCCAGACATTGAGAGTGCGAATTCCAGCCGGTGTTCGCGATGGCCAGGCAATCAGGGTAGCCGGGATGGGTGGCGCCGGAATTGGTGGAGCCGCTTCGGGAGACCTCTTCTTACGTGTGCGACTGGCCGCGCATCCGGACTTTCAGGTCCGAGGTTCTGATCTATACTATACGCTGGACCTTGCTCCCTGGGAGGCGGTCCTGGGAACGAAAGCAATTGTGCCCACGCTGGCCGGACGAATTTCGGTAACCGTTCCGGCGGGATCTGATAACGGCCAACAGCTGCGTATACGGCGTCACGGTTTGCCGACCGGCGAAGCGGGACAGCATGGCGCTCTATATGTAGTAATTAATGTTCGGCTCCCAGACCACATCACTGATAAGGAGCGCGAGCTGTGGAAGCAGCTCAGCGAAATTTCCGGATTTAACCCAAGAACAACCTAGAGATCTTAATTTCATCTGGAGGAGACGATGAACAAGTCTGACAGCTCGGTTGAAACGATGGCGCTACAAGTTTTCGAGCCCGATGCGCGCACATTGTATACGATTGAGTCCGCCGCCGCGCTTGCGCGCATCTCACGCAGACATGTGGCGCTCTATTGCAAGCATGGTCTGGTTTCGCCGGTAGCCGATCCATCTTCGAGTGGCTGGTGCTTCGACGATGAAGGGATTCGTGTCTTACGCCGAATTGAGCACCTCCGTTCGGCCTGTGGCATTAATTTCCACGGTATCAGGTTGATCATGCGACTCACCAGAGAGGTCGAAACGTTGCATGAGCAACTGCGGTTCTTTCATCAGGCCTGAAGCGTGGCGCGTTCGGCGCGGCGACTCCATGCCAAGCACCGAAAGGACCTCTCGCCAAGGCGCAAGAAGGATCTCACGCCAAGGCGCCAAGACGCAAAGGTTAAGAATTCTTTTGCTGGGATCTCGAACTAGGACTCGATTGGGCAGGCCCTACTCCAGTCTGCTTTGGCTCATCCGAGCCCCTTCAGCAGCACACCGGCGCGACCCCTTCAACGCCGTGAGGTCGAGTGCGAGATCGAGTTAGAGTTAGATGCTACACACTAAGAGCATAGATCTGCATGTCCACATCCTTGGAAATGGATTAGGCGGCTCCGGCTGCCGTGTCTCGATGCGCTGGTGGCAACGGCCGTTCGTTGAAATCATGGCCCGCGATGTCGGTATCAATATCGCGCCGGATGATCCGGCTCTGGACGATTTGTACGTCGATCGGTTGGTCTGCTGGGTTCAGGAGTCGAGTCTTGAGAAGGTGGTGATCCTGGCGTGCGACGATCTATTCGATGAATCGGGTACGCCTCATCCTGGGTTGTCGGGGATTTATGTGCCGAATGATCGGGTGTTGGACCTCGCTCGAGTGCATTCGGAGTTTCTGGCAGGAGTTTCGATTCATCCCGCTCGAAAAGACGCGATGGGCGAGCTCGAGCGGTGCGTAGCGGCCGGAGCCATTCTCCTGAAGCTGTTACCTTGCGTGCAGGCGGTTGATTGTAATCGGGAAGCATATCGACCATTTTGGCGACGCTTGGCCGAGCTCCGTATCCCGTTACTGGCTCATACCGGAGGCGAGTTTTCATTGCCGACCCATCGACCGGACCTACGTTCGCCAGAGATGTTACGCTTACCGTTAGAATGCGGTGTCAAAGTGATCGCAGCCCATTGTGGAGCCAGAGCCTTGCCGTGGCATCCTGATTATTTCGATGAATTTGATGCGATGCGGCACTCTTATCCGAACTTGTACGGAGATATCGCTGCACTTTCGCAACCACTACACCTTCCCACACTGGAAAAGCTCCGCGAAAATCCGGAACGGATTCTTTATGGAAGCGACTATCCGGTAGTCACCTCAACGTTCTGGTCGCTAGCAAAGGGATGGATTACCCGCAAACAATATCGCGAACTCCGCGCCGTCCGAAACCCACTCGAACGCAAATATAAACTTACTCGAGCACTCGGTTTTCCAGACAGGGTTTTCAGCGAGGTCCAGAGAGTGCTTGGACCTCTTCAAGAGATCCAACAAGGCTCGGCGGGAACATAAGCGTCAATCCAGCAGATAGCGAAACCAATGAAGGTCGACCACCCGGGGCGTGCTAGATCGCCATATGAAACAGCAGATCGCGATCTCTCGAAAAACCGGCCAGGAGCGGTAGGCTCGCTGCTCCTAACACCTGCGCTCCGCTACCGATGGCTCCTTCCACAATATCGACTGGAGCCAGCCCTTGCAGATCCAAACGACTGAATTTCTCTCGTGTCTGCAGGACTAGGGCAGAACGGACCGCTTGCGGGAAGGCTCCGTCGATCACGATAGCCTCGAAATCGATAATGGAGATGGCCGAGCTGATCGCGATACTAAGATTGGTTGTCGCCTGGTTGAGCCATAGGTCCAGAGTAGGCCCCACTTCACTCCAATCATCGGGCGATCGCCATAGAATCGATGGATCCTTGCCTTCGGTCTTCAACATATTCTCAAGGATGTAAATAGAAGCGCAACGGATCAGGCTTTTTGTAGAAGTACCGTTGGGGTTATCCGGCGCAGGCACCAAAACCGATCCGAACGCTCCAGCGTAGCCCGCGCGTCCGGGATAAAGACTGCCGTTTAAGACGACGCCGCCTCCAACAAAAGTCGCGAAGAAAACGTATAAGAAGTTCGTATAGGTGGTGCGCTTACCGAACGCCAGCTCGGCGGCGCAAGCTGCTGTGCCGTCATTGCAAAAATAAACAGGCCAGGGAACGAGCCGTTCAACCTCGGTCTTAATATCGTACTTTCGCCATGTCTCTTGTACTTCATGGGGGGCACCAACCTCAGTTTCCCAGCCCCACATCTCAAATGGAGCTCCGATACCAATGCCGCAAATCTTCCCGATCTGCTTTTTGTTCAGGTCCTTTGTGATTTCTTTAATCCCTGAGCTCACAAACCGTTCCAATTCGTCCGGTGTAGGATAAGCATAGTTTGCTCTGGTTAAGCGCCGAGCTGTTCCGGTGAAATCCATCAGCACAAGGTCCGCGCTGCGACGGCCAAACTTGAGTCCTATCGAGAAAGCGCCTTCCGGATTCAGCGACATCGGAACGGAAGGTTGGCCGACCTTACCCCGGACTGGCTCTTCGCGGATCAACAGACCATCGTTTTCCAGCTGCTTCATGATGACCGAACTTGCCTGAAGCGACAGCCCGGTCCGACGGGCGATTTCGGTTTTCGAAAGGCTGCCGTGACTTCGGACCAGGGAAAGCACCAAGCGCTCGTTATACCGTTTAACACCGGCCTGATTGGTTCCACGACTCGCATCCACTCCCCGCGCGGGGAGTGATGTCAGCGAGGATAGGACGTACGACATTGTCTTTGGCTCCGTTCCGAAAAAGAAATCAGGCGAGCAGCCGTCGCAATGGTTCAGGCGATCACAGGGGGTATCGCGGGAGGAAGTCTAGAAGGAGCAGATATCGAGGGTCAACTAATAAATCATTCCGATTTATTTATGTATTGACAGAACGCAGCTTACGGGTGCAAAACATTGCTCGTTCAATCGTAAAACCCCCACAATTACCCCCTTCTTTTATGCGCATGATCATCCCCCGCGCCACGGCGCTTTGCACCGCTTCTTTGGCGGTATTCTCCTTGTTCTTCGCTCACTCGGCTCAAACGGCGAAAGCCGCAGCCGGTGATCAGATTCTGATTGGACTTATTACAAAGACCGAAGTTAACCCTTATTTTGTTAAGCTTCGTCAGGCGGCCAATGCCCAGGCAACAAAACACGGTGCAAAATTAATCGCGCGATTCGGCAAGTTTGATGGCGACAATGAAGGACAAGTCGCGGCAGTTGAGGACCTGATTAGCGCTGGCGTGAAAGGAATTCTTATCACTCCGAACAATTCGACCGGTATGTTGGGTGCCATTAAAAAAGCACGCGATAAGGGCGTTCTGGTCATCGGGTTAGATACTGCGACCGATCCGCCGGATGCGGTTGACGCGACGCTGGCGACTGACAATTTCGAGGCTGGCGTGCTGCAGGGTCAATACGCCCGGAAAGCGCTCGGGGACAAGACTCCGAAGCTGGCGATGCTTGATGGAACTCCCGGCGGTTCGGTTGATACCCAACGGCATGACGGATTTTTGAAAGGATTCGGCATAAAGGAAGGGGATCCGGTGATCGTTGGTAAGGCGATCACCAATGGTGCGCAGGACAAAGGACAGACGGGGATGGAAAACCTGCTTTCAGCCCACCCAGATATCAATGTGGTTTACACAATTAATGAACCGGCGGCAGAGGGCGCGTATGCTGCGATTAAAGCTCGGGGCAAAGCAAAGGACATAGTGTTGACTTCAATCGACGGTGGCAAACTTGGCGTCGAATATGTCAAAGCTGGCAAGATCGCGGCAACAGTGATGCAGTTCCCAAAAATAATGGCGGCAAAAGGAGTCGACTACGTCGTCGATTATGTGAAAACCGGCAAGAAACCGAGCGGATTTATCAATACCGGAGCGATGTTGATTACCGATAAGCCGTTTCCCGGATTATCTTCAAAAGATACGAAATGGGGTCTGGAAAACTGCTGGGGCCTGAATGGCCTTTTGTTTAGCCGATTTGTTGCCCAGGTAAACGAACCCTAAAGCTTGTGTATTCACCCTGCGATGGGGACGAAAGCGACACCAGGGGCTACTGAACCGGAGCCAATGAGTGTAAGCGCGCCCGCCGAGCCGAAAGGTGGCGGGCTTGCTCGGCTTCTCACCACGCCGACGATCGGGCCGTTGATTGTCCTGATAGCGTTTTGCGCTGTATTTTCGTTGAGTACGCGCACCTTCCTGGCTCCGGGCAACCTCTCTCTGGTAGTTCAACAGAGTGTCATCGTCGGCACCTTGGCAATCGGACAAACGATGATCATCCTGACCGCCGGGATTGATCTGGCCAACGGCGGCATCGCCGTGCTGGGTACGATAGTCGCCGGCAAACTGGTTGCCCAAGAACAGAATTCGGTGCTCTCACTGCTCCTGATGCTTGTGTTGTGCACCGGTTTCGGGCTCACTGCTGGTCTGCTGGTGAGCCGGCTGTGGCTTCCGCCGTTCATTGTAACACTCGGTCTGCTCGGGATAATCACCGCCATTACCCGTCTGGTTGCGCAAGGCGGCGCGTTTCCGGTCAACGATGAACTGCTTTCCTGGCCAGGAAATGCTTTCGCGGTTGGCGATACGTCGGTCACTTACGGCATGATCATTATGTTCGGGCTCTACATGCTGGTCTGGTATCTGCTCACTCAGACCGCTTGGGGCCGTCATGTTTACGCGATCGGCAATAATCGAGAAGCCGCGCGCCTGGTTGGTATTCCGGTTCAATCAAGACTTCTCTCCGTCTACACATTCGCCGGGTTGCTCTACGCGATTGGTGCCTGGCTGGCCTTAGGACGTATCCCGAACGCAGACCCAAACGCGCTACAGAATGCAAACCTTGATAGCATCACCGCTGTGGTCATCGGGGGAACCAGTCTGTTTGGCGGGCGCGGCAGTTTGTGGGGAACGCTGATTGGAACGCTGATAGTGACGGTGCTACGCAATGGTCTGACTCTCACCGGTATCGATCCATTGTGGCAGGACCTGGTGACCGGCATCCTTGTGATAAGCGCCGTTGCTTTGGACCAGATTGCCAGACGAAGACAAAGATGAAACCGGATGCGCAGGAGAAAGTAGCTCTACCGCCGAAGGGCACTGTGGTGCTCGAGGCTCGGGCCATCACCAAACGATATGGACATGTGACGGCTTTGGATCGCGCTGATCTCGAACTGCGCGCCGGCGAAGTCCTGGCTGTAGTCGGCGACAACG
>JBKPBY010000020.1:0-19507 GCA_046727075.1 bacterium | reverse complement strand
AAGTACAATCGGGCCGCGCGTTTCTGGGCCAGAATCTTTGGCCTCAATTTTGCCGTCGGAGTGGTAACCGGCATTCCAATGGAATTTCAGTTCGGGACCAACTGGGCCGGTTTCTCCAAATATTCCGGTGCAATTATCGGTCAGACATTGGCAATGGAAGGAATGTTCGCCTTCTTCCTAGAGAGTGCCTTTATCGGTGCGCTGATCTGGGGAGAGAAGCGACTTGGTCCGCGCAATCACTTTCTGGCAGCGGTGGGTGTCGCCACCGGAAGCTGGATTTCCGCCTTTTTCATTCTGGTTACAAACGCTTTTATGCAACATCCCGCCGGGTACTCAGTCGCGGCAAATGGGACACTCGCGTTGTTTGATCTCAAAGCCTACGTTCTTAATCCGTGGGGGTTGATTCAGTTCGCACATAATCAGTGTGCAGCGCTGGTTACTGGCTCGTTCGTGGTTGCAGCGATGGGAGCGTTTTACACATTGAGAGGCTTACATTCCGAGCAGGCCCGGCTTTACCTGAACGCTGGCACGCTGGTTGGGTTAATTGCATCTGTGCTGGTCGCGTTTCCAACTGGGGACTCCCAAGCAAAAATGGTGGGGCGGTATCAGCCGGCGACGTTGGCAGCTATGGAGGGCCGATTCCAGGGAGGTCGTCTGGCTGAGGTAACGATGATTGGTCAGCCCAATGTTAGTGAGCAACGTTTGGAAAATCCGATCCCGCTTCCGGGAATACTAAGCTTCCTGGCATACGGAACCTTCCAAAGTTACGTCAAAGGACTGGACGAGTTTCCCAAGGAAAATTGGCCGGATAACATCGAGCTGCTCTATTACTCGTTTCACATTATGATCACGCTAGGCATGATCTTCATCGTGATCATGGCCTGGGCCAATTGGAAACGCTGGCGTGGCCGGCTGGAGTCGAGCACTGGGCTGCTCTGGATATTGATGCTGGCATTTCCGTTTCCTTACATTGCTAACAGCCTGGGATGGATGACGGCAGAGCTAGGCCGGCAACCCTGGTTAGTGTACGGGTTGTTTCGGACTATTAAGGGCTATAGCCAGGTTGTTTCTGCCGGAGACACTATCTTCACCCTCATTGGTTTTGCCGGTCTCTACTTTGTCCTTGGTTTGCTCTTTCTTTACCTGACTGGAAGAGAGATTCATCACGGTCCGGATGCACCTGAAGAGGCGGAGCCCAGAAGTCAGGAGGTACCGGCATGATTGCGCTCTGGTACGGAATTCTAGCGTTCATGCTGACGACATACATCGTGTTAGATGGACGTAATTTTGGGGCGGGCATCCTTCATTGGATCGTCGCGCGCAATCAAGCCGAACGGCGACAGGTAATCGCGGCCATCGGACCCCTCTGGTCATGGCACGAAGTCTGGTTAGTTGGCACCGGTGGCGTAATGGTGATGGCGTTCCCCCGGCTCATGGCTGCCTCATTCTCTGGATGTTACCTTGCCTTGTTCCTTATTCTTTGGTGCCTTCTGCTCCGGGGAATCTCCATTGAGGTCGGCGGTCATTTGGGTGACAAGCTTTGGCAAGAGTTCTGGGACGCCGTTTTTGTCTTCAGCAACGTGTTGCTGGCCGTGCTGTTTGGAGCGGCGCTCGGCAATATTGCTCGCGGAGTACCGCTAACGAGCGAAGGCACATTCTATTTACCGTTCTTTACCAACTTCATGACTCAGGGCAACGTCGGGTTGCTGGATTGGTACACAGTCCCGATGGCGCTGTTCTGCGTCCTCATTTTGACTGCTCACGGAGCGACTTATCTGACCATGAAGACGGAAGGAGCTGTACACGAACGATCAGTCAAGCTGATGCGCAAACTCTGGCTTGCAGTGATTCCAGCCTTTCTCTTGATCACGGCACTCACTTGGACGGTGCGTCCGGAGTTGTTGCAGGGAATTGCAGTTCGACCGCTTGCCTGGCTGACTCTGGTTGTCTGCGGAGCGAGTGCATACGCGATCTTTTCCGGCATTCGCAACCGGCACGAGCATCTCGCTCTGCTAGGATCGACTTTTCTAATATTCGGGCTGCTGATGACGGGAGCGGCTGCGCTTTTCCCAGTCATGCTTTTTTCTACGATCGAATCCGATAGGCGACTAACAGCGGCGGACTGCGCAGCGCCTGATCCGAGTCTGAGCATCGGCGCGGTATGGTGGTTCCCCGCGCTGATACTGGCTTTGTTGTATTTCTCTGTCATTCGGCGGCATTACTGGGGCAAAGTGAATGTTTCTAAGGACAACCAAGGGCTCTACTAACCGAAGATCACGGAACGCATGACGTCGGAAAAGGCCCAGGAAAGCTTTCGCGCCAATTCGGCCGGTAGCGGATAGCCTTGCGCGACTGCCCGAGATCATGATGGAATACTGCGAACCAAATCACTTTCGTTTCATTAGCACAGATGCTCTACCGATTGAATGTGTCCGATGGCGCCGGCACGGCACCGCGCGAGGCGTTGTACAGATAGCGCACGGGCTGGGCGAACACATCGGGCGTTATGCAGAGCTAGCTGATTTGTTGACAAGAGCGGGATTGGTCGTTTATGGAAACGACCATCGCGGACAGGGTCGGACAGCTCAACCTTCACAACAATTCGGTGATTTTGGGCCTGCTGGTTTTGACCAGCTCGTACAAGATATGATGTCGCTCAGCGCCATTGCCAAGGGCGAGCACCCAGGAAAACCGTTCATTCTATTGGTACATAGTATGGGCTCCTTTGCCGCCCAACAATATGTTCTCGACTATAGTTCTTCGATTGATGGGCTAGTGCTCTTTGGCTCCGGTGTTCTTGATAGGCTGCTCGCTTGGCTTCTCAGCGTTTTGAGAGAGGGGCCTTAACGTCTTGCCAGTTTTGAGTGAAAAATTCTCTGCAATTTCCTTCCAGAATCAGATTGGGTCTTGTGTGTAACCTGTTTTTTCTGATGCTCGCGGTGACCGGTCGCTCCAAAGACAGCGCACCGCCGTCGCCTGACCACTCCTGGGCTCCCCCGGATCTTCAGTCGCACCAGCAAGCGTTGCGGACCACCTATAAAGAAGTCCCGAGCGATATCTTGATTGATTCTCGCAAGATTTATCAGTTGCCGGATTTGATTGACGTAGCCGAAAGACTTAATCCTGAGACGAGGATTGCCTGGCAGAAAGCAAAGCAAGCGTTGGCGGCGGTCGGCCTCAAAGAGTCAACCTATTACCCGATCTTATCGGCTGCTGCTGCCGCCGGGTACACTCGACTCTTTACGCCGCTCCCCGCGCTCAAGATCAACCGGGCAGCGCTGCTGCGCGCGATCCAATCGGGCGGATCCGCCCAATCGGCTATTAGTCTTCAGAATGATGGGATCCTACGCTTTGACATCCTTGCTCAAACCACACTTTCATTGAAGTGGCTTCTCTTCGACTTCGGCGAAAGGGAAGCTATCGTCCGATCCGCACGCGAGGAACTCCTGGTCGCCAATCTCGCCTTTAATGCGACTCATCAAAAGTTGGTCTTCGAAGTGAGCAAGAACTTTTATACGTACAACAACCAGCGCGATGCAGTTCGCGTTGCTCGCTCCGGTTTGGAAACAGCCAGCACAGTGAATGAGGCGGTAGAGACCCGGTTCAAAAACGGTTTAGCTACCCAACCTGAAGTGCTGCAAGCCAGGCAGCAGCTTGCACAATCACGATTTGATCTGGAGAAAGCTCTGGGCAGCCAGACGGACTCACTCGTTGACCTGCTGGTCAGTGTCGGTCTTCAGCCGTCGGTAAAGATTCAAATCGCTGACAGTTTCGCAGGTTCCGTTCCGACTAACGTTGAAATCCCATTGAATGAGTTAGTCCAGCATGCGCTCAGTCAGCGGCCCGACATGGTAGCCGCCCTCGCTAACATCCGTTCGAAGGAAGCCAGGATCAGCCGGATCAAAGCGAGCTACTTTCCAAAAATCAGTGCCCTCGGTAGTGTGGGTTACGGTCAGGAACGGGTAAGCGCCGCGGGCGGTACTTTCGATCAAGGTGCGCCCACCTTCGGGGGAGGATTGGCGATCGAGTTCCCGATCTTCGACGGATTCTTTCGTCACAATGAGTTGCTTGCGGCAGAATCAGAACTACGTGAAGCGAACAGTCAGCTACGACAAAGCGGCGATCGGGCAACTCGGGAAGTCTGGGAAGCCCATACCGATCTTGTCACGGCAATCAAGAGTGAAAATGCCGCTACCGCGTTGGTAAAAGCCTCACAGGACGCCTATGATTCGGTGCTCACGTCTTACAAACAGGGGCTGTCAACCTACACCGAACTGGTAACGAGCGAGACTAAGCTGACCAGTGCGCGGAATGCTCTGTTCCAAAGCCGGTCTGCAATTCATACCGCAGCGACAGCCTTAGCGTTTGCGCTAGGCGATTTAGCGCCGCCTGAGAAAGAAAAACCGGCAACACGGATCCGCCGATGAAAATTCAGATTTTGAGCCCGGTATTCGTGACGCGATGGTGGCTATTATTGCTACCTCTGACCGGCTGTACCCCGCTTGGTTTGTACGCGCCCAGCCTCGATGTGTACGGGTCTTATTTTCCAGCGTGGTTAATCTGCTTGTCGGCGGGGGTGCTATGCTCGGTTTTCGTCAGTCTGTTGCTACGGATCTTGGGGATCAGGCAGTTCGCTTTCCTGGGGCCGTTGCTCCCGGTTAGCCTCATTTTGATTTTCGCTATCATTGTATGGTTCTTGTTCTTCGCAACCTAACGCCCAAATTATGAACTCGGCTCAACAAAGGAAGCCCGACTTCGGGCCGCAGTCGGGCGGAGGCTCGGCGCCTGCTGGAATGAAACGGTTTCTTATTCTGGTGATCGGACTGGCGATTCCCGTCCTGGCACTAATCCTGAGTCTGGCAGCTTGGAACTTCAATGAGCGCCATCCGAGGACTGATGATGGTGTAGCTCGAGCGAATGTGGTCGGGATCGCTCCACGCGTTTCCGGCCCGATCATTAAGATCAACGTGAGTGATAATGAGGCAGTCAAGAGCGGCGAGCTTTTGTTTGAAATTGATCCCGCGGACTACGAGTTAGCAGTCGAAAGGGCAGAGGCCGCTCTGGCTGCACTGGACCAGCAGATCGAAATTGCTAAGGCCCAGGACGCCCAGCTCAAGTATCAGGTCAAGGCCGCGGAAGCCGCGGTTCAACAAGCAACGGCGGTGCGGGACCAGGATGCTGACAATCTCCGCCGGGTCGAGCCGTTGCTACCGAAAGGCTTTGCTACGCAAAACCAAGTTAACCAGGCGCGGACCAAGGTCGCCGCGGCTGATGCCGAAGTTGCACAGGCAAACGAAAAACTCAACCAGGCTCGCGTGGCGCTTAGTTCCCTGGCCACACTGCAGGCGCAGCGCCCCGGCGCTGTAGCAGCTCTGGGAACGGCAAAGTTGGAGCTGTCTTATACGAAGATCTACGCGCCGTTCGATGGACAGGTTGTTGGCTTGAATATATCTGAGGGAGCCTATGCTCACGCCGGCGTCGAGGTGTTCTCATTTCTCGACTCGCGCAAATGGTATGTGTTGGCCAACTTCCGCGAGAGAGAATTGGAAAGCATCCGGCCCGGAATGAAGGCCGAAGTGTATCTCTTGTCGGAACCACGACGGCGATTTGTAGGCATTGTTCAGGGTATTTCGCCGGCAGTCCAATCTCAGGATGACAATGTCGAGATCAAAGGAATGCCTTTTGTGAAACGTGACCTGAACTGGGTGCGGATTGCCCAGCGGTTTCCGGTTCGAATCGAAATTCAAGATCCGGATCCAGCCATTTTTCGTATGGGGACGACGGCCGTTACAACCATCAAGGGTTTTCATTAATTCGCTGATCGAAACTAACAATAAAAATGTCCGAAAGATCTGCCAGCTACTCGCGGGTTGAGGCTGCCTTTGAGTCATTGATTCACGGACTGAAGTTTGCCGACCGGCCCGGACTCGAGGAAGTTTCAATGGGTGTCGAAGAGATTTATGTCGCTTGTCCACCATGGTTGAGGGTACAAACAAGGCTGACAGAGGGAACCCAGGCCGGACAATATCAGAGGCTATCGTGGGAAGTGTGCGGCTGGTTGGCGCGTAGGATGGAAAAACTTGCTTTTCTACTCGAATCAGAAGGCTTCCAAGAAACCGGACCGCCAGAGAGATTTAAAGGAAGCGATTCTGCAGATAGCGAAAGCTTCGTTTCGCGCAGTCTGGAAACACTGGAGCGATCAGTGGGACGACTCGAGAATCTTTTGCAGACGGTAAAGCAGCATAGCTGATCGGGGCGGGCATATGGACCTGTACCTTCTTTTTGGACTAGCGGTCGGCATCGATCTTGTCGTCTTGAGGTTTGTTCCGAAGCGGAAGCAAGTGGTCCGGTTTGCTTGCATGTCGGTCCTGTTTGCGATCGAAACGGTATTGATAATTGCGCTGGTTAATTCCCCATTGCACCCGATCTACCGACCGCAAGATTTAGGGCGTACATTCTGGATCCAGCTGTCGATCTGCGTCTGGTGGGTGCTGGCGGCCCGCGAACTTGTCACGTCTCTGCAGCTGCTTGGAGCCCTGAGAAAGTCAGCGATTCATAATAAGCTTCTTTTGAATATTATAGCCGCCAGCATTTATATATGCGCTGGCCTGGCGATGCTGGGAATCGTTTTTCGATTCCCATTACAGGGAGTTATGGCCACCTCTGGGATCATCGCGATCGTGCTCGGATTGGCGCTGCAAAGCACCCTCTCGGATGTCTTCTCCGGCATATCGCTGAACATTGAACGTCCGTTTCTTATCGGAGACGAGATTCTTCTCGAGGGCGGAGCCGAAGGCAAAGTGATCGAGGTCAATTGGCGATCGACTCATCTCAGGAACAGCGCGAACGATCTGATCATTATTCCCAATAGCGCAATCGCCAAGATGCGGATCCAAAACCACACCGGCGGAAGCCAGCGCTACAACGGAACTTTCAGTATTGTCGTCGATAGCGCCAACGAGCCGGAGATGGTCCTTGAGATTCTCAAACAAGTGGCAATGACCTGTGCGGCTATTCTGGAGCATCCAGCGCCTTCCGTTTGCGTGGTCGACTTTAAGGCCGATCGGATCACCTACGAGATTAATTTCAGCACCGCCTCAATCGCGTTGTCGGGAGATGCCCGGTCGCAGTTTATCGCGCAGCTCTACAAGCGGGCGCGTCCGGCGGTTCGATCGGGTCCGGCCTGTTCAGGGGCGGGGCAGGACGCATTGCAACCGCGTCCGATATTCCTGTTTCCAGAGACTGAATTGTTTAATCATATCCCCATTCTTGAGGCGCTGGCCGATTCCGAGAAGAGCGAGCTGGGCGGGAAACTCATCAGACAAACCTTCCGGCCGGGGGAACAGATTATGAGGCAGCGGACAACGATGGAAGCCGTCCAGTTTATTTTCTCCGGTGTATTGGATGCTACCCATGAAGCGCAGGGTGGAAGAAAAGTCAAAGTAGGAAGGCTCGGACCAGGAGATTCGTTCGGGACAATTTCGCTTCTGACCGGTATGCATACCGAGTTAGTAACCCTTACCTCCGTGACGCCCGGCCTTCTGCTGGGGTTGTGTTCGAAAGACCTGGAACCGGTCCTGCAATCGCGTCCTGAGTTAGCAGAAACGCTTAGCCACTCCGTCTCGAAACGACAACAATTAATTGCCATGTTCGATCAGGCCGCTGTTAAGCCGATCGAAATGAGCCAACCAGACCTCCTGTCGCAGATCAGGCGCTTTTTCCGGATCAGTCCGGCACAAGATTTAAACAAGACATTCTAGCCGCTGCCCTGACAGCCCGATGTCAGGTGTGGTGAGCAAAATCTGAAGATAGGTTCTTCTTATTGTTGGAAATTTCGACCGACAAAAGGACCGAAGAGTCTCATTCTTCCGACGTGTTGCTGCTTGTTTGTGAATTCTGGGACGCGATTCTTATCTTGTCTTCTATTTTCTCGACGTTTACGGCTTCGGGCGAACTTTTGGAGGAATAAAGTGAAACCAGTCGAGCAGCGTCACATAAAACATTCCAAACATCGCCTCCACTATGGCCAGCATACGTGCCACGCTCGACACGGGGACGATGTCACCGTACCCGACGGTGCTAAGCGTGATGAAACTGAAATAAAGGCCGATGAACACATTCATAGACTGGTCGGACTTCGGACCGAGGGTGAAAACGAAGGAATTGGGATCCAGGCGGCCCAATAGCGAATAAGCAAGGGACCAAGCCAACCCCGATAGCAGGTAGCCGGCCACAGCTGCGCACAAAACCTCAGAATCGACCCGAGGCGCATAAACTATGAAGCGAAGGAGCTGAATGACTACGAACCCGATGAACAGCAGGCCCGCTCCTCGGGTGATCACGTAGATCCACAGTTCCGGCCGCAAGAAATTTAACCATTCTCCCAGCGCTGCAGGCGCGACCAACACAACCCCCACCAGCGCTCGCTGGCCGCCCGCGATAGAGAGTACAGCGAACAGCAAAACCAATGTCATGAGCATCGTCTCAATCGAGGCCCGCTCTGAAGTCGATCCACGAAAGGAGAGATGAGGATGTTCAAAATAAGTACGCCAAGAAAGGAACCTAAAGAGAATCGCAAGACCGGCTTTGGCCTCTTCTGAGGTCCTTGCCGGCTCAAGCCGATTTCTACGTGATTTGGCTGCGCAGTTCTTGACATAACGGGAAACGGGGGAGAAGCCGCGATAGGATCTGGCCCAATTCCCGAGTTCCTCAGACCGATCAATGTTAGGGCAGATCAGGGTCCCGGGGCAAGCCCTCGAGCGTCCGAAGCCCGAGTAGTGTGTAGAAATGCTTAGCCAGGGAACGAATAAGATCGCAAAGAAAAGGAGGAGGGTATGCCTTCCGCTTTGCTACCATGCATTTGACGCAGGAAGAGCGAGGCCGATTAGTTTGGACCAGGCGCTAAGACTTGAATGCGACGTCGCCGACGCCACACGCATGAGTCGCAGTCTGGTCGCTGAAGGCGAGTATATCTAGAACCTTGTCGTGGAATTGGCGGAGGGTGCTTCGGTGGCCGATGCTGATCACGGTTGGCCGCCAGGAGGCGGTGCGCAGTAGAGCATATAGGTGCACCTCGGACTGCTCGTCGAGTGCGGATGTAGCTTCGTCTAAGAAAACCAGTGCCGGCTGAGCCAAAAGGATACGGGCGAACGCGAGCCGCTGCTGCTCGCCAAGCGATAAGCGCTGAGGCCAGTTATCATGTACCTCAAGCTCGCCTGCGAACTCGCCCAAGCCCACTTTATCAAGCACCGCCATGAGCCGGAATGTGGAGACGCCGCTTTTGCCGCCCAGCGGACCTGATTTTCCACGCCCTCTCGGATAGAGCAGTGCGCTGGCGAGAGTACCAAGCGGTAGATAGGGTCGTTGCGGCAGGAAAAGAATTCGTTTTTCGCTAAGCCAAACGTCGCCGCGCCCGAACGGCCAAATACCAGCGACTGCCCGCAACAAGGTGCTCTTGCCCGCTCCGGTCGGGCCGACAATCAGTACTGCCTCTCCTGGAGTAGCCGCAAAGCTGACGCTACGCAAGAGCGGCGTGCCGTCCGGCAGATCGAGGTCGACATCCTTGACGGCGATGCCATCACCCTGCCTCCGAATGACCAGCTTCTGCTGGGCGCGAGCTGATTCATGAATTGTAAACAGTCGTTGCTCAAAGCTCTGGAGCCGTTCCGTCACCGCAAGCCAGGCCGCGATGTCCATATAGGAGGTAATGATAAAAGAGAGGGAGGTCTGCACGGTGGAAAAAGCGTTGACTACTTGCATCAGACCACCTAACCCGATTTGCTTCGCAAAATAGCGGGGGGCGATGACCATCACTGGAAAAATTATCGCTACCTGCGAGTAGCCGGCAGTAAACCAGGTAAGGCTTTTTTGCCGCTTCATGATCTGCCAAAAGTTATCGAATATGCTTCGGAACCGATCATTGAAAACGCCGAGTTCGACCGGTTCGCCACCGTAGAAAGCAACACTCTCTGCGTTCTCTCGCAGGCGTACCATGCTGAACCTGAAATCAGCCTCCAAGCGCTGCCGGGCGAAATTGAGCGGCACCAACGGCCGGCCGATTTTGATCGTGAGCCAAGTGCCGACGCCCGCATAAACCAAGGCCGCCCATACCAGATAGGCAGGTATATAGATTTTGTCCCACGGACCGATGGGTATTTCCGCAGTTCCGGACAAGCCCCAGAGAATTACAAGAAAGGAAGCCAGGGAAACGACTGAAGTCAGAAGCCCGAGCGACAAGCTCAGTACGTAAGTGGTGAACTGATTGACGTCTTCGGAGATGCGTTGGTCAGGGTTGTCCGGTCCGGCCGAAATTCGCCCCATCGCTTCGGTCGAGCTGACCAACTGCAATTGATAGTACGCGCGGTTGCCCAGCCAGGTACCGAGGTATTTGCGTGTCAGCCAGCGCCGCCAGCGTATCTGGAGCATCTGATTGAGATAAAGCGCGTAGACTGACATCGCGATAAAAGCAGCGGCCAAAATGCAGAAGATAGCAAGTTGCCGGGAGAATTCGGCGCCGTTGAGCGACTGGAGTGCATTGTAGAAAGCCTTGTTCCAATCATTTATCCGGACGGTGATGTAGACATTGCCGAGATTGAGCGCCACTACGGCCAGCAGGAGACCCCATGCCGGCCATTTTTCTTCCGATGTCCAGTATGGCCAGGCGATTTGCCATGCATCACGCAGCGTCGTTCGTTTTGCCTTGTTCATCGCATGGGCTCAAAACACCCCTGCGACTAACTATCACCGCTCGTGTGGCTAAATCCTTGCGCGAAGATTACAAATCAGACAGGTTGCGTTCTCCTTTGGTGAGATCCCTCAGTGCCAACTCCAAGAATAGTTCCTTCAAAACGGACTGGACCGTCGTTTGGCGGCTAGGGTGGCCGGTTTCATTCAAAAACCGGTTTGATAATATATCGTTCTACGATATAGATTATTGCTTGGACAAACGGAGCGACGCGATCCGCTAAGCACGCACTTTTCGAGCTTAGCCCCCGGCGTGGAATTACTTATGCCCCAGACAATTGCTCACGCTACCATTGAACATCGAGATCATGGCAAGCCACACGAGCTCAGCTTCTTTGGGAAATACATCTGGGCGGAAGACCACAAAACAATTGCCATTCAATATCTCTTTGCCTGCTTGTTTTTCCTGTGCGTGGGAGGATTGCTTGCCATGGGCGTCCGCTACCAGCTCAAGGGATCGGAAGCCCCCAAAAATCCATGGAGCGCGACCACTCTGGAATGGACTGTGCCATCACCTCCTGGACACGGGAACTTTGAGAAAACACCAATCGTTTATCACGGGCCCTATGAATACAGTGTACCTGGGATGGAACAGGATTTTCTGCCGCAAGACCAGCCGGCACCGGAAACAGAACTGGTTGTTGCACCGTGATCTTGGGGACGGATTGATTGAGGCAAGCCAGATTATATCGCGGAACGATATATAAATCGAACGGTCCCGATCCATGGTTTGTCTAAACTTAAAGGAGGGGCGTGAGCAAGCATCATTGCCGAAACTATGACGATCACAGCAACGACAGAGCCAGGTTTAGTAAAGCGATTGGGTCGACTAGAGCTGGGCGGACGCCGGCGGTTGCTGGACGACAATGACAGGGAAACATCACATTGATGGCTCCAGTGATACTTTGGGCCAAATCGAGTCGAAGCTGCGCGAATATCTGACTCCGGGAAGAGCAGCAAAGGACGGCCAACCCGTTCCTGAAAACCGCCAGAAGAAACGGAAAGCCCTGAGTCTGACGCTCGTTATTTCTTTAGTTGCTTAGATTGACCGACTCAAGGAGGCGAGGATCACGCGCTGGAAAGAGCGGAGCCCTGCCGAGCCTTTGCAGGAACAAGAACGCCAGAGGGGCGCCGATCGCGCAGAGACATAGAACATCAAAGATACTGACCTGAACCCCAGCCGGGTGAACGAAGGGAAGAATGATGATGTAAATGTCCAAAATGTGCATCCCGAGTACCCAAAAACAGATGAAGCAAAGAAACTTCGGATTTCGCTTGGCAAACTGAAACAACAGGTAGAGGAAGGGCACAAAAAACCGGCCCACTACTAAAAATGTGCTCAGGATATTCCAGGATTCGATATTTCGTTTTAAGAACCATTCAGTTTCCTCGGGAATGTTCCCATACCAAATCAGCATATACTGTGCGAATCCGATATATGCCCAAAAAATTGTGAAGGTGAGAAGAAGCTTACCCATGATGTGATAGTGCTCCTCATTCACCGATGCCAGGTAACCGCTGTTCTTCAGGCCCTGCACAACCAGAATGAGAAGAGCCATTCCGGCTCCAGCGGCCCCGGAAAAGATATAGACACCCCACATGGTCGAGGCCCAGTGATAGTCCGGTGACGAAATCCAGTCAAAGGAAGCAAACGTCGTACAAACTGCGAACAAAACGAGACATACAAAAGAAAAACCTCGCATTTGGATCGACCAGTGCGGATCTCCATCCGAATCCTGGCGGACCGAAATTCGCCGAAAATAGGTTGCGGCCAAACCAAAGAAAAGGAAGTAGATGACGGTCCGGACCCAAAAAAACGGGATTGTGATCGCACCAATCCGCAACTCGAAATAGGGCAACTTCGCCTGGAGCAATGGATCCATTGGGATCTGGCTTTTCGCGCCGATCCAATTCCAGATCTCCCTGCGAAGCAAAAATAAGGGGATGAAAAAAATCGCCATATAAGGAATCAGGGCCGCCAAGTTTTCCATTTGCCGGCGTATCAGGATTCCCCAACCGGAATCAGTTGAGTGATGGACGATGATCCAAAAGAAACAACCGATCAGAATTGTAAAAAAGTAGAGGAATGCGAATAACCAGGAAAAGGCAAATTGGCGCCGTACCTCACTGCGAGCAGGCGCAAGGAATCCCGCAAACAGTGTTATCACCAACAACATTGCGCCGATAAGCAAAATGCCGGTGAGCAGACGGCGCTTTCCACTGAAGGTTTCCGCGATCGGAACCTGATCATAGTTCATTTCTTCACGTTCGCTGTTAGCCATGTGCTTATTGTCCCGTGGGCGCACAGAAACGGATCGGGACCTGGTCAATCACTTTCATAAAGCAGCGTTACTTCTATTCCGCCGATCCTTTCGAGGAATTTAGGAGTTTCCGTTTCTCTAAAGCTCGGGTCGAATGATTCGATAGCGAGGAAGAACGCGTCATCGGTAACTCGTTGAAAAGGTTCGTAATCAAAGAGGGGATGATGAAGCCTGGGAAGCCTGTTCATGATGAAAACGCCGAAAAAAGCGGTGAAGGCAGAGAATAGAATTGTCAGTTCGAACATGATCGGGAAGAAGGCTGGAACGGTAAAAAAGGTCACCGGTTTGCCGTGCACAATCAGCGGGTAAAGAAACGAACTTGGAATAAACTGGAGCAAAACTGCGGTAAGAAAACCGGCGAAGCCGCCCCAAAAAATAATATAGCCGAGCGGCGACCTTTTTAGCCCCATGGCTTTGTTCATCCCGTGGATTGGAAATGGCGAGTAAACATCCCAGAAACGATAGCCGCGGTCTCGCACCCTGCTCTGCTGCATGGTACAGCTCTGCCGCAGACCCAAACTCAGCGATTACACCAAAGACTTTCTTTCTGCGAGCGGCAGTCATAGGTCATTTCATGGCTGGGCGGAGTCTGCGAGCCGGCGATGGACGATAGTGAGGATTAGCCTCCGGTAGGACGCTCTTTACTTCTGACATCGAGACCATGGGTAGAAATCTGATGAACAGGAGAAATAGTGTTACGAAAATGCCGATCATACCCACGAAAGTGAAGACATCGACCCAGGTCGGGTAGTACATCCGCCAGCTTGACGGCAAAAAGTCGCGATGCAGTGATACCGCAATGATGGCGAAACGCTCGTACCACATGCCCACGTTCACACACATGGCTACGAAATAGACTGTCACGATATTCCGCCGAAAGGCGCGCACCCAGAAGAGCTGAGGCATGATAACGTTGCAGGCAAACATCCCGAATCCAACCCACCAGTAGGGGCCGAAATAACGGTTCAGGAAAATGAATCGCTCGTATGTATTGGCTCCATAGTAAGCGACGAAGAACTCCATGAAGTAGGAGTAGCCAACCATTGATCCGGTCAGCAGAATGATTTTGCACATCACGTCGATGTGGTTCCACGTAATAATGTCGTGGAGCTTAAAGAGCGATCGGGCCGGGATAAGCAAGCTGAGCACCATGGCGAATCCGCCAAAAATTGCGCCGGCAACGAAGTAGGGAGGGAAAATCGTTGTGTGCCAGCCCGGGATCAGGGAAGTAGCAAAATCAAATGAAACTGTCGAATGCACCGACAACACCAATGGGGTGGAGACGCCCGCGAGAATCAGGTAAGCCATCTCGTAGTGCCACCATTGACGATTGCCTCCGCGCCATCCTAGAGCCATCACGCCATAGATAACTTTGGTAAGTCGTCTTCGCGCGCGGTCGCGCATGGTTGCGACATCAGGCACCAAGCCTAGATACCAAAAGAATACTGAAACAGTGAAATAGGTCGAAACGGCGAAGACATCCCAAAGTAGCGGACTCCGGAAATTGGGCCAGATCCAGTTGGGGACCGGTATTGGAGCCAAAAACCAAATCATCCAAATGCGCCCGACATGAATGGCCGGAAAAATACCGGCACACATTACAGCGAACAGGGTCATTGCTTCAGACGAACGATTGATCGCTGTTCGCCACTTTTGCCGGCAAAGGAAAAGAATAGCGGAGATTAGCGTGCCGGCATGGCCAATGCCGATCCAAAAGACAAAATTGGTGATCCCCCAGGCCCAGGCAATTGGGATATTATTTCCCCAGACGCCCACTCCGGTGAAAAGCAAATAAAGGATACAGAAGACACCAAAAGCGGCCAGCGACCCAGTAACGGCTATTGTGCACCACCACCAGACAGGGGTCTGGCCTAGCGGGATTCCGGCCAGCCGGTCAGTGATCCAGGACATCGAGCGATGCTCCTCGACCATCGGTGGTCTGGGCATCCGCTCGACGAAAGGAATCATCGTGGCACGAGTCTCCGCCATTGGGCATGCTTCCTCTGCCGGTTGTTGCGCCAAGGGGAATGTGACCTAACTATATCGTGCTACGAGATTATCGCAATACGACATTTATAGCGAAAGTCAATAGCCGCGGGTGGCGGTGGGAACATCCCATAACGTTGCCGCCCTGGAAGCCCAAGACCAGGCCAAGTCCGATGACTGCTATTGCCGCCAGATTGGAACGGAAAATGCCCGCCAATCCGAGAATCGATAGGGCAACGCCTCCGCTGGCCAGCAGCAGCTCAGTCCTTCCAGGTCGACATCTTGGGGCAACCACACGCACAAGGCCATCCACCAGGTCGCTGCGAAAATGGCTTGCGAACTTTCGGACGAAATACGAGGTGATAACGGGGTGCAATGTTCAATGGGACCTTTGGGAATCGCTTATGATCGAACTGGACGACGACGAACAATTCTATCGCGACACGGAGAGCATTGCTTTTCCGAAGCTCGATGACCGGCAACTCGCTATGCTGGAACCGCTCGGGGAACGACGGATCCTGAAGCGGGGGGAACTGCTATACAAGGCAGGCCAGCGTGATATCGGATTGACGGTGATCCTGCGCGGAGAGCTGGAGGTTTTTGAGTCGCGCGATGGACAAGAGCAAATCCTTGCGACGGGAAGGCCGCGCGGTTTCCTCGGTGACGTTTCGATGCTGATGGGCACCTCGGCGCTGGCAAATACGCGAAGCACGGCGGATGAGACTGAAATTCTCTATATACCGGCAGATAATCTGCGCCGAGCGCTGGTGGAACTGCCTGGTGTCAGTGAAATGATTGTGCGTGCTTTGATCATGCGGCGGCAGCGGTTGATGCGTGATCGCGAGTTTGCCGGGTTACGTATTCTCGCCCAGCAGGACTCGCCGGAAGGGAATCGACTCGATGATTTTCTGTACAAAAATCGTGTCCCGCATCGATTGATCGACTTCCGAAGCGAGTACGGGCGCGTCCTGAGCGACCGGTTGCACTTGGCGAGTCACGATTTGCCGGTTCTGGTCACGGCAAACGGCAGGCCGCTTCGGCGACCGTCGTTGCGCGAAGTCGCAGCCGTAGTTGGGCTGCTCCGTCCACTGGCGTCGGAAGAAGAGAGCGAAGTCACCTGCGATCTCGCCATCGTTGGAGCGGGTCCAGCTGGTCTTGCCGCCGCGGTCTATGCGGCATCCGAAGGACTCAAGACGGTGGTTTTGGAAAGTTACGCACCGGGCGGACAAGCCGGCTCCTCTTCCCTGATCGAGAACTTTTTCGGTTTTCCCACCGGCATCAGCGGCGGCGACCTGACTTATAGCGCGCAGCTTCAAGCCTATCGTTTCGGCGCGAAATTTTCGACACCGGCACAAGCGCTTTCGCTCGAATTGAGGGACGGCGACTACCGTGCCAGCCTGCAGATCGAGGGTTGCAACGCCGCGTTGTTAGCCAAGTGTGTTATCATTGCGACCGGCGCGGACTATCATCGACTGGAAGCTGAGGGACGGGAAGAGTTCGAAGGTTCCGGCGTTTACTACGCTGCCACTGCACGGGAAGGTAGACTTTGCCATGGCGCAATCGTGGTCATCGTTGGTGGCGGCAATTCAGCTGGGCAGGCGGCGATGTTTCTCTCCGAAACCGTCGAGAAAGTGTTACTTGTCGTTCGCGGCGAAGGGCTCTCTAAAAGCATGTCGAGTTATCTATCGCGCCGGGTTGAGACCAAGGAGAACATCGAGATCTTACCGTACACCGAGATCCGAAAGGTGCTGGGTGGCAAGGCTCTGGAAGCTGTCGAACTGGAGAACACCAGGACCGGCGAACGACGAACGGTTCAGACGTCTGCTCTCTTTTCCATGATCGGCGCAAAGCCATGCACCTCCTGGTTGCCACCGGAAATCGAGTGCGATGAAAAAGGCTTCATCAAAACGGGTCACGCGGTCGCCGACGCACCTGCTTGGAAGAACGTGAACCGTTTGCCCGGCCCGCTGGAGACGAGCTGGCCTGGCATCTTTGCCGTGGGCGACGTCCGTTCCGGTTCAGTAAAGCGCTGTGCCGCCGCTGTGGGCGAGGGCGGGATGGCAGTCGAAGGCGTGCACGAGGTTCTCAAGACCTACGCTTAGTCAGGCGAGCTATCAAGAGACGCGGCCCTTGCAGTAGCTAACGTCGCTAACGTGACCGCGTGGCAGGCAGACCGTTCATCAGATTAGCCACAAAGATCACAGCGCGGCAAAGCCGCAACCAAAGCTGGAGGAGCACCGTGGGCTCCGATTAAAAGGAATCACAAAACTCTTTTCGAGAATGGAGAATCAGTCCGTCAAGAAACGGAACCGCAGATTCCGCAGATTGCGCAGATTTATTAAATTCTCAGAGGGGTTGCTCGCAACGGCTGGGCGCGTTCTCAAAGTGCTCAACGGTTTCGCCCGGTCAGGACTGAAACAACTAGACCTAAAAAATCTGTGTAATCTGCGTAATCTGCGGTTCCGTTTTTCCCGCCCACTGCGTCGACAAAATCATCGATTTTCCAGGGTAGTAGCACAAATTGGATCGGAGTTCGGTTGGATGAAAGTTTGAATGGCGATAATGCGCCGGTCATTTCATCGCATGAAAGTCCTGTGACGGTGCGAGTCATTCGCACGGATGAGGAATCGATTATCGCACGAATGGTCGTCCGGGTTCTCGGTCTCAAAGGGGGCCAGTGAACCTCTCACCGACGGGAGAGGTCAAACTCCCACGACGTTGACCCTGATGTTGGTCGTACCGGCCCAATCGAACAATTGTTCGGCAGATGGCGCCGGGACGTGAATGCAGCCGTGAGACTGGACATTTGGGTTACCCTGGTGCAGCGCTTGTCCCTCATTATAGAATAGGGCGAAATCCATGTTGTCTTTGCCTGGAAATTCGCTGCTGCTGTGTCGCCGCAGTCTGCGTGACGTCATCTGGAACACGCCCTGCGTTGATCGAAAACCGGGGCGGCCCCCGCTGATCGGGCTCACTTGAAGCGCGCTGTTCCCGTCCTCATAAGCTGTCAGTTCTCCATCGTAAAGATCGACAAAGATGCTTCTACCTTGCGGTGGATCGGGCTGCTGGTTATCGCCTGGTCCATCTTGTGGCAGCAGCGCATTGGTTTGCGGGCCGACGACGCCATCAACACTCAGGTTGTTGAGGAATTGGAACTCCATAACGCGCGCCTCGGTGAGCGCGCCGAACTGTCCGTCAGTCGAGAGACGTGGTAACCGGGTTGGACCCGCGAAATTGAGCGCAGTCTGGAGTTGCGCGACTACTGGACTGCTATCGCCGTATTTGAGGTTCTGCATAGAAGAGGACGAGTTAACAGCGGCAGTGTTACACAATAACGTGATCGCGAATATAACACCTTAGGGTGAAAGACCCTCAGCAAGTGAGACTGTATAGCGATTTTCGTTCCGGGTTCCGGGTTCCGAGCTCGCTGCAGACCCAACGCGTCTTCGCGAAACTTGGACCCCGGAACCTATTGAATCTTACCAGCCCGGGCTTATGTAAAAGAAACCCTACAAATTCAGATGAACGAAAATCCCAATTTTGCGCTGCTGGTACGCCTAGAGGCGAAGGCTGGAAAGGAAGTTGAGGTAGAAAAGTTTCTTCGCGGTGGATTGTCGATTGTGCAAGAGGAGCCGGGCACGACGACCTGGTTCGCACTTAAGCTTGGGCCGTCGACCTTTGGTATCTTTGATACATTTACCAACGAAGCCGGACGCGATGCGCATCTCTCTGGCAGAGTCGCTGCGGCACTCATGCAGAAGGCACCTGAGCTTTTGTCTCAGCCGCCGACCATCGAAAAAGTCGACGTCCTTGCGGCTAAGGTTTCGTGACAGGTCGGTTGGTCATGGGCAGTTGGGAGGAGGGAAAGCGGCCAAGCCGCGATTCAGAATTGCCCAGGGGCGGAGCGAAGCGTAGCCCTTAGGCTATTCTAACGCGCGGCTACGCCGCTGTTCGTCTCATCGAGGAAACTGTTGAGATCGAGCGGTCGAGTAAACAAGGTTACCTTGCCGTCGGGCGAATGGGGCCATTGGTCGCGAGGCCGGTCCCAGCAGAGCTCGATTCCATTTTGGTCCGGGTCATGCAGATAAAGAGCCTCGCTCACTCCGTGATCGGACGCGCCATCCAGTATGATGCCTGCGCGGATCAGTCGTTTGAGCGCATCGCTTAACTCTGCCCGTGTCGGATAAAGAATGGCCACATGGTAAAGTCCAGTCGTGTTTGGAGGCGGCGGCTTGCCGCCGAGGCTTTCCCAAGTGTTAAGGCCGATATGGTGATGATACCCCCCGGCCGAGACAAACGCGGCCTCGTCGCCCATACGAACCATCAGTTCGAATCCGAGCACGCCGCAGTAGAAGCGGAGCGACCGATCAAGGTCAGCCACTTTCAAGTGCACATGACCAATGCGTACACCTGGACCGATCGGCTTGTTGCTCGTTTCTGGATTGTCCGATGTGGTC
>JBKPBY010000019.1:0-7951 GCA_046727075.1 bacterium | reverse complement strand
AGTCCCAACTGTACCCGGCTCGCTAACTGGCGCGATTGCCGCCATCGAAGCGGATCACGATTTCCTGCTCAAAGGCGACGTCTTCACGAAGGATTTCATCAGCAACTGGATTGAGCTGAAAATGAAAGAACACGACGCTCTCCGACTCCGACCGCACCCATACGAGTTCTACATGTATTTTGACCTGTAGGATCGAAGCGGCAATTGCGCAGCAAAGCTGCGCTTTTACAACAGCCTAGGGCGATGTGCGAGCGTAGCCCTAGGTAGCGCGCAAAAATGGCGGCGCACCGAAGGTGCGCTTCAATCCACGACGTCGAAAAAACCGTGCTCGTTGAATCGCACCGTCAGTGCGCGACCCTGCTCGGGAACCAATACCTAGAGTTCACTCCGCAGCTTCGCTGTTCGCAAAAAAACGTCACTTCATCGTTTTTCTTGCAGTCATACCTCGGCGCATGCCGCGCCGCGGCTTCGCTGCTGCAACCAACGTCGTTTTCTCCAGTTTATACCGGCGCTCCGCGCACCAACCAACGTCGTCTCCGTTAATATTGATCCAATTCACAATTTTTCACTTGCGGCGGAGCCTCCAGCCTCGTGTGTTATGCCCTTAACCAATTCCTCCCTTCCACAGCATGCGAAAAGGTTATCTAGCTCTCGTCCTTCACGCCCATTTGCCGTATGTCAGGCATCCGGAGTACCCGGAATTTCTTGAAGAGGACTGGCTGTTCGAAGCCATAACAGAAACCTATCTTCCCTTATGGCAGGTATTTGAGGGTCTCGTCCGGGACAACGTTCCGTTCCGGATAACAATGTCGATGACCCCTACCCTTTGCGCGATGCTCAATGACGAGCTGCTGCGCGAACGTTATCTGCGCTATCTGGATCGGCTGATCGAACTCTCCAAACGCGAAATCGATCGCACAGCGTCAGAGCCTGAGGTCAATCATCTTGCCCGGATTTACCATAGCCGTTTCCTTGAGTGCCGCGAAGTTTACGTAGAACGACTGAACCAGGATTTGGTCGCCGCCTTCAAACGCTTCCAGGACCATGGTTTCGTAGAAATCATCGCTTGCGCCGCGACCCACGGCTTTCTGCCGCTCATGGAGCAATTTCCCGAGGCGGTCCGCGCTCAAATCCGGATCGGATGCGACGACTATGAAAAAAGCTTCGGCCGGAAGCCGCGCGGGATCTGGCTACCGGAATGCGCCTATTTCAGTGGTCTGGAAAAATACCTCCTTGAGGCGGAGCTGCGCTGGTTCACGCTGGACGCACATGGATTGATGTTCGGAAATCCGCGTCCGCGGTACGCGATCTACGCGCCTTGCTTTACCGCTGCGGGTCCGGCGGCCTTCGGGCGCGACCGGCTCTCCAGCAAGCAAGTCTGGAGCGCACAAGAGGGATACCCCGGGGACCCGGCATACAGAGATTTCTACCGGGACATCGGTCACGATCTGGACATCGAATATCTGCGGCCGTTTCTGCCAGCAGACGGTGCGCGGCGATTTACCGGAATCAAATATCACCGCATCACTGGACGCACTCCTCATAAGGCTATTTACGTCCCTGGATGGGCCGAAGGAGCCGCCGATCACCACGCTGGGGACTTTCTCAACAACCGTGTACAGCAAATCCAGCACCTGATCGAAGCAACAAATATCGAACCGATCGTTCTAAGTCCATTCGATGCCGAGCTGTTTGGACACTGGTGGTACGAAGGTCCAAGGTTTCTCAACCTCTTTCTCCGCAAAGCAGCGTATGATCAGAAAGTCTTTGAATTGACGACGCCAAGCGGCTATCTCGAACTCCACGACACTTTGCAAATCATTTCTCCGAGCCCATCAAGCTGGGGGCACAAAGGATTTTGGGAAGTCTGGCTCGATGAATCAAACGCTTGGATCTATCCGCACCTGCACGCCGCCGCAAGGCGTATGACCGAATCGGCTCGCGCGGTCAAAAAGAAACCGGCCAAATGGAGAGAACGCACGCTCAAACAGATGGGACGCGAGCTTCTTCTAGCGCAAGCAAGCGATTGGGCGTTTCTCATGAAGACCGGAACAGCCCGCCACTACGCGGCAAAAGAAACCAAAGACCATATTCTCCGGTTCACCAGGCTTTACGACCAACTCAAAGGGGGATCTGTAGACGAGAAGTTCCTGAGCAATTGCGAATGGCGCGACAACTTATTTCCGGATCTCAACTGGAAATACTATGTTTGAGCTTCGGCGCGGCTATCATTTGCTCTTCAACACGTTGTCATCGACAACCAATCGCCTTCAAACCTCCTCCAACTTTTGCTCTTCCTCGTCCTCCTCCTCGACAACGAGGAGGAGGATGAGGACGATCGGGTTTCGCCGCCTCCGCGTGATACTGCTACCCATTCTCGCCTGCCTTCTCCTCGCCGCATTTCCCCCTGTACTCCAAGCCCAAGACGAAACTGAGAGCGACCAGCTCATGTTCATTCCGCCGCCGGTACACGGCGTTATCAGCCTTGGCGTTTATGATGAAAAAGGAAAACTGGTCAAAGTCCTCAAAAAAGCCGCAGATATCAGCGGCTTCAAATCGAGTCTGAATGGATTGTATGTCGACTGGAATTGGACGGATTCCGAAGGTAAACCGGTCTCAGAGGATCGCTACTTCGCGCGCGGCGTACTGGTCGGAGATATCGAAGTCAAAGGAGTCGGATTTTTTCTCAATGATTGGGCGGATCAGACAAAGGAATCGCGAATTCAAAAAGTCAACGGAGTCGCTCTCTTAGACAATTCACGCGTCGCTGTTCTGGCGGATCAGTCGCGGTTGCTGGTTGTTAGTCCCAAGCTCAACGAGTCCAAAGCGACGGCTATCGGATGGCCAGCAGAAGGAGTGAAATCTTCCGGGACAGAACTGTTGGTGTTCGACCACTCGCAAGCAGCCGTCATCGATCCAGCGAACGGAAATCAAACGTTTCAAAAAAATTTTGCCGATATCAAAGATGCTGATCTGATCGGTGATCGGATTGCTATCCTGGGGGATACAACCATTACGCTCCAGACAACGGATAGCACCCGGGAAGTTGCTGTACCCGACCCCGGCACCACACACATCGCTCTTTCGAGTTCATCCTTTCTGGTGGCCAATAGAAACGGAAAGGTCTGGCGGTACGAGAACGAGCAGTTCACACTCGTCGACGTGGGTGAAACTGGAGAGCTCCTCGACATGGGTGCAGGACCAAATGACGCTGTATGGCTACTGGTGTGGACTGGCACAACGACAACGCTGAAACAAATCGATCTCTCCGGCAAAGCAATACGTGAGATCGACCTGCCAGAGGAGGTCCGCAACACTAATTGCTTAAGCGTGTCGCGATCGGAAGAAGCGCTGCTGTTAATGTCTACTACAGACAAAGTCCAAAGAGTAACCGGCCTTCGTTTCCAGACTGTGAACGCTGGAAAATCGGTGTGGGAAAAATGGTTGGATCGTTCTCTGACAGCATTTCAATTCTTCGATCTCAAAGACGGGAAAGTCGTACCGGCCGATCAAAAAACCGATTCAAGCCCTATCGCCATCAAACCCGCACAGAATCCGCTCCAGCGAAACGGCCGCGCGGCGAAATTTCAATTAGTGGTTTCAGCCGACGAGAACGGCGCCTGGGTGTCAAGCATCGACGGACTGCCGTTGGTCCAAGTTTCCAAAACACAAAACATCAAAGAGCTCCACTGGCTCCCGGACGGGCCAACCGGAATGCGGGTTTACGTATCGGACGGATCGGTTGTGGAAGAATATCGCGTTGCTCACCTCAACAGACTTTACCGATTCGATGCAGGGGCGTTTAAATAGAGCTCACCAAATTCACACCTGATTCCTGGATTCTCATACTGTTTGGTGTACCATCGGGCCAGCAGTTATGACGAACATTGTCTATTTCGATCTTGAGACACAAAAGACAGCAAACGATGTCGGTGGGTGGGACAAAAAACGAGACATGGGCATGTCGGTAGGCGTGACCTACAGCACCCAACTCGGCGCATATCGAATCTATCGCGAGGACCAGGCGAACGATCTCGTTCAGCAATTATTCCGAGCCGATCTCGTTGTCGGATTCAATATCCTCAACTTCGATTATCAAGTCCTGATGGGCTATACCATCCTTGATCTCCCGCGCCAGCTCCGCACACTCGATATGCTTGTCGAAGTCGACAAAGTCGCAGGGATCAAGCCGAGGCTGGACAATATCGCGCAAGCGACGCTCGGGGTCAGCAAAACCGGTGACGGCGTAGACGCGATCAAATGGTGGCGCGAAAAACGCCTGTTCGACATCGCCCAATACTGCTGCTTCGACGTGAAGGTGACCAGACTCGTGCACGAACACGTCCTGCAACACCGGGAACTCTTTTACACAGATAAGTTCAATCGAAAACAACGAATCGGCGTGAAGTTCTGAGGTCAAAAGGAACCGCAGATTACGCCGATTACGCAGATTTTCTTTAAGGTTCTCTCGAAACTGTTGAGCTCAACCTTTTTCCGAATCGGCGTAATCTGCGGTTCCTGGCGCGAGCTTGGAAGCTCAACCGCACCGGGTAAGGACAAAGAGGTCTGACGAACACCGGTTGCAAACGCTCGCACTCGCACTCAGACTCACACTCAGATGATTCTTCCGCTTCGGCCTACTCGCGAGGTGTGGACGTTTGACTGGTTCGATTTGGACGTGCCAATCCAGTTCGGGTCGATGTTTATCCTGCCGACATGCTTCTATGTCCTCCATCGTCGGACACGCATGTTGATCGGACACGAATTTGTTCGAGAGCTGGACCAGCGCCGGGTGGAACTGTTCCTGCACCGCCTTTTCCAGGAACGGGGTGCACCCGACAAATTGCTCGTCCCTGATCTCGACGAATGGGAGGAAGGAGTCTGGCAAACTCTTTCGCGTGAATACCAGTGCCAGATCAATCTGATCGACGCCGAACCGACCGAAGAAGAAGCTCGAGAACGCCAAGGTGTCGAATCGCAGTTGAGCAACCTGATTGCCGGTTCTGCTGATAATCTTCTGACAACACACGGCCACACGTTCGTTGCGCAGGGCCTGACCAAATCGATTAAACACATGCGTTCGCTGGAAAAGCGGCGCGCGCTCCTTAACAAAGCTCTCGAGCTCTCGCCCAATTTGCCGGAGGCTCTGGTCGAATTAGCAGAGCTCGAACTGCAAGAAGGCAACCTCGACACAGCGTCAGAAGAATTCACTAAAGCGATTGAGCTTGCCGCTCCATTCCAGATCGAGGGAGAGTTCGGCGCTTTTTTTCGTGCACAACATGGCCGGATGCTGACGGCGTGGCAAAAAGGCGAACTAGCCGAAGCGATTGCGGTCGGCGAAGAACTATTGTTCGCCGATCCAGCCGATCACTCCGGCGTTCGTTTTCTCGTGCCGCTGTTACAGCTTTCACTGAATCAATTTGAAGCCGCCAACGAATTCTTTGCCTGGTACCGTCAATCGTATCCTAACGACCTGGAGGATCCCGGGTTCTGTTTCGGTTGGGCAATCACACTTTTCGAAACAGACGAAGAAACGGCGGCAATCGAAAAATACAAACGCGGGATGCTGCACAATCTTTACATCGCCCCCCTATTGTTGGATTTGCCGGAACCGTCTCCAGAAATCTGGCAGCATAACGAGCGGGGCGATTTCAGCTATGCGGCTGAATTCGTCGACTCGTTTGGAGGCATTTGGGAACGGGACCCGGCGGCGCTCCGTTTTTTGCGAGAGCTTTACGTCAGCATGTTGCCACATCTCGATAGCTTCATCGATCTGCGCCGCCAAATGGCCGAACTACAAGATCACCGCTACGAACCCAACCATCGCAAACTCTGGGACGGCTTGTTAGCCGAGGAAGATCGGCTAGTGCAGAGGTGGTAGGGGGCGTTTGGCGTTCGGCGTTCGGCGTTGGCGTTCGGCGTTGGCGTTCAGGCAGTGCAGTTTACTACAATATTATTTTATGTTAGAGTAATTGCGTGAAGAACTTTACTCACCTGAACAACAGCGACCTCCGAGGTAGAAAGTTCAAGCATCGAGAGACAGAAAATTCTTTACCGACCGGAAAAATTTGTCTCCAGCCGCTTGAGTATCGGCCCAACGCCCAACGCCCAACGCCCAACGCCCAACGCCCAACGCCCAACGCCCAACGCCCAACGCCGAACGCCAAACGCTCTGGCAGTTGCCGCCATTCGTGCTAAATCTTGCCAATGGTCCGTTATCTCACAGGGTTGCAACCGACTGGTGTGTTGCACATTGGGAACTATTTTGGGGCGATGCTGCCTGCGATCGAGCTGCAGCAGAAAGGGGAAGCCTTTTATTTCATCGCCGACTATCACGCACTTACGACGATTCAAGACCCAGTTGAGCTGAAGAGGCATGTGCGAAATCTTGCGCTCGATTTTCTGGCATGCGGCCTGGACCCGGATCGTGCCTGTCTTTTTCGTCAATCAGATGTTCCAATTCATACTGAGTTGACCTGGATTCTGAGCACGGTAACACCAATGGGCTTGTTGGAACGGGCCCATTCGTACAAGGACAAGATCGCCAGAGGGATCCAGCCGACACACGGGCTGTTCGCTTATCCTGTTCTAATGGCTGCAGACATTCTTTTGTATGACACCGATATCGTGCCCGTTGGCCAAGACCAGAAGCAGCACCTCGAAATGGCTCGTGATATTGCCATCAAGTTCAATGACGTTTATGGTAATGTGCTCAAAGTTCCGGAAGCCAGTATCCGCCCGGATGTTGCCACTATCGTTGGTTTGGATGGCCAAAAGATGAGCAAGAGCTATGGAAACGCAGTGGAGATTTTTCTGGACGAGAAGACACTTCGAAAGAAAATCATGGGTATTGTAACGGACTCCACGCCGGTCGAGGCCCCAAAGGACCCGGATCAGTCGACAATCATGGCCCTCTACCGATTGTTTGCGTCTGCGGAAGAAGTGAAGAAAATGGAACAGGAATTTCGAGCTGGCGGGACAGGATACGGCGAGTTTAAGAAACGGTTGCTCGAAGCGATTTGGCAAAAATTTGCGCCGATGCGAAAACGTCGGGCAGAGCTGGAATCCGATCCGCTGTACGTGGACGAGATCCTTAAGAATGGGGCAGCCCGCGCTCGCACAGTGGCTGAAAAGACCATTGCACGGGTACGCGAGGCTGTCGGACTAAGTGTCCCCTCTCACAAATAGTAGAAGTGGTGAGACGGAACGCTAAATGCCTGTGTCAAAGACCGGGCTGGAACAGGTAAAAACAAATCACTCAGCGGAGCCGGGCGGGTTGACGGGATCCAATTGGTCGACGCTGAGCAGGCGTGCCAGATATGATCAACAGCAACACATCGCAAAGGACCGATGAACCTCTCGCCTCCGAGAAGATTCAGGTGGATCGCAAAGTATTTTTCTTAGATCTCAAAGAGAATCAGCGTGGCCGGTTCTTAAAAATCACGGAAGACGTCAGCGGCCGCCGGGACACCATCATGCTCCCCGCCAGCGGTTTTCAGGAATTCGTCGAAGCGCTATCGCGTATCGTCGAATTTGAGCAGCGGCTGTAGAATCGCGTTTGGCGTTCGGCGTTCGGCGTTTCGCGTTCGGCGCCATAGCCTCAGCTCGAGTCGATCATTTGAACTCAGGGATAATCCGCTGTCTCTGCAGATTCTGCCCTCGCGAGTAACGTCCAAAACTTTGTACGAAGCCTCACTCTTACGACTGTAAAAAGCTTTACCTCTAGGCAAAAATCTGACTGATCAGGCGTTAAATAACGCCGAACGCCGAACGCCGAACGCCGAACGCCGAACGCCGAACGCCGAACGCCGAACGCCAAACGCCAAACGCCGAACGCCGAACGCCGAACGCCGAACGCCAAACGCCAAACGCCAAACGCCAAACGCCAAACGCCAAACGCCAAACGCCAAACGCCAAACGCCAAACGCCAAACGCCAAACGCCAAACGCCG
>JBKPBY010000018.1:0-8960 GCA_046727075.1 bacterium | reverse complement strand
GCCCGGATAGGCACCCTGTTATCCCTCAGCAGCTTGTACCCGAGTCTAATATCCATTTATCCATTCTCCGCTCGTATTCCGCGGCCCATACCTCGACAATAGCGTTACCGACCCCTTCGGCCACCGCAAGATTGTCCTGCGGCTCACTTGTTGCCCGTCCACCAGAACGTAACGCCCCAGCTCGTCGATCGTGTAGACGATCAGGTCTTGCCATAAACCAGTTTGCGTGCGCGGGGACGTTTTGGTGCGGTTCCTTCGCTCAAGACCTGGTTATTTGTAGCGAACTGAAAACATCCGCGGTTTTGAACCGAATTAAGTGAGAATAAGAGCCCTCTCAAAACCACATTAGATGAGAATGAAACCACATTAATTGAGAACAGACCGACAACATCCGGGCTGGACCACATTAATGAGAATAGCTAAAGCGGGATTCCCGCTGCCAGCAGTTCACTCTGCAACTCCTGGGTTCGGCCTGGGGCAAGTTGGCCACTCAGGAAGGATTTGATCTCGCGCGGTTTCGCGTTGAGAAGCTCTGCCAAGACCTTCGCGTTGTAACCCTGCCGGGTCAGCCTTGGTTCCAGTGCGTTGATATCCTTGGCGAGCACATTTTCGATCATATCCGCGCCTACCGGTTTCTGGCCAACTTTGTAGGCTTCTTCGAGGGCACGCGTCAGATAGTATTCGAACTGCAGCGGCGTGGAGAGCTTTTCGCCGAGCGTCCCCACAGCGTCTTCTGTAATAACACTTTCAATCTTCGTCTTCGGCGCGACCGATTGTGCCAGCAACCACTTGAGATATTTCCGCTTCTCGCTCCCCAAGCCCTCCAATTCGAATATCGTGGCACGGGAGCCGATCTCTTCCATCGAGGATCGCCGCAGATCGTTCTTCAGTTTCGGATGGCCAGCCAACACCACCGAAAGCATGCCGCCGCTGTCCCGGACCACCTCAATTAGTCGCTTGAGGCCGATAAGCGTTTTGCTATGCAGATCATGCGCATCGTCAATGAACAAGGCGATCGGCCTCTGTCGCTTTTTGATTAGGTCTCGCAGTGCGCGTTCCCGTCTTTCGGGCTGGGTGGGGATCTTAAAATCCTTCTCCGTAGCCAGATCGTAGAATAACGCCATGATCAAAGTGGCGAGACTAATTTGGCTCTTTTCCAACGAAAGCGATTTCGATGCCAGGATTTCCTTGTCTTGGGAGATCGCCTCCTGAATGCGTCGTAACATAGTCGTCTTACCACAACCGACGATGCCAGACAAGGCGACGAGTTTTCCCGCTTTGATTTCCAGTTTCAGTTCGCTGACGATCTGCTCGGAATGTTCCGTCTCAAAATACCCCGCTTGCCCGAAGTCCCTAGCAAGACCGTAGTAGTTTCTGACGTCACTCAACATGGTGATTCCCTTTCTGTGCGGCGACCAAAGTAGTCTTCCACCTGCTCGATGACTTCCTTTTTGCTGAGCGTGGTGTCCACGAGAGTGTTAATCCACTCGAGTTGTTCCGGGGGCAGCTTAGCAAGCGGAATGGCCAGGTAATCGGCTATTGCCCGCTTGGCAGCCAACACATTAGGGTAGGCGAATTCCTGGAAGGGATCCGGGTCCATAAACATCGTTACGGACACTTCTGTGTTACGGATAAGCGAAGCTGCACGGGGATTGCCTTCCAATGCGGCCCGAGGTAAGGCCAATTGTTCGGCAAGTGCCTCGATTCTGTCCGCACGTTGTTGGGTGGGAGATTTCTTAAACGTGCGGTAGCGATACAAAGGGATCGGGCCGCCCACCGGCGCATAGGGGCCGAAACGCTTGTCACCATGCTCGACATACAGCTCGTTATCGAAGATGCCCCACCAGAGTATTACCGTTTCGCCGGCGAGGTCCGGATCGACTTCGTAATTCACTCCGGCCACCGACACTCTGGCGTCACCGCCGACCTTGCGCCGTTCGGGTTCGCGCGCAAAGGTGCAAAAGCGCTCCCAACTGCATACGGCTCGTACACCGGAAGCAGGTAAATTTTCGAGCCAGTCTTCCATGCGCGAATGCGGCTCGGAGCGGTGCTCCATAGCGTTGTAACGCACAAGGAAGTTCATGAGCCAGGCATTGGCCTCCTCCTCATCCTTTGGCTCGTGAAAGTGGTAGAGGGTTTCGTGCATCTCTTTTACACTGCGAAACGGCCTCTCGACCTTACCTTTCGAGCGGGCTGTCACGCGTCGGCCATCTTTGCCCTGCGGTAAATGAGCGCGCACATCGATGTCCAAGTAACCCATGACTTGTTGAAATACATGGCTCCTGGCGACCGGACCGTTATCCAGGTAGATCATTTTCGGAATCCCTTGAAACAGGAAACCGTCGATTTGCTTCGGCGCCATTGCGTTGAACAAGAAACGCAAGGCGGCTTCAACATCCTCACCGTAGACACAACGGTATTCCTGATAAGCCACGCCGCTGCGGTCATCGACGACGCCGAAGAGCATCAGTGTGGGCGCGCCCTTGCTAGGCTGCAGCCACAAGGGTTCCTTGATTTCCTTCAGATCGGAAGGGCTCAAGTCGAATTGCCAGCAGTCGTTGCTGTGTTCGGCTTGAAAGCGGACCGCTGCCGGCTGCCGGCGCAACGTCTCGTGGTCATAGCCCCACTGCCGCAGATAGCGATTGACGGTCGTTGTCTTGAACGTCGACTTTTGTGCCTTAATGAGACCGTCGGGAGTTTCGACGCCGAATTCTTCGATCAGCCGGATCGCTTCTCCAGTGGACAGATGCCGTCCCTTCTTATTCGATGTCCGAACCTTGAGGGCGGCGATGAGTTCGCAGTAATACGCCATCTTGTCTTGCGGCAGCACCCTCGGTGTACCACGATCTGAGCGCCGCAACGCCCTTGGCCGCGCCCGTTGCGCTAATGCCCGATAGAGGGTCTGTTCGGATACACCGTACAAATTGGCGGTCTCCTGCATGATTATGCGACGCTCACGGCTGCGGGTGGGCAGTGTGCTCAGACGGCGATGCAGATCGATCAACGCCTCCGCCACGAGTTGCTTTTTCGGCATGTCCATTCCAAGGTTTCGTCGCCGCTTGTTTCTGCCATTTTTGGCCTCTCACATTTCGCTAGCTGGCACGGGTCTGTATCGCGTGCGTCTTGAGCAACTTAGGTACCTCTGGACCCGTCGCATTTCGATAAAGCGTTGATCGCGCGACGCCGAATCGGTCGGCAATATCCTGCACCGGTAACTCGCCAGCGTGCATTAGTGCCTTGATCACCTGGATATCTTTGCTTTTAAGTTTCTTAGGCCGACCTCCATTCCGGCCCCGGGCGCGAGCAGCTTTAAGTCCGGCCAACGTGCGTTCACGAATGAGATTGCGTTCAAATTCAGCTAACGAAGCGAACACATGAAAGATCAGCTTTCCTGCCGACGAGCCGGTTTCAATTTTTTCGGTCAACGACTCGAAATCGACACCGCGAGACCGGAGTTCGGTTGTGAGATGTATGAGATCACCTAGACTGCGACCAAGTCGGTCCAGTCGCCAAACGACCAGAGTGTCACCTTTGCGCAACGATTTGAGACAAGCATCCAGTTCCGGGCGGACAGTCGTTTTGCCGCTGGCGTGCTCCTCGTAGATTTGACGGCACTTCGCACGTTTAAGTGCATCCCGTTGTAGATCGAGTGTCTGATCATCCGTCGAGACGCGAGCGTAGCCAATGCGCATGTCGCAAATCCAAAAAACAAGAACCGTTTATCGATCGTACATTTTGAGATGGCTTCTGCAACAGATTCTGTCATGAATAACGCATGTTTTCGCGGCCTTCGAAGGATGTAGCGAAAACCAAGGTTTTTGGGACGCAATACTGAAGCATTGGAACTGCGATCCATGCCTCCGGTGATAGTACCCCGCGCATGTGAAAATCCGCAATCGCTCTCAACGAATCTCCGTGATCCCGACGAACACCCACACTCTCTGGTCGAACGGTCGAACAGCCTGGCGAAGTGGATACGCTTAGTGCGGATGGGGCATGGCCATCTTGCGGCCCGACCACACCAAAGATGTGGGGGAGCATCCGCACGCAGGTGCGGTTTTGTTGACGGCGAAATCGCTGCAAGACGTGCGAAGAGCGCTGTGGCTCAGAGGGCCGCAAAGAGGGCGTTGAACCCCTCGACCATGGTTGGATGGGAGAGCACCGCGTCACGGAGCGTGGTCGCAGGCATTTCCGCGATCATTACTGCCTGCACGGTTCCAATCATCTCACCCGCCTCAGCAGCCAGGATGGTGCATCCGAGAATCCTTTGAGTTGATTTTTCGATCGTGGCCTTCATAAGACCATCCATTTGGCCGGTGGTCCTTGCCCGGGGTACGGTCAGCGGGGTGATCGGAACCTGGAGAACTCGGAACTCAAATCCCCGGGCCGTTGCTTCCTTCTCCGTCAGGCCGATATGTGCCAGTTCAGGATCTGTGAAAAGACTGGAAGGCACGTACCGATCACTTCGGGAGCGGGAACCGTTCCCGAAAACGTTGTCTCGAACAATCCGAAAATCGTCAAGGGACGCGTGGGTAAATTGGGGTCCACCGCTCACGTCACCCATCGCCCAGACGCCTGAGACATTTGTCTCTAAGCGGTCGTTGACTTTGATAAAACCCTTGGCGGTCGTTTCTACCCCCGCAGCAGCTAAGTCTAAGTCCTTGGTAACGGGACTTCGTCCCAGGGCGACCAACAGGTGGGATCCCGTCCATTCTTGTTCTCCTTTGGGCGTCCGGAACATGACCCTCAATTGACCGTCACAGAACTTACGAACCTGTTCGACTGCCGCATTGAGCTGGATATCGACTCCTTCTCCTCGCAAACAGTTTGCCAGTGTCTCGGCAACCTCTGCGTCTTCACGGCTCAAGATTTGTCCACCTCGCTCAAGGACGGTGACCTTGCTCCCGAACCGATGCATCATTTGAGCAAACTCGAGACCAACGTATCCCGCGCCGAGCACCAACAGGCGTGAAGGAACGGCATCCAACTGTTGGATGGTGTCACTCGTCAGAAATGGGATGTCCGGCAAGCCAGGGAGATCCGGAATCGCGGGCCGAGTACCTGTGTCAATGAAAATACGTTTGGAGGTTAGGTGACGGACCACCCCGTCGTTCTGCACCACTTCGACGTCTTGCGGCCCGAGAAAGCGACCTGTGCCCAAGATGAAGTCGAGGCTCGGAAACGAGGTGAAGTTTTTTAGGTTCAACGCGCGCATCTCTGATACCACTTTTTGAACCCGCTTCCTGACACCTGGCCAGTCGACCGAAACCCCTTCTACCTTAATGCCGAACTCTGCAGCTCGCCGAATGGAATGAACAAGTCGAGCGCTGGCAATGAACGTTTTTGTGGGGATGCAAGCAACGTTGATGCAACCGCCTCCAACCATCATCGGATCGCGTTCGATCAGGGCCGTTTTGTCGTTCCGCCTGCCCAGGTACATCGCCAGGGTCTTGCCGCCCTTGCCACCTCCAATGACTATGGCGTCGTACTGTTCAGGATCACTCATATAAATACCTCCGGTATTTGTGGTCGGTGGCACGACGCGTATGAATAGGTTTCAATGATTGAACGCTGTTGCTTTTTCGTATCTTAGCGATTGTCCGAGGTTCTTCGCGCTTTCATGACTCGAGCGTGGGGCTTGGCTCTTGGCGCTGCACTCTACTGTTGAGCGTTTTCCATCGCCTTGACGGCCTCGGCCGTTGTCCAGACCGCGTGTGCGAGAAACGCGTAATTGATGAGCGCCGCCGTATAGCCATAGCCCCATTCGGGGTGCTTTGGCCCAGCCGTCGCATCTTTCGCGACAGCGACCTCGAAACCTTGCTCAAGCAATTCGCGCAAGTGAGATTCGACGCACATGTTGGCGAGCATTCCACCCAGAATGATCTTGCTGATCTTACGTTTGCGGAGCTGTAGAACGAGATCGTTGGTCTCCGGCCCCCACACGCGATGAGGGGCGACGACAATGGTTTTCCCATCTTCGATGTAGGGCTTAAAACGTTCCAGCCAGTCGGCGCCGGACCCTTCGAGACCATCGAGATTTAAGACTCCTTTGCGAGCGAACAGGCCAGAGGTCGCCTCATCGGTTTCCAGTGGTCCGTTGAATTTCCATCCTTTGTCCGTGGGATAAAAATAGTGAGGAGAGATGAAGACCTCGAATCCATGCGCTTTCGCGGCCTTAAAGATTCGCTCCATGTTCTCAATCGTATTGTTTTCTTGAAGACTTTCGCGCACCAGAGGCCACGCGAGACCTTTTTCGCTCAAGACGTCGTTTTGTGGATCGATGAATACAATTGCAGTGTCTTCTCGATGGATGTCCATAGTTATCTCCTGTTAGAGTTTTCAGGTGGCCGAAACCGGTTTGATAACCAGCCCGATCTTTCTGAAAATCGCATCAAAGCGCCAGTTTGTGCTGCCTGAGAAATCCTTCGATTCGGCTCGCGATTTCCTCTCCGTGGGTTTCAAGCGCAAAGTGACCCGTGTCCAGTAAATGGGTCTCCACGTCCTTCAGGTCCCGGGGGTAGGGCGCGGCACCTTCTGGCGGGAAGATGAAGTCGTTTTTACCCCAGACGATCAAAGTCGGTGGTTGATACTGCCTGAAGAAGGCTTGGAACTCGGGATAGAGCGGAACGTTGGTCCCATAGCTGAGGAACAGATCTAACTGGATCTCGGCATTCCCGGGCCGATCCAACCCGACCTGATCTAATGTCCAGGTTGTCGGATCTAATAGCGTGCGGTCGGCCACGCCGTTTTCATACTGCCATCGTGTCGACTTCGGATCGACCAGGAAACGGATGCCCTCTCGATTTTCAGGCGTTGGATCCTTCCAGTATTTCTTAATCGGGTTCCAAAACTCCAGAAGGCCTTCGTCGTACGCGTTGCCGTTCTGTACGATTAGCGCCTGCACCCGATCGGGATGCCGCAACGCAAGGCGGTAACCCACCGGCGCGCCGTAATCCATGACGTAAAGCGAGTAATTGGTGAGTCCAAGTTTTTCGACCAACTGTTCCACCACATTAGTCAGATTCTCGAAAGTGTAGGCGAAATCCTTATGACTCGGCATGCTGCTTTGGCCGAAGCCGGGATAGTCGGGAGCCACCACGTGGAAGGATGTGGCAAGGCGCGGGATCAGATTCCGGAACATGTTGGATGAAGTCGGAAATCCATGCAAAAGCAGGATAGTCGAGGCGTTTTGTGGGCCGGCTTCGCGATAAAAGATGTCCAGTTCATTCACACGAACGGTCTTGTAACGCACTGGATGTTGCTTAGGAACGAATGGGCTGTCTGTTGTCATTTTCTTAGTTGGTGGTGATTGATTTGTAGTTGTTGTGTGGATTCCAAAGTAGGGATGGCCCGGACTTCTTTGTCATCGATGCTCCCCAAGCCCTGGGCCTTCGCGTGCGGCGAGTAAGGCTTCCAACTCGGCGATGCGGGCCTTCAGCGGCGCGGCACGCTTTTCCATCTCGGCGGCGGTGAAGCGCGGGGTGATGTATTGAGGGCAGTTCCAGTCGTACGAAATGACTTGGATGAGGAACAACCGCTGCACCTTGCTGCGGAGTGATTCGGGGGCGAGCTGATCGGCCAGCTCAGAATGCTCGCGGACGTCGAGCACGCGGGCGTGGCCGAGCAGTTTGAGCCGGCTGCGGTGCGGGTAGTCCATCATGAAGAGGGCAACCCGATCGGTGGTGCCAAGATTGCCCGTGCTTACCAGCTGGCAATTGCCCTTGAAATCCGCGAAGCCGATCAGATTTGGTCCCAGAACCTTTACGAACCCAGGTGGACCTCCGCGGTGTTGCACGTAGGGCCAGCCCGTCTCGCTTACGGTCGCCATGTAGAAGCTATCGCGCGAGGCGATGAAGCCAGTTTCGTCAGGCCTGAGCGCGTCTGTCTCGGGTGCATTCTCCACGACTTGGTGCTTCCCGAAGTATTTGTCCTGGGCCTGCTGCACGCTGGGCGTGAGCACGAGTTGCATGTATTTGTCGGCCATGGTGTCTGTTTTTCGACGAACTTGTTCGTTAGGCACGCCACGCATAGCGCGTCTCCAGCCAGTGAGCCTTGCGTTCGATGCCGACCCGCTCAAGAACGGAGAGATAGGGCTTATAGAAAGGTTTCGGTAACAACTCCCGCTCGAAGGATTCCTTCGTTTCCTTCCACCGCTCGTAGATGACGATCAAGTCAGGCTCCTCCAGGGAGGTGTGAACCCACGCGTCGAGGAAGGTTGGCTCCTTGGCAAGTTCATCGAAGAGCACCCGCACAGCTTCCAGCAACTCCTCACGGCCCCCGTGCTTCACCCTGACGAAGACGTTCAGTGCTAACATGTCCAAAATTTGCTCGTTTTCGAAACTTTTGGCACGCTCAAAAAGAGATCGTTATGCCGCCGTCAACAAGCAGGTTACCGTCGGAACCCGTGAGGACAGCGATATTTCCGCCGGAACCTCTAAGGAGGCTGATGCCCCCGCGAACGTTCTGAAGGTGATCTGGGCAGTGGCGGCGGATCCACGGATAACGGTGACCGGACTGGGCCCTCTGTGAATAGAGTCGGTGAGTTATACATTGTCAGCCCTTGCGGCGCTCGGAATCAGACGTAAGGCCGTCTAATCTAAGCATCGGCATATCTTCGAAAGCCTATTATCGACGCGCTTCTCTGGAGTGGCGATTCGGGCGTTGCTGAATGAATTTCACAGGTTCTCACTAATGTGGTCCGGAGCGGATGTTCTCGGGCTGTTCTCAAATAATGTGGTTTCATTCTCACGCAATGTGGTTCTGAGTGGCCACTTATTCTCACTTAATTCGGTTCAAAACCGCGGATGTTCTCGGTTCGAGCCGTTTATGTTCTCAGGTCGCTACACCTACGCGAAGGCCGGCATCATCATGGATGACCTGATCCCAGCCGGGAACGGCACACGCCCTCTCTTCGATGCACGCGATCGGGAAAAGTCTGGTCGCCTTATGTCGGTCCTCGA
>JBKPBY010000017.1:0-12386 GCA_046727075.1 bacterium | reverse complement strand
GTGTCTGAAGAAAAGGTCGAGTCGGCTCAGTGGAAGGCGCAAAAGTGTCCTTCAACAGAATCGGGTGCCGAGAGTCGAGCTTTGCCGCCAGGATCCGGTAGGCTGTGATAACGGGAAGATCTACGCCGTCCTTGATCGTCATCAGCCGAGGCTTTGTCTGGCTGTTGATCCGGCCAACTTCCTCGGCATCTCTCGGATCGATCGTCGCTACATTTGCAGATTCAACGGCCGCTTCGGGCTGAAAGTCCCCCATGCGATCGAGCTTATGAGCGACCTGATCGAAAGTCTTTTGCCGGACGATGACTCTAATCGCCTCTTCGCCACCCACATGTATACCAGCGACATCTGCCTTCCCAGAGTCAGTGGCTGGCAGCGCTATTCGATCCGACGGGCGACGGACGAAACTGAACGGATCAAATGAGAGTTCAACGCCAGATTTGAATTCTGAGATGGGCGTCGACTGGCGCCGGTTATACTCAGCGACCAGCTCTTTCGCGACTGGAATCTCGTGCACGCTGTCTTCAGTAAGGGAGACCCGAACGGTGTCGCCGATACCATCCGCGAGAAGCGATCCGATTCCGATCGCGCTCTTGATACGGCCGTCCTCTCCATCGCCAGCCTCAGTGACGCCCAGGTGAACAGGATAGTTCCAGTCAGGTCCAGCTTCCTTAAGACGCGCTACCAAAAGGCGGTACGCCGAAATCATTACTTTCGGGTTGCTCGCCTTCATTGAGAAAATGAAATCGTGAAACCCAAGATCACGAGCGATTCGCGCGAACTCTAATGCGCTTTCAACCATCCCGAGCGGGCTATCCCCGTATCGGTTCATGATGCGGTCGCTGAGCGAGCCGTGGTTAGTTCCTATCCGCATGCTGATTCCGCGTTCCTTACAGAGAAGGACTAACGGACTAAACCGCTCTCGGATCCGTTCTAGCTCCGACCGATATTGCTCGTCAGTATACTCCTTTATGGCAAACTTCTTCGAGTCGGCGTAGTTGCCGGGATTAATGCGGACCTTTTCGACCCACTGAGCAGCTTCCATCGCTGCTTCTGGTTTAAAGTGGATATCTGCCACAATGGGGACGTCACATCCACGATCTAGAAGGCCTTTCTTGATATATTGCAGATTTTTCGCGTCTTTGACCGTTGGCGCGGTTATACGCACGATCTCGCATCCGACGCTGGCGAGCTGAATGGTTTGTTCAATGCAGGCCTCCGTGTCCATCGTGTCGCACGTAATCATCGATTGGACACGGATTGGGTTATTGGCACCTACACCAACCTTGCCAACCTTGACTTCGCGCGTCAGGCGCCGGTGATAGGTCAAAGGATCAGGACAAAAAGGCGGGTAACTCATCTAGCCTCGGGCGGTGGTGCTGCTTTAGCCGGAGTATTAAATCGGATTCTCTGCTTGGCGTTCCAGGGAAAGTCCTGAACGTCGTAGAAAGTCACATAGAGCATAAAGCCGATGAATAGCAACGCGCAGGCCCCTTGCAGAACCTCAAGGATTCGAATGTTGATCGGACGCCGGCGAACCGCCTCGACGATGGCTAACAGGATGTGACCGCCGTCCAGGACCGGAATCGGTAACATATTGAGAATCGCCAGGTTGATGTTGCAGACAACACTGAACCAAAGCGCGAGCTGCCATCCGAAATCGCTTTCGAACAACAAATAGTAGGTGCGCATGATCATCACCGGACCGCTGATATGTTGAAGCTTAATGTCCGATTGCGGCGCAAGCAGTGCCCCGATCGTGCCAGTCACTGTCTTCACGGCGTTTGATATTTGCTCAAGCGGCGATGTGTGGACAATTGTCATGCGGCCGCCATTGTCGAACGCGAGTCCGGAACGCAGCTCGGATTCGAGTCTAAATCCAGCCATCGGCTTACTCTGTGCGTCGGGTGCAGCCGGCGAGTCGGGAGTCGCAGGTAGAAGACGCACAGTCTTCGTCTCAGCACCGTGCTGAATCGTCAGGCTCAACACTTGGTCGGGATGCTGTTGGACCTCTTTCACTACTAGGCTCGGATCGCTGACCGGCTGGTTGTTCGCCGCCAGAATTCGATCGCCCCGCTGGATGCCCGCCACTTCCGCAGGGCTGTTCTTGATGACGCTTTCAACAACCGGGTGCCCCACCGAAGCCTTCAGCTCAATCAGCTTTCCGCCGCGATTTACGGTGAGTATCAACGGTTTCGCAGGGTCTTTCTGAGCCAGCTCAAAGAGGTGCTGAGGATGGTAGAGTTTCTGTCCATCGGCTTCGAGGATTTCATCGTTAGCTCGGATACCAGCCTGATCCGCCAACGACCCGGGATCTACCTTTGCCACAATTGGTGTCACCGCCGGCCATATGCCGACCTGTTTCAGGCTGCCTCTCTCCCACCATCCATCTGTCTGCGGTTTTGAAAATCCTGAACTAACGGTCAAGACCTGGTTACCACGCTGGACCAAAAACGGAATTGTCTCACCTTCTGCTCGTTCGCTGCGGACGACGTACCACATTACGCTATTGATCGCGCCGGAGAACCGCGACACCGGGTGACCATCAACCGCGAGAATTTTGTCCCCGATTTGGAAGCCGGCTTTTGCTGCCGGCTCATTGGGCATCAGGTAGCCGATGGTTGTCGTCGTATCGGCTTCTGATGCGGGACGACCCACTGCCCAGACGATCAGGGCGAACAAAACCGCGAGCAGGAAACTAAAGAGTGGCCCGGCAAACGCGACGATAATTTTGTCCAAAGGCTTAATAGGAGGAAGATTCTCCCGCGGGTGGCTGGCTTTGCCCTCGACAGCCTCCATTGGCGCCATCTGGGGGAGCAAAACGAATCCGCCGGCCGGGATGCAGCCAAGGCTAAACTCGACGCCCTTGATCGTCTTTTTCCATAGCGGTTTACCAAACCAGATGCCGAACCTGTCGATCTGAAGTCCGCGCCATCGAGCTGCCAGGAAATGGCCGAGCTCATGGACGATAATGAGAAGGTTAAAGATCAGGATTACCTCAATGATGGTGATGGCGATGCGTAAGATGTTCAGAATCATATACTAACGTGTTGCAATTGCCTCGCGCACAAACTCGCGGGCCTGCAGATCTGCCCGGACTATATCATCCAGGAGGGGTCTCGCCAAATTTGAGCAATTCTCCAAGGCGCGGCGGACCAATTGCCAGATTTCGGTGAACGCTATGCGCCCTTCAACAAAAGCTTCGACTGCAATTTCGTTTGCAGCGTTCAATACAGCCGGGAGAAGTCCGCCAGTCTCGCCAGCGGTCCGCGCGAGACTCAAAGCTGGGAAAACGTCGTAGCGCGGTTCTTCAAATTCCAGACGTTTAACCTCTGCAAAACGCAACGGTCTTAGTGCATGCGGTACTCTATCTGGCCAGGTGACCGCATACTGGATTGGGAAACACATGTCGGAGTGACTTAACTGGGCAAGAACCGAGCCATCTACAAACTCGACCATCGAGTGCACGATGCTCTGCGGATGCACCACGACCTGAACCTTGCTCATTGGCACGTTGAACAGCCAGTGCGCTTCAATCATTTCGAGTCCCTTGTTGAAGAGCGTCGCTGAATCGATCGTGATTTTTTGCCCCATTTTCCAGGTCGGATGCTTCAAAGCGTCGGCAACGGTGACGTCCCTAAGCTTCTCAGCAGGCAGAGTGCGGAATGGGCCGCCAGAGGCGGTTAAAATCAGATTCTCGATTTCCTCAGGACGCTTCCCCTCCAGGCATTGGAAGATTGCATTATGCTCGCTGTCGACGGGCAACAAGTGCACTCCTTTTTTGCGAACGTGACTCGTTACGATTTCGCCGGCCATGACCAGGATCTCTTTGCTGGCCACGGCCAAATCTTTTCCAGAATCAACGGCAGCCAAGGCTGGTCGGAGTCCGGCAGTCCCGATGATTGCCACGAGAACCATATCAGCATCGGCCGTGGTAGAGAGTTCGACCAGCCCGGCTTCGCCGGCATAAATCTTCGGGCGATACGTCAGCGCCGCGCGGAGTTTATCTTCCTGGCTTTCATCGACGATACAAACCGCCGCTGGTCTAAGTCGATTCGCCGCTTCGGCCAGCTTGGCAGCGCTCTGCCTCGCAGCCATGCCCAAGATTTCCATCCGATCCGGAATAGTCTCTGCGACCTTAATCGCGCTCGCCCCAATAGATCCTGTGGAGCCGAGCAAAATGACGCGACGTTTTCTCATCGAACTAGGAATCTGAGATAGAAGAAGAGTAGAGGAGCAGTAAACAGCAGGCTGTCAATAAGATCCAACATGCCCCCGATGCCCGGTAACACCGATCCAGAGTCTTTCACGCCGGCGCTTCTCTTAACGATGGACTCTCCCAGGTCGCCCACCATCGCCGCGCATCCAATGATCAGACCGAGCACGATCCCGTGAAACAGATTCAACCACGCCAAATGCTTCGGCATCAAGAAAATCACGGCTAGGCTTCCTAGGATTGCGAATGCCAGCGCCCCAAAAAATCCCTCCCATGTCTTGGCTGGACTGATGTGCGGAATCATCTGATGTTTTCCGATCCGGCTCCCGACAAGGTAGGCGCCCATATCGCCGAATTTCGCCACCACGACAAGATAAAGCACGTAGAATTGTCCAACCGTAGAGCCGTCTGGGGCACGTGGAATCACATACACGATTTTCAGCAGGAAATTGAATAGCCAGGCTACGTACAGCAGGCCGAAGAGGGTGTAAGCCATGGTCTCGACCGGATCCCGCTTGGTCGTTTGTCGAAACATCTGACGGGCGAAAACGCCGAACAGAAAAATCAGCAGCACGAACATTTCGAAATCGTATGCCCAGGTTTGGCTGTTTGTGCGGAGAACCAGGAAATTGCCCACAAAGCAGGCTGCCCCGCACGCCATGCCAAATGCTTTGAAGCAGCGGAGCCCGGCTTGTTCAATCATCTGGTAGTACTCCCACAGGCCGGTTAGCCCCATGGAGGCCACGAGGAGCATGAAAATGATCTCGTTTGCTGAAAAGATTACTAACAGCGCAACCAGCCACATCGCAATTGCGCTGAACAGTCTCCGGGCGAATCGACTCATGAAAAATGCGATAGCGCGGAGACTGCCACAAGCATGGAGTTGTGACAACTCCGCCCTCCAATGAACCCGCACGGTATATTCTCGGTATCGCGACAAAGCCCGCTGCGATGCCGCCGAACGCCGAACGCCAAACGCCAAACGCCGAACGCCAAACGCCGAACGCCAAACGCCGAACGCCAAACGCCAAACGCTCCTACCCAACCTGCGCCTTGATCGCTCCGATGCTGGCGTCGATTCGATCAATCTGTTCCTTCAAGGGCAAATGGCGCTTCGTTTCAGCTTCACAGAAACTCTCCAGAGGCGCGAACGTCTGACTAACCTCGTGATAGAAGGCGTCGATCGCGTGTCTGAGCTGGGTCTCCACCGCGCGTGACAGTTCTAGCCGTTTCTGGTTCATCTCTTCGCGGTACTGACGAAGGATTTTCCGGCGTCGCCAGATTGCGTACAGGGTTCCGGTGACCGCAGCGACGCTGGCAACGGTACCGGTCACGTCGAGAATAGCCGTATGAGTCAATGCCGCTATGATCGTCGCTAGACCGCCTGCCGCAGCGACACCGGTGGGCACCCTTAACCACCGGGCCGTTTCCCCGAAAAGGTCGTGTAGTTGTTCTTTGATCCTGGCATCGGACATTTGCTCGACTAGCGTCAGTTGTAATCGCTGGAGCACCGCCTGGCGCTGACTCAAAAACCCCGGGATCGCCGCCCTAACTTGCTTGCGTGCATCCGGAGCGAATTGAAGATTTACTCGCTCCTGTAGATCTTCCCAAATCGATCGGAGATCGGTCTCTAATAGATTCAACGCGTGCTCGATTCGAGTCTGCACTTCTTTCCTGACATCGGTTTCCACGTGATCCTGGAAATCCTTTTCCCAGCGGCCGCCGGAGAAGATCATCTTGATTGTCTGTCCAAACGTCAGGCGTTCTTCCAATAGCTTTTCTCCGCGCACCCTGCAGGTATCGTACGCTTGCTCAATTTCGCGAATGAACCCACCAACCTGACGCTGCGTCTGCTGCTTCCGCGAATCGAAGGTTCCACGAATCGCAGTGAGCTTCTCCTGATCCGATTTCAAAATATCTAACGAACCCTGAACACGCGCGCGCAGCCCACCGGTGATAACCTGAGCGGTTTGAGCGACAGACCGCAATTTGCCGCCCCGTTCTTCGCTTTGCGAAACGGTTTGGTTGATCCAGTCTTCGAGCGCTCCTAAGCCACTTTCCGGCCAAAGCGACTTCTGTGTCGGGTCTGTTTTCGCCAGGAACGCTTTTTTGGCTGAGACAGCGAATATGGGACAGCTATCGCCCAAGATCTGGAGGATCGTCTGTTCCAGATGCCGGATGACCACTTCTACTTCTTGAGATGTTCGAAGATCGGCCTGTTGCACTACGAAAACGATCCGCTTCTTCCATTCGCGTCCTAGCAACCGAAGAAAATCCCACGCTGAAGCCGCCCAAGGATTAGTGACCGAAAAGACGAATACTATCAGGTCAGCTACCGGAATGAATTTTTCTGTTATCTCCTGATGATTCGCGACAATGGTGTTGGTTCCGGGCGTATCGACAATGTTGAAATCTTTGAGGAAATCGATTGGCCGGAACTGTTCGGTCACATGTTCCGAAAGCTGCGCGTCTCTCTCAGATTCGCCGTACGTAAAAACATAGATGCGATCAGTCGCCGGAAGGACGTCGACTTTGCAGAAATCCCGGCCAAATAGAGCGTTCAACAAAAAGGATTTCCCTGCCTTAACTTCGCCCACCACGACAAACAAAAACGGCTGATGCAGTTGATCGGCCAGATTCTGCAAATTTTGCAGCGTCTCTTCCTGAGCGCCAACCTGTTGGGCAAGCGTAGTGAGCGAGCCTAGCGAAGTGCCGAGCTGAGAGCGGAGTTCAAGGTATTTCTCACCGACCATTGTTTAGAACCAAGACGCTAACGGCTCTAACCCGCTTTAGATCTCAGGTCACGAGAAATCGCGTCATGGCTTATTCGAGAATGCTCCTGTCACACGTCGTGGGTTCAGGTCGCGCGGGCTTGTCCCGCCGTGGCCTCGGCGGAGAGTAAGCGCCAACCCTGCCGAGTCACCATCATAACGGGCGGTAGGTCGCGCTCCAGCGCGACCAAGCTCGCTGCGGCTCTACGGCGTCTTAGAAACACTGCTACTGCCCGCCTGCCGGAGCCACGCTCTGGCCAGGGTTGCCCGGTGCCGCGCCACGAGTCATCGCTTCCGGTTTGCCGGTCGCAGGATCGACCTTAGTGTTCCGCGCAGGCACCGGCTTTTCATCGGAGGTTTTTTGGGTATTGGAGGTCTGTGCTTCCGGTTTAGGCGGGGCCGGTTTATTCATTGCGATTAGCTCGCTGACAGTCACAAACCTGAATCCCTTTGCCAGAAGCGCGTCGAACGTGGCGGGCATCGCGTCCACCGTTGGCTTGTGGATATCATGCGATAAAATGATCGCCCCTGGTGCTGCACCAGCCAAAATCCGTTTGGATACAACGGATGGCCCAGGTCGCCGCCAATCCAGCGGGTCGACTGACCAAAGAATTGTGCTCAAGCCAAATTTTTCCGCAATCCAATCTCGCTGGCGTTTGGTGATCGCTCCGTAAGGTGGCCGCATGATTTTTGGTGTATAACCGCAGGCTTCCCGAATTGCGTCGGAAGTCCGAGTTATTTCTGAAGTGACCCGATCGTCCGAGAGCTTGGACAATTGCGGATGATCCCAGGAATGATTTCCGATTTCATGTCCTTCCGCCAGCATTCGCTTCACGATTTCAGGATGCTGAACGACGTTTTCGCCTAGCAGGAAGAACGTCGCCTTAATGTTGCGTTGTTTAAGGATGTCCAACAGGCGAGAGGTGTTCTCAGCGCTAGGCCCGTCATCGAAGGTCATCGCAATGTAGGGGCCGTCCACATGCGCGTCGGAATAGGTTCCGATTTTAAGAACCGCTGCCGGCGAAGGAGCCGGCGATGCCAATGGCTGCGTTGCCTGCGGAGCTTCTTCCGCACGAACAACAGGAACCAGACAGCCAATCGCGAGTGCTGGCACTAAAAGACGCAATGCGTTCATAGAAATCGGTGGAGGATAGATTCTAGTTTTTTTGCAGTAGATTCCGGCCAACTTTTTCGATCCGTCACAAAAGCTGAGTCGAGCGCCCGGTGCTCGGGCCAGCTCGGTTCTGACGGGATCTGGTCGATAATTTTTGGCAGTATTTTTCGCGCGGCCTCGGCGTTTGCCGCCAAGTGTTCGATTACAGTCTGGGCGCTTACGGGCTCATCCTCTACTCGCCAACAGTCGTAATCGGTTACGAAGTTCATTGAGGCAAGGGAAATCTCAGCCTCGCGAGCGAGCTTAGCCTCCGACAGATTGGTCATTCCAACGATGGCGAATCCTTGTCTTCGGTAGAATTCTGACTCCGCTCGCGTTGAAAACGCAGGACCGTCCATCTGTAGATAGACGCCGCCATTATGAACTTTGTAGCCAAGATTTGAGCCGGCTTTAGAGATGAGCTCACGCAATTCGCTGCTGGTCGGATCAGCGAATCCGATATGCGCCACAATGCCCTCGCCGAAAAATGTCGTCGCGGTATGCCGGCTGCTCCGATCAAAAAATTGTGAGGGAAGCACAATATCTCTCGGCGCGTATTCCTCCTGGAGGCTGCCTACCGCGCCGACGCTGATGATCCAGCGGACATTCAGAGAGCGTAGCGCGTAAATATTTGCTCGATGATTTATTTCCGTCGGCAAAAGCCGATGCCCTCTGCCATGCCGAGGCAGAAAATAAACCTGCCGTCCAAATAACTTTCCTGAAACCAAATGATCTGACGGATCGCCGAACGGTGTTTCTACAGCGACTTCCTTCAAATCCTCCAGTCCCTTTATTTCGTAGAGACCGCTCCCGCCAATAACACCAATAGCCGGAGCATTTCTTTCTTTGTCATCCATAATAACCCTTGATTTCTAGGGTGCCCGGGCGTTGCAAGCAACGCCCCTCCAAATACGCCGGAATATCTTTGTCGGCGGCCCTGTCCGACGCAGTCCGGCCTTAGCCGGACGAAGGCGGATGGCGGCGTTCCCAGCCTACTTAAGGCCGATCTTGTTTTCTACGCCGAGCAATCCTGCTACTTGCTCATCCAATTTTTCGATCGGAACAAAAGTCGTCACGAGTGCGCCTTGCCGATCAACCAGCCACATTTCGGGAATTGATCGGACGCCATATTTCACCGCAAATTCGTTATCCCAACCTTTGCCATCGAAATACTGAGGCCACGGGAGTGATTTTTTGACGACGAAATTTGCAAGGGCCTTCGCATCCTTATCCAATGAAATTCCAATGAGCACCAAGTCCTGGTCTTTGTACTTGTCGTAAACCTTCTGAACGGTCGGCAATTCCCGAATGCAATCTGGGCACCAGGATGCCCAGAAATCGACTAAAACAACTTTCCCACGGAAATTTCGGAGATCGATTTTTGTGCCGTCCGTCGCAGTAAACTGCAGGTCGACCGGTTTTCGAATTAATTCGGCTTTCTTCAGTCGCGCCTTTGCGGCGTCGGCCAGCTTCGAATCAGCAGCCTTGGTCAACTGTTGCAGAAATGCTTTGCCGCGTTCCGGCTCGAATCGGAGCAAAAGATTTGCGCGAGCCAGTTGAAAAGAAATCAGCCTTTCGTCGTTTGGTTGCTTCTGAAGGTAGTCTCCGATTCGTTTCTCAAGTTCTTCAGCCTGTTCTCGAGTCGTGATCAAATCAGAATTATTTAACCCTTCTCGCAGAACGCTTCGCCCGGCATCCAAACGGAGATCAGCGGGCAGCGAATTGTCTTCCTCCAGAGCCTTTGCATCGGCTTCATCCTTCTTGATTAGTTCCAAGCGCTGATCAGCTGACTCCGGGAAATCGGCAGTTTGCATCCGCCAAAGCAATGCCTGCGCACGGTGCGGGTCGTTGGGAGATTGTTTTACGAAGGCTTCTGCTGCGTCATGCAAAGCCTTTTCCCGTCCGGCATAAAACTCGACTGCATTAACACCAGCCGCCGGCTTCTCTTGTAGCGCTTGCTTCAGCCGTTCCAGTTCCTGCCATGCAGCAGATTCTTGACCGATCATGGGGGTTATGAGCGCGCCTGCAACAAGAAAGGCGATGAGATAACGCATGGTAAATAGCTCTACCAGCGGCCATGCAAGAGTCAACTATAGCCGCACTTTCAGAGCGGCTGTTAACCGTTTTCGGTCCACCGTCAACGGTCTACCGTTTGTAATTTGCCCTGCGGACCGGTGGCCGCTCGACGGTTGACGGTCGAGGGTTGACGGTCGACGGAAGACGGTCGACGGAAGACGGTAGACTTTAACGCGTATGCCAGAGAGAATTATTCTTTCGACTGTGAGCGCTTGGGAGCTCGGCGAAAAATTCGAGACGACGGTTGCGAGCAAAAACGAAGCGCTGCGTGAAGCGAAAATCGCTAAGCTCGATGGCGATTTGAGCGAGAACGCCCCTTATCAGGCCGCGAAAGAAAAATTTCGAACAATGGGCCGAATCCAACGGCGATTGACTCATGAAATGAACCATCTCATTGCGCAGGGCCATATTGTGGTGGATCCACTTTCATGGGTTCGATCAGATCCGCCTGAAAAAGTTGAAATCGGCACCGTCGTAGACATCAATGAATCAGGTGAGGAGATGATCCTGCTGATTGCGGGGGCCAGAGATCATCATCTTCCGAGTCAGGGCGACGTTATTCCAATTCCGTACAATTCACCGCTGGGCAGAGCGTTGGTGGACCATCAGGTGGGCGATGAATTCGCCGTTGAGTTGAATGGCCGGACTCAACAGATCACGGTGAAAAATATTCGGCGCCCGACCGAGAACGAAATTTACAACATCTTCCCAGCACTGAGGAAAGGCTAAGGATGCGGGATCAAAACCGGCATATCATTGCGCTGATTGTGCTGACATCGGCCTGCTTGCTTTGGGGGTTCAGTTTCCCCGCAATGAAGGCATTAAACGCCCTCTTGATGCCTGCGATGGAGAATGAGTCGAGCTGGTTTGTTGCGGGTCTGCAAGGTAGCCTGCGTTTCTTGGCGGCAGGACTGATCATGGTGCTCTTTTGCCGGCGTATGCTTACCAGCGCCACCGCTCTGGAATGGAGGCAAGGAATTGAGCTCAGCCTTTTCTTAGGGGTCGGCATGGTTCTTCAAGTAGATGGTCTTGCCTATTGTGATGCGTCTGTATCAGCTTTTCTCACGCCGGCTTACAGCGTGATTCTGCCACTTTACCACGCAGCTCGAAACCGCCGGCTGCCAGAACCAAAAATCTGGATAGCATGTGTGCTCGTCGTGATCGGCGTCGGCGTTCTGTCGCGGGTCAATTGGCAGGCGTTCCGATTAGGTCGAGGAGAGCTTGAGACTCTATTAGGGTCTGTCCTTTTTACTGGAATGATTCTGTGTTTGGAACGCCCGATTTTCGCCAGAAACCGTACGCGCGTCGCATCGACACTTATGTTTCTCGGTGTCGGGGTGATATTTCTTCTCCTCGCTCTCTTCAGTAATAAAGATCCAAGGCATTACGCGGTCCCGTTTGAGTCCGTGCCAATTCTCGTTTTGCTTGCGGCCCTGGTTTTGCTTTGCACACTGGGTGCGTTCAATCTGTCGAATCATTGGCAAAAGGCAGTGAGCTCGACAGAAGCTGGACTGATTTACACCGCAGAACCAGTGTTCGCTTCGGTGTTCGCCTTGTTTCTTCCCTCGTTGATCGCGCAGTCGACGCGCCTCGACTACAAGAATGAAAGACTGTCGACGAGCTTGATCATCGGCGGCGGCCTGATCGTTGCCGCCAATTTGGTCATGCAACTGGGAAGAAGGGTCGAACGCCGAACGCCGAACACCGACCTCTCCAACGACCTGTCCGACGAAGGCTCGGCGAAGTCGGAAGCCTTGGCAAAGTCGGAAGCCTCGGCGAAGTCGAAACGTCAAACGCCTTTAGCCTATGCGGGCGATGATTCTTGAGAAGGTCGGCACGGCGTTGCTGGAGCGAGAGATTCCTGATCCCGTGCCGGCTCAGGGCCAGATCAAGGTTCGTGTATTGGCATGTGCCATTTGCCGGACCGACCGTCATGTGATCGAGGGAGATCTGCCGAACCCAAAGTTGCCTCTGGTCCCTGGCCACGAGATTGTCGGCCAAGTCGTTGAAGCTGGCCATGGTGTTACCGGTTTTGATCTCGGTGCGCGCGTCGGTATTCCGTGGCTGGGCCATACCTGCGGCCAATGTCTTTATTGCCGGCTTGGGGAAGAGAACCTCTGCGATCGGCCAGGGTTTACTGGATATACTCTGGATGGTGGTTACGCCGAGTATA
>JBKPBY010000016.1:0-6393 GCA_046727075.1 bacterium | reverse complement strand
ATAAGAACTCGTCTGAAGTCGACTTGATGTTAGGAGTCTCCGCAGCCGGCATAATAAGTGACTAAAACTAATCTAAAGCGCCAGGCAATCAAAGTCGGCTGGGAGGGTAAGATAGAGGGGCGTTGCTTGCAACGCCCAAAGGATGCGTGGCGATTGGGTCCGTCGGCCGCAGGCGTTGCAAGCAACGCCCCTCCACAATGCGTACCGATGCAGCCTACAATTCAAGCTCCTTCCGATACGCTTCGTGCAGCTCCGAACCGAAGCAGGCGAAAATCACTTCCGCGATCGATTCGTTGGCCGAGAGAAAATCCACGGTTTCTTTCACGGCAATCTTTACTGCGGCATCGATCGGGTAGCCGTATACACCGCAACTGATCGCAGGAAAAGCAATCGTCTTAATCTTGTGTTTTACAGCAAGGTCAAGGCTAGATCGGTAACAGCTCCTGAGCAGGTCGGCTTCTCCGTGGGAGCCGCCACGCCAGATTGGACCAACCGTATGAATGACATGCTTGGCCGGAAGCCGATATCCTCGCGTTATCTTCGCATGGCCGGTTTTACAACCACCCAATGTTCGGCACTCGGCAAGCAGCTCAAGACCCGCGGCCCTATGGATCGCACCGTCTACACCGCCGCCTCCCAGCAACGATTCGTTCGCAGCGTTTACAATCGCATCAACCTCAAGCTTCGTGATGTCACCCTGAACAACCGAGATTCTGTCTTTGGCTGGCATAAGCGACTGCCGTTAGGTCTCTCAATTTGCCGCGCTATCCTATGCCGTACTGTTCCTGAACGAACGGAAGAAGTGCTGCTTTTTCCAGCGACGTCAAAGGGGCCAGAAATGTCACCTGTACCACACCTGGGTGTCGGCCAATTTCGATTCCTCCGGCTATGGTTGCGCGATTCATTACCTCGGGCACGGTGAGCGACAACAGCTCTGCTGCGCGGCGAAGTCCAACCTGAGTTGCTCGATTAAGATCGGGTCCAGAACCGATAACCGAGATCGGGGCTGATTCCTCGATCTTTTCGATTCCCCATTTCTTAGCTAACCGTTGCGCTCGCTCTTTTTCGGGCTGGTCAAATGGCCGGGCTAACGGTGGCAGATCTTCAACCAACGGGAACAGGACAGGTCCTTCCAGGGCCCGTCCCCGCAGTAACTCAACCTCCAAAGTCACGGTTCCGGAAACATCCATGGTATGGCCGGCGATCTCGCCGTCTCCTTGAAGCGCATGCATATCGCCGAAGTAAATGCCCGCTCCCGGGACTTTTACTGGAGCCAACAGGATCGCTCCGGGTCGCACCGCATCAACATCCATGTGCCCGTCGGTCCTGAGCTCGAGTTGTTCAACGGTAATGGCGTATTCGTGCGGAGCGCCTATTAACGCGGAGCCGAAATCGCCCGCATTATGTGAATCCGGCATCCGGATAGCTGGTGTGGTTCCGAGCTGACCAAGGAATGGGCGCAATCTCGCCGCGAGCCCAACCAGATCATGAGGCGCATAGGTTAGTATTGAATGTTGAGCCGAGCTCTCCGGTAAGGCTGCGAACTGCTTAGCGGAACGCGCGATTCGTTCGGCAGCTTCTTGAGAGACCGTCACTCCGACTTGCCGGGTTTCATCAAACACCACTGTGTAACCGTTAACGATCTGGAACGGTGTGACTGGATTGTTGCACTGCACACACCGTACCGCCTGCTGGCCGATGCCTTCTACGTAGGTATCTGGATAGAGTATCCCACAATTTGGACACCGAGGCGCAGCGTATGGATCTCCAAGGTAATGGCCTTCTACCCAGCGGTCGTGCCCTGAGGCGGTCGCAAACGAAGTGACATTAATATCCCGGATTCGGAGCACTACCGCATCACCCGGCATCGCTCCATCCACAAACACAGGTCGGGTTACTTCGTGGCCACCTCGAATTCTGGGGGTGATCATCGGTCCCCAACATCCCGGCGCGGTATTTCCTACAATCGTGCCACCGGACGCTACCGGGCCTAGCATTGGTTTAGCCGGATCCAAAATACCGTCGGTCAATTCAGAAACCATGACCGTCCGTCTCGCTTCATTCTTTGTTTCAGTCATCCTCTTGCTCCTTTCATATCGTTGGGGGGATGGGAATCAGTGATCGTCGCCCGCAGGGTCGCGATCAATTAAACTCACGCAAAGACGCCCAGATGCAATGGAAAGAGATTGGTGGCGACAGAGGGCCGCTCTTCAAACCCCGATACGCCCACAACAAGCCGACACTGACCTGGGAGCCTGTCGGGTTTGAATGGCAAGGTAAAGGATAGCTTCTAGCTTGGTTTTGAGTGCCTGAGGTTTGGCGATCTCCTGGGGTAAAGTAGCTGGCTCCATTTCTCCCTGGCTATCTGCTTGCTCGGCTTTAACCAGCAAGCGCTCGACCTCCATCTGGAGTTGTTCGATTAACTCGCCGCTGCGCTGATAACTTCGCGCTCATGTCATTAGCATAGTGCTGACGTTAAGGTCGAGCTACGCAATCTGGTTAGATTGAGGAGGGCTCCAGCGCGATCCAGAAATGGAAGCACTCTTTCATTGTCCGATCAGAACGATCTCTCCTCGCGGCACTGGAGAGCCTCCCGCGTTCTCGATACTTACAGCGAATTTTGCTGCCGTTTCTACGGGTCTGACCGGTCTGAACTCAACTTTCCGCGCGCCTGGACCGGGCACACGTACCAGACCGGCGCTGATCGGTTGCGCGGCCTTTGGATCGATAATCCACAGCTGATAATCCTTGCCAGGTTTCAGGGTGGGAAAGTTATCAATCTGGATGACCCCAGATTGCGTTTCCGGATTCCAAACAACGGTAGCAACGGCATGCGCATAGCTAGCCACGCGCGCCTGCAGAATTGCTATCCTTATTTGCGAAAGCGCATCCTTGACCCGCAACTTTTCGAGTTCTTTCTGCAAGGCCGAGTTTTTGTCACGTAGATCTGCTAGTTCTCGCTTGGTATCATTATTCTCACCACGCAGTTCGCCGAGCTCTTTCGCTGTCTCATTGTTCTTGTTACGCAGATCTTCAAGTTTTCGCGTGACTCCAGCGTTCTTGTTTTCCAACGCTGCTGACTCCCGATGGCTGCGAACTAGGCCAATAGCCAGTAGAGCACACGTCAACGCAAGACACGCGGCCACTGCCCAGGGGATCATGCGAACAAACGGCACCACTTTTGGTCTGGGCTGTACCGACTCCACAATCGTGTCAGGCAGAGAGCGTGGAGCAGCGCGCGGAGCGGCCAATAATCCGAGCGAAGCAAATGACTCTGTTAGCTCACGAGTAAACGTTAGCAGTTCCGGATGGCTTTCAAGTGTGGCTCGGAATTGCGCCTCTTCTTCCGAAGACATTTCTCCGAGAATGTATCGCGCGGCAGTTTCCTGTTGGCCTTCGTCCATCACCTTTCCTCGTAAAGAAGTTGCCGGAGTTGAATCAAGCCTCGACGGATCCGGGCTTTTGCCGTCCCGAGCGGAATTCTCAAGTGGTCAGCGACTTCCTCGTGAGTCATTCCGCTGAAGAATGCCAGCTCAAGCGCCTGCCGTTGGTCAGGAGAAATTTGATCGAGTGCCGATCGAACCCGCGCCGACAGTTCGCGCAAAGCAGGTTCATGAGCAGATCGCTCGTCAACGGAACCCGCAGTTTCCACCTCCCTGCTAACCTTATCCCAAAGACGCTCCGCTCGCCGGCGGGCACGAAGCTTATCGATTGCTTTGTGCCGGACAATCAAGACTGCCCATGCAAAGACACTGCTTAGAGCGGGATCAAACGTCGAAGCTTTTCGCCAAATATAGGTGAACCCTTCCTGCAGCACATCCTCGGCCTCCCTCGCGTCTCTCATCAAACTAAAAGCCATGCCATAGAGAGCCGGCGCAATCCGTTGGTAAAGAATCGCAAAAGCCCTTTGGTCACCTTGAGCAATCTGCTTGACGAGCTTTGCGTTTATCTGGCTCTCGGGATCTTCCACTGCCCGTTAACTACCATTTATTTGACCAGCCCGGGCAGAGAAAATCAAAATACGGGCCAACATAAAGCAAATACTTCGCCGACGTTTGTGAAGGGTTCCACCAGCAGGATGAAGCTCGAAATATCCTGGTCGAAATCTGTCTGCTCAACCCTAGCGGTTTCGGTACCATCGAGGAAGAACTTGCCTGCTGCGAGTGCGATAGTGGCTTCCGCTGCGCCGGAGCGGCCCAGGAATGCGTGTCTACCAACTCCGTGCGCTTGTTGAGAGACCTTACAAGAGGCAGAAGGAAAAGGGATGCTCATTACAGAAAATTGCGATGTTATTATCTATAATTTAGGTTTTCAAGTCGATGGTCGTGACGCCCGCCATCTAAAGCAGATGCGTAGCTCGCGAGGGTTTGGATGCGTTCGACGCGCACAAATTCGGGCTCTTCGAATCACTTCCACAATCGATCGATCACGACGGGCTAAACCTGAAAGCATTCGTGGATTCGTACCCCACCGCCATCCAAATACTTTTAGCGTGAAATTTCATGTTTGTGGGCATCTAATTAATTGGAAGTTACGGACTAGCAGAAAAGCCGGAATGTTAGTTTTCTAAAATGCGCCCTAATCATGCTGCAAAATAGGTACGCACAAGTTTACAGGTAAAGTCAGAATCGTAACTGGGTCATGGATAGGTCCATCCTGGTGCAGCGGCGTTTCCTGGAAGTTGCAAGCCACTTCAAAGACAATTCCCACGATGGCTTGGCAGCCCGATGCGCATGCGTTATTTCTGCATGATTCGTTCCACCATCCAATAACTGCCGGCGAAGGCGACAGCGAGTGAACAAATCGGAACCCATTGGCGTACAAACGACGGATTTCTTCTGAGATTCCACAGAATCGGCAGTACGATAGCTGCGACACCGAGTTGACCAAGCTCCACACCAACATTGAAACCCACGAGCGGCGCAACGATCCCGAATTGCGCCGAGTTGATTCCAAGTTCTCGGAGCGCATCAGCGAAGCCGAGTCCGTGCACCAGTCCGAAGGAAAAAGCGATTAGACTCCGCCACTTCGAGGAGTCACCCCGAAGGAGGTTCTCGATGCCGACGTACGCGATCGAGGCCGCAATAATCGGTTCCACGATTCTCCCGGGCAGTCGAACAATGTCGAGGGTGGCCAAAGCCAGCGTGATAGAATGTGCGATGGTGAAGCAGGTTATTACAGTCAAAATTGAGCGCAAATCACGGCAAACAACCATCAGACCGAACAGGAAAAGAAGATGATCATACCCTGTTAAGATGTGTTCCACGCCAAGCTTCAGAAACTCCAAAAACGAATAATCCATACGCCGGGAAACGGTTGAAGCCGAGACTGCTGGCAAGTTGATCTGAAACGCGTTTTTCTTGGCTGAGAGCATTGCTTCTCCAAGCCTTGCTCCGCTAGCGGTTTGGACCGACAGAAACTCACGATGACCTAAAGGAAACCTCTCAAGGAACGTTGCAAGCAAACGCAACTGCGCCGCGCTCGTTCTCCTGAACCGAAGCAGGATTTCGACATTCGTGCTGTCCTTTAGTTGTGCAATCATTTGAGCGGGTACGATGCGTTGTTCTCCAAGATAGAGGTTGAACCCGCTCGCAGTAACGCTTTCGAGCTCCGGCCGCATTGCCTGAAAGCCTTCCGGCGTTCCAATGTCGTGCAAATTAGCGTTTGCAGGAAGGATGAACGCTGTATCCTGTCGCGCCAATCCGAGAACGACCTGTATTTGTTGTTCTCCAACCGTCACTGTTGCCGTGCTAAGGCCGGGGTCATGCGCATCCGCGGTTAGAGTTAACAAGAACGAAACTGCAACAGCTAGGCAAATGCGATCAAAGGATCGGATGCACGGCGCGATTGATTTCATAGATGAGATAATCAATTTGGAGGATTAATTTCGGCAAAATTCAGAACCTTGTCTTGGCGTTGCGTCCGCTGCATGCGCGCGATCGTCCCCGGCGTGCGCATGAATGGCCAACGTACAATCAATTCCAATCGGCGCTCAGATGTGTCACTCGAAGAGGCCGGTCAACGTTTCCCAGCGACGGTTTACGCTACCATCCCCGCACCGACGCTGCGAGCGGCGGCGTCCGGGTCAATCGCGTCTCGTGCGCGGAAAAGCTGACTAAAAGTCGGGGCAAGGAATACCTCGCCCCGACAGTGTGCCATTCGCTATTCCGGAGGCAGTCCGTGATGACCGTGGATGAGGCCGTTCTGTGGAGTCGACTCGTAAGGGAACACTCGGTTGTAGCGCATATCATTGGAGTTGACGCCGTCGCCTGGTGGATAGGTATGAATTACGGGTGGAACCACCTTCAAGTTGCTTAGCAACGCATCGATAGCGATGTCTACCACGTCGTCTCCGAACCTACGCCCGTTCGGCCAACCGCCCGGGATGAACCC
>JBKPBY010000015.1:0-6110 GCA_046727075.1 bacterium | reverse complement strand
CGAGTTTACCGACTTGCTCGCGAATCTCGTCATTCCGCTGTAGTGAAGCGCCGTCCGGTAACTGGGCGAAAACGATCAGGTAACCTTGGTCCATCGGAGGGATGAAGCCAGCCGGTACTGTCCGAAAGAGAACTCCGGTGAGGCTTAGGAGCCCGAGGTAGAGGATTACTACCAGCGCGCTGACTCGAAGCAGGCGCCGCACGGTCGCTCCATAGAGATTAATTCCGCGATCGAATGTCCGGTTAAATAACCGGAAGAACCAACCCAACAGAAAATCGATCAAGCGGGTGAGTAGATCCTTTTTGGCATGGCCCGGTTTGATCAGGATGGCGGCCAATGCCGGGCTAAGCGTGAGCGAGTTAAACGCGGAGATCAGCGTAGCAATTGCGATTGTCAGCGCGAACTGCCGATAAAATTGACCACTAATGCCACTGACCACGGCTGTCGGTACGAAAACGGCGGTCAGAACTACCGCGATCGAGATGATCGCGCCGCCGACCTCGTCCATTGCCTTGCGCGCAGCTTCCTTGGGCGAAAACCCATGTTCGATCCAGCGCTCGACGTTTTCAACGACCACGATGGCGTCATCGACGACGATGCCGATGGCTAATACCAGCCCGAATAGAGAAAGTGAATTCAAAGAGAAGCCCATGGGCGCCATTACCGCTAACGTACCGACCAGCGAAACGGGCACCGCGATCAGGGGAATCAAAGCGATTCTCCAGGATTGGAGAAACACCATGACAACGAGCACCACCAGTACAATCGCAGTGCGCAATGTATCGTAGACCGCGTCAATCGACTGCTGGGTGAAAAGCGTCGGATCGTATGGGATAGAGTATTCCATTCCGGAGGGAAAAGATTTCGCCATCTCCGCCATCGCTTTCTTCACCAGAGCAGCGGTCTTCAGCTCGTTCGATCCCGGCAACTGAAAGATTCCGAGCGCGACCGCAGGGATAGTGCCGTCTTGAAAGGTGGTACTGGTATAACTTTGTCCACCTAGCTCGACTCTGGCGACATCGCCGAGATAAACCAGTTGTCCGTTGCTGCCTCGCTTCAAAACAATGCGTGAGAACTGCTCAGGCGTGGTCAGACGTCCTTTGGTACTGATAGTCAATTGAAACTCAGTCTTCGGGCGCGCGGGTTCAGCGCCGACGCTTCCCGGTGCGACCTGAACGTTCTGAGCTTGAAGCGCACTTACGACGTCACCCGCTGTCAGTCCACGGGAATACATGAGATCCGGGTTCAACCAGATCCGCATGCTGTATGGTTGGGCGCCAAACAGCTGGACGTTGCCGACACCTTCGATTCGTTTCAGCGTATCCTCGATCTGGGTGTATGCATAGTTACTGAGGTACAGCGGTGAGTAGGTGTTGTTCTTGGAGGTCAACCCGATCGCCATCAGAATATCGGGTGATTGCTTTTGCGTGGTAACGCCAATATTCCGCACTTCCTGCGGCAACTGTGGCTCCGCGATCGCTACCCGGTTCTGTACCAGCACTTGGGCTATATTCGGGTCGGTCCCGAGCTTGAACGTAACCGTCAATTGCATGGTGCCGTCCATGGCCGAGACCGAGGACATGTATAACATGTTCTCCACGCCGTTGACCTGCTGCTCAATCGGCTGTGCCACAGTTTCCGCCAAGGTCTTTGGATCCGCACCGGGGTACTGTGCTTGGACGACAACCGTCGGGGGCGCGATCTCCGGATACTGCGCAACCGGAAGCACCATGAATGCGATTGCTCCTAAAAGTACGGTGACAACCGAGATGACGATCGCAAAAATAGGTCGCTCGATAAAAAAGTGAGACAATTTCATCCTGATTTCCCCCGAATCAGCGAGTGGCGCTGTTGCTGTTCGAATGATTCGTTGCAGCGCTTGATTGCCCGCCCGTTAACGGTAACGAGATGTCATTCGAAGCAAATTGTTCCATTGTTCCCGCTTCCGGCTTCACCGGATTGTTCGGACGGACCTTAAGAATTCCGTTGATGATTACTACGTCATCCGGCTTTAACCCTGATTTTACAACTCGGAGCCCATCGGCCGACTGCCCGGTCGTGATATGCCGCAACTGAGCGATGTTTTTCGCATCCACCACATATACGAAGCTCTGGTCCTGATCCGATCCGATAGCTCGATCAGCAACCAGCAGGGCTTGGTACCGTGGACTTGCCGCAACCCGCACCCGAACAAAATTGCCGGGTTTCAAAAACCCATCCGGATTAGGAAAGGATGCCCGGATCAGCAGGGTGCCGGTTGATGAATCGAACGTATTATCCGAGAAATTAATCGTTCCTTCGTGTGGAAATCCGGTTTCGTCTTGTAACTGAAGATAGACAGGCGCTTTTCCATCGCCAGTACCGGGCAATTTCCCGTCCCGCACGAGCCGCTGATATGTAAGCGCGGCCAACTCATCCATGCTGAAATAAGCGTAGATGGGATCGACGCTGACGATCGTCGTCAACTGGGTCGAATCGGCTTGGACCAGGTTACCGATATTGACCAGTTGACGGCTGACCCGTCCGTCGATTGGCGCGGTGACCCGGGTAAATTCAAGATTCAATTTCGCCGCGTTGACCGCCGCCTGGGCAGATATCACCTGAGCCGCAGCTTGGCCTTTATTCGATAGCGCGGTGTCATACTCCTCCTTAGCGATCACATTGTTCTGTTGTAGCCGCTGTTGGCGCTCAAAGGTTACATCTTGAAGCTGCTGATTGGCTTGAGCCTGTTTAAGCTGCCCGACCGCCTGATCGCAGGCGTCCTGATTAGGGCGTGGATCGATCTGGTACAGAAGATCCCCCTTGTGAACGATGTCACCTTCTTTGAAAGGGATACTTACAATGTAGCCACTGACTCGGGCGGTAACATTCACCAGATTCACCGCAGCGGTTCGGCCGGTAAACTCGTTCCAGTTAACTACTTCTTTCTCGACCGGCTTGCTCACCGTCACATTGGCCGGAAGAAACGCATGAGCAGCCGATGGGGGCCGACCGCAGCCGTTTAAACTCAGTGCCAGGATGCAAAGCCCCAGGCAAATTAAGCTCGTCTCCGATCGCACATGCTGACAGAAGGCAGAAATTTGTTTCATATTGAGAATGGCAAAGCTTATGCCTTTGGTATCTGTACGATAGTAAGATGCTTTTGGCAAGAAGCCACCTTATAGAAAGTAAGTTACCTATAAGAAACTTAGGATTAAGAAATTGAACGAGTAGCAAGCTCTGATTGTGCCAGATCGAATCGTCCTGGTTTCTCGTACTCGAGATCCAGGACGATTCAGTAAGCTGCGTCTTGTCCCGAATTGCCTTTCTTGGTTACTGATGTATACTGAGTAACGATGGGTACCAAAGTTTCTGCCTTACCGGTTAGGCTGAAAAAGCCAATGGCAAAAGCCGGCCAACCAAGCGTTTACGACCGTTCTTGTCCAGCGCACGTGGTCATTGACCACCTGGCCGATAAATGGGCGGTTTTGATTATAGGCCGATTAGCCGATGGCACCATGCGATTCGCTGAATTACGCCGCGCCGTCGATGGGATTAGCCAGAAAATGCTGACGGTGACGTTGCGTGATCTGGAACGAGACGGGTTAGTGAGCCGGAAACTTTACGCCAGCGTTCCACCGAAAGTGGAATATTCTCTGACTCCTTTAGGCGCCTCGCTCACGCATCAGGCAGAAGAACTATGCCGGTGGGCGGAAGCTAATATGGAACAGATCCTACGAGCCCGGGACAATTTTGATAAGCGAGCTGGCCGGGACGTGAAGCGGCGCTCGGTGGCGAGGGGCTGAACGTTAGCCCAGGGTGTGTTAGGCGGTTATCTTCGTTCTCTTGCCACCCGGAATCTCGAATTCAGAGGTCAGGGCACTTCAATTCTAGGTTCGAGATTCTAGCTTCCGGAACGTTCCCTTGTGAGCAATGCAGCCCGGTGCCATTTTCCATCTATTCCTATGCGTTACCTGGTGAAGGCGCGGGTTAAGCCCGGGAGAAAAGCCGCTCTCGAGCGGGCCATTGATGAGAAGACGCTCGGCAAAGGGTCGGTTGCCGGGGATGAATATCTCTGGGATATGACGCATGCCCGCGTCGACCAACGCCAAACGGTGACTTGGGTCGAAGTTTGTTTCTGCCCGACACCGCTCGCGGAAGAGCGACCTTATTGGGAAGAATATTTCGAATTATTAAGCGTCAAAGACGCGCACGCGCGCCGAAATTGCCGTGATCTGAACGGCCAAGAGCCCTGGGCATGTAGCGAATGTGATTGCACGAAACGGTTAGAGGAGCGGCTTGCGAAGAGAGGGGAGCCGTTCTTGGAGAAACTGAAAACCAGCGGCTAAGCTCGCACTCATACCCACCCTCTTCTCCGCAAGATCCGGACAGGTCGAGCAAGATCGCAAGCGACAGCAGCAGAACACGAAGCAGAGTAGTGCTGGTCTCTAACCATAAAACGGAAGCTCAAAAATGAAGAAACGAAAACTTGGAAACAGCAATCTTGAAGTCTCGGTCATCGGGCTGGGCTGTATGGGAATGAGCTTTTCCTACGGGCCGCCCAAGGATAAGAAGGAGATGACCTCTCTTCTGAGGGCGGCGGTTGAGCGTGGCATAACATTTTTCGATACTGCCGAAGTCTACGGGCCGTTCACCAACGAAGAACTTGTTGGGGAGGCGCTCTCTCCTTTGCGCGATCAAGTGGTGATCGCCACCAAGTTCGGATTCAAGCTCAACCCCGATGGTAGTCCTGGGTGGCAGGGCCTGGATAGCCGTCCCGAGCATATCAAGGAAGCAGTTGAAGGCTCACTCAAACGGCTCAAAGTCGATGTTATCGACTTGCTCTATCAGCATCGGGTTGACCCCGAGGTGCCAATCGAAGATGTGGCCGGCGCAGTGAAGGACTTGGTTCAGCAGGGTAAGGTCAAGCACTTCGGCCTTTCCGAAGCAGGCGTGCAAACGATCCGTCGAGCACACGCGGTCCAGCCGCTTACAGCTCTACAGAGCGAGTATTCGCTATGGTGGAGACGCCCTGAAGTGGAAGTGCTTCCAGCATTAGAAGAACTTGGCATCGGGTTCGTCCCATATAGTCCTCTAGGCAAGGGCTTCCTTACTGGCAAGATCGATGAAACCGCAACCTTCGACAGTTCCGACTTCCGGAGCACCCTTCCACGCTTTACGCCGGAGGCACGAAAGGCGAATCAGGCGTTAGTCGACCTCCTCGGTAACATCGCGAAAGCGAAGAGAGCGACACCTGCCCAGATCGCGCTTGCCTGGCTGCTTGCCCAGAAGCCTTGGATGGTTCCGATCCCAGGCACCACGAAGTTGCATCGCTTAGAGGAAAATATTGGAGCAGTCTCGGTAGAACTCACGCCCGATGATCTCCGTGACATCGAAATCGCCGCTTCAAAGATCACCGTACAAGGGGATCGCTATCCGGAGAAGCTGGAGAAGATGACGAATCTCTGATCTTTGCACTGCTGACATGCAGCTTCGAACAATTTCGCGAAGATCTTTTCGCGCGGAGGTCGCTGAGTAACGCAGAGTCTCCGATTTGGATTGTTTTCTCAGCGTTTCTGCGCGTCCTCTGCGTGAAGTAACAGCCGATGCTCGCTCTGAAGTCCCTGTTGTGGTTGCGGCTTAGCCGCGTTGTACTACTGCCCTGGAAGATCGATGATTTTGTCGACGAAGTGGGCGGGAAAAACGGAACCGCAGATTACGCAGATTACACAGATTTTTTAGGTCTAGTTGTTTCAGTCCTGACCGGGCGAAGCCGTTGAGCACTTTGAGAAGGCGGCCCAGCCGTTGCGAGCAACCCCTCTGGGGATTTAAATCTGCGCAATCTGCGGAATCTGCGGTTCCTTTTCTTGACGGACTGGTTCTCCATTCTCGAAAAGAGTTTTGTGATCCCTTTTAATCGGAGCCCACGGTGCTCCTCCAGCTTTAGTTGCGGCTTAGCCGCGTTGTGATCTTCTGTTCGATAGTCTTCCTCCTAGCACTTAGACCCCACGCCAGAATGACCGACCAGAAAGCAGGACCGAATCGACTGGGCTACCTTTTCGAACGGTTCCCTTCATTTACCCAGACATTCTGCGCCCGGGAGATCGCGGAGCTATATCGCCAAGGAGTGA
>JBKPBY010000014.1:0-7893 GCA_046727075.1 bacterium | reverse complement strand
ATAACGACCCCACGCGATCATCGTCTGCAGGATCTTTTCTGGATTTTCGTATGGCAACGCAACCGAAATATCTTTCAAGACTGTTTCCTCGTCGATCTCGTCCTGCACCTCTAGATAAGCCAGAATAATATGGAAGAGGCGGAGCTTCTGCACCTGTTCCGCGAAGATCTGCTGACGCGTTTCGTTATCGGCGGTAATGAATTTCTTACCCAGCTCGGTGAAATGGACCTCGTCTTTCGGAGTATCGACGAGCTCTAAAATCTCGGCCGCTTTCACCAGAGCGATCGTTTCGCCAAAGTCCTTTCCAATCTCGTTCGCTAGATCATAGATATCGGCCAGGTCAGGATTATCCTCGATGATACTTAGCAATCCGAGAATCTGCCCGACCGGGACGTACGGTATGGATTCCATACGAGTTCGCGCACGCGAAACTGGTCGTCCGGAGATAGGTGGAGGTTCGGGCGGGATATCTGGCAGCGCTTGCATAGTGATCGTCTGGTGGATCACTTTCACCAGCTGCTGAAACCCAGGGTCATTCGGGTTACGAGGGTACGGGAGATGATTGTCGAGAACCAACCCTAAACGGCCCGGGTGCGGAAAGAGAATGCAAATGCGCGTCGCCATTTCGACTGCTTCTTCAATGTTGTGCGTTACCATGAAGATGCTTTTCAACGACGTCGCCTGCTTTTGCCAGAGAGTCACTACTTCGTTGCGTAGATTCTCGGCCGTTAAGACATCAAGGGCACTGAAGGCCTCATCGAGGCAAAGAATCTTCGGTTCCGCAACCAACGCGCGGGCAATCCCGACACGCTGACGCATACCTCCTGAGATTTCTCGCGGATAGGCGTCGTGATAGTTATCGAGCCCAATGAGGTCGATTGCCTTATCAACAGCAGCCTCTTTCTCGTCGCGCGGTACCGGCTTCGCCATTAACCCGACCTCGACATTCTGCTGAACGGTTAGCCATGGATACAAAGCGAAGGTCTGGAAAACGATTGAGGCATATGGATTAATTCCTTCAAGCAGTTTGTCGTAGACCAGCACACGTCCGCTTGTCGGTTGAGTTAGTCCTGTAAGGCAACGCAAAAGGGTTGATTTACCGGAACCGGACTGTCCGAGGAGGGCGAGCAGTTCGCCTTCCTGGATCGCCAGATCGATTTGGTCTAATACTTTGAGTTCCCGGCCGCCGGGCAGAGTGAACATCTTGCTGATGTGGCATAGCTCGACAATCGTCCTGCGTTCGGTCGCAATCGGTCGCGGAGTCTCAACGGTGGCGGTTTCCATAATGCTCTAATCGAGGTGAAAACGATGCTCAGCGTAACTGTAAAGACGTCTCCAGACCAGCTTGTTAATTATTACCACAAACGTGGCCATCACTGCTGTCCCGCAGATCAACGGCGCGCTGCCAGTATTGGCAGCCTGAGAGCTGACCTCGGCGATATAGGCGCCTAATCCCGTTGCTTTCAAGGTCTTATCACCCCAAGTCGCGATTTCGGCGAGGATCGTTGCATTCCATGCCCCGCCGGCCGCGGTGCAAGCACCGGTGATCCAAAACGGGAAAATTGCGGGCAGAATCAGCGTTCTCCATAGCGGCCACCCTCGCAGCCCGAAGTTCCTCGCTGCCTCAATTAGATCGTTCGGGATCGCCATAGCACCAGCAATAACGTTGAACAGGATATACCATTGTGTACCCATCGCGATGAGGAGGATACACCCCCAGTTCATGTCAACATTGTACCGGACAAACAGTCCGACAACCAAAGGAAAGGTCATGTTGACTGGAAATGAAGCGAACATCTGCACCAGTGGCTGAGCGATTTGGGCGATTCGAGGCCTCGAACCGATCCAAACCCCGATGGGTGTCCAAATCAGCGTCGCGAGCGCTGTCACCGCCACAACCCGCAAGAGAGTTATAAAGCCCAGACCAACGATCTTCGCAATATCCGCAAGAGAGATATGCTGGTAGACTGCCTCGTAGCCTGCTATGATTCCGAGAAGAACTTGATAAAGCAAACCAATCAATAATAGGCCACCGATCAGTTGCCCGATGTATTTTCCGATCCGATGGGACCGCGCAGGCTCTAGATCACGGCGTGCCTGGTGCTTCAATCGAAGCTCATCAAATAATGCGGCCATCGGGTGAACGATCTGTTTTTCAATCCACTCAAATAGGTACGCTCGTCGCAAGAAGTCATAGAACCAGGACTTTGGCGGATAGGCCGATTCTGTCAGTTCCATTTTGAATTTATCGGCCCAGACCAACAACGGTCTCCACACCAGCTGATCGGTAGCCAGAATGACTAGAAGCATTGCGACAATCGCGAAAAATGCTGCCTTGTTGTCTCCGGTGCCCACGGCGTTTGCCATGTATGAACCCAGGCCGGGCAATTGAATGTTTTTGCCAAGGACGGTGATCGCTTCGCTCGCACTAACCGCAAACCATCCGCCCCCGAACGACATCATCGCATTCCAGATCAGGCTATGCATCGAGGCGGGTACTTCGAGCTTCAGAAACCGTTGTCTAGCGCTTAGCCGAAAGCAGGTGGCCGCATCGTGAAGATCCTTCGGAGTGGTAACCATCGAATGGTAGAATCCGAAGGCCATGTTCCAAACCTGACCAGTAAAGACCGTGAGGATGCTCGCGCACTCAACACCAAGCATGTTTCCGGGAAAGAGTGACACGAAAAAAGTCACGAAAATCGTCAGGAAACTAAGCACCGGCATGGACTGCATGATGTCCATGAACGGAAGAATGATCGCTCGCGCGATTTTGTTCTTTGCGGCAGCGTACCCCGTACTAAATGTGAAGATCAGCGAAAATCCGAACGCGATCCACATCCTCAGCAGAGTGCTGCCCGCATAGTAAGGAATGTATCGGATATCGGTGGAAATCGACAGCGACTGCGAGCTCGCATCGAAACGGACCATCATGCCGCTACCGAACTTGGCGATGCTCCATAATAGGCCGAGGACGGCGGCGAAAAGGATGAGGTCGATCCAGCCAAAGGACCGTTTGCTATCCGCGGCTCCGAGTTGTGTAGCAGTCGACTTCATGACAGAACTTCCGACCCGGGATACCAGCTTCAGGAATCATTTCAACGCCAAAACAAGGGCGCCCAGGACAATCAGAGCAGCGCCAATTCCTTCCCGAAGATCGAGTTTCTCCCGCAGAATTAACACACCCAATCCGATCGCGACTACTACACTCAACTTATCGATGGGCGCAACCTTGGAGACTTCCCCCACTTGCAGCGCTCGGAAATAACATAGCCACGAGAGCCGGTCGCCAATCCCGATAAAACAAGCATTATCCAGGCTTTCTTATTGATCGCCACAATCGACGATCCATTAGTCGTGAAGATTGCGATTCCCCAGCTGAAAATGAGGATTACGCTGGTGCGGATAGCTGTAGCCAAATTCGAGTTCACATCCGCGACACCGATCTTGGCTAAGATGGCAGTGGCTCCCGCAAACAGAGCCGATAACAGTGCCCAAAAGAACCATTCCATAGGTGGACGATAGCGTGAGCAGATGGGTGAAGCTAGCGGCGCTCACAGCGCTGCTGTTAACGGTTTTCGGTTTTCAGTTTTCGGTTGGTGTGCTGGTTGCGGCTCAGAGGGCGGTGTTTGTCGTTCTGGTCGTCGTCCTAGTTCTCGGTGGGTCGATAAAAAATTGGCACACCCAGGTGGACCGATGCGCGCTGGAAAATCACGACCCGCCCGCATCCGCCAGAGGCGGAAGCGTTGTGGGCGTTTGAGCGTTCGGCGTTTGGCGTTTGGCGTTTGGCGTTTCGTACGATTCGCTCCAAGCAAATCTGTGCTCGAAAGTCACGATTAATGCTTGGCCTCCTGTCGGGGAGGGTCACGATTTACCGCGCCAAACGCTCAAACGCTTGAACCATTTAATGGAACGAATCAGACTGTGACGGGTATGTCGCTTCGGGTTTTAATCTTGTTCGCGCATCCGGCTTTTCAAAAATCGCGGATCAATCGCCGTCTTCTACGCGCGGTTCAAGGACTCGAAAACGTCAGGATCCATGATTTGTACGAGGAGTACCCAGATTTTCAAATCGATGTGGAACGCGAACAGAAACTATTGCTCGATCACGACATAATCGTTCTTCAGCACCCTGTCTTCTGGTACAGCGGCCCGGCGCTCCTCAAGGAATGGGAAGACCTTGTTCTCGAATATGGATTTGCATACGGGGTCGGCGGAACGATGCTCGCTGGGAAGCGGATGCTCTCTGCGATTACAGCCGGGGGCCCCGAAGCAGCCTATCGCAGAGTGGGTTACAACTATTTTACCATCCGTGAATTCCTGACGCCGTTCGAACAGACGGCACGCTTTTGTCACATGGAATATCTGCCGCCATTTGTCGTGTTCGGTTCGTTCAAGTTGTTTGACGACCAAGCACTTGCCGAGTGGGCGACCGCTTATCGTCGGGTGATCGAAGGTTTACGTGATGAAAGATTCGATCTGACCCACTCGCCGTTACCGGAGTACTTCAACGACATTTTAGCGGCACAGGCTCACCTTGTCTGACGATGGAATCCGAAGGCCTCCTCTTTCAGGCGTTTATCTATCTGCTGGCTGCAGTAGTCACTGTGCCGATCGCGAAACAACTAGGTTTGGGATCAGTCCTCGGTTATCTGCTGGCAGGCGTTATTGTCGGGCCACAAGTTCTCGGGTTGGTCGGTCGCGGTGAAGGCGGGGTCATGCACGTGGCGGAATTCGGAATCGTGATGATGCTCTTTCTGGTCGGTCTGGAACTTCGACCGAATCTGTTGTGGGGCTTGCGCGGACCAATCATTGGATCGGGTGGACTACAACAGATACTGACGACAATCGTGATCGCTGCTATCGCGATATTGTTTCGGCTGCCGATCCAAGTTGGGCTAGCGATTGGAATGATCTTTTCGGCGTCGTCTACTGCGATCGTTCTACAGAGTTTGAGCGAACGAAATCTCCTGACCAGTAAGGCAGGTAGAACATCATTCTCTGTATTGCTCTTTCAAGATATTGCCGTGATCCCGATCCTGGCGATTCTTCCGCTGCTGGCTGTTTCAGGTTCCGGCGTCTCAATGGATCATGGCGAACCGCCATGGCAACGCGCGTTGGTAATTCTTGCGGTGGTTCTTGCGATTGTTGCAGGCGGCCGTTTCCTGGTCCGGCCTGTGTTTCGCTACTTGGCCAGCATACATTTGCAGGAAATCTTTACCGCGGCGGCTCTGTTGCTTGTCGTCGGTATCGCTCTTGCCATGCAGAAGGTTGGCCTCTCCCCTGCCCTTGGCACGTTCCTCGCAGGAGTCGTTCTGGCAGAGAGCGAATATCGTCATGAATTGGAATCGGACATCGGGCCGTTCAAGGGCCTGCTGCTTGGTCTCTTCTTTATTTCGATTGGCGCGAGCATAGATCTCCGCCTGATTGCTCAGTTACCGCTGCTGTTTGCCAGCCTGGTGCTGGGATTGATCATTGTTAAGTTCTTGCTCCTGCTGATCGTCGGTAAGGTGTCAAGGCTGGAGCGCAGCCAAAATTTTACTTTTGCGTTTGCCTTGGCGCAGGGAGGTGAATTCGCTTTCGTCCTGATCTCTTTTGCTGCGCAGAACCAGATTTTTGATCAGCGTTTGGGTAACATTCTTGTGGCTACTGTTGCCCTGTCGATGGTGGTCGCTCCATTCCTTTTGACCTTGAATGACAATTTCGTTCAGCCACGTTTCTCTTCTCGATTACCGGAACGGGAACCTGATGAAATTGATGAAAAGGGAAATCCGGTCATCCTGGCGGGGTTCGGCCGATTCGGACACATCATTGGTCGTGTTCTCAATCTAGAAGGTATCAAAACGACGGTGCTCGACCTGGACGCGGACCAGGTAGATCTGGTCCGCAGGCTCGGATTGAAGGTATTCTACGGTGACGCTTCTCGCTTAGAACTCCTGCGTTCGGCAGGCGCAGACAGGGCGAAAATTCTCGTGTTAGCAATCGACGATGAGGAGAAGTCGATGCAGATGATTGAGACAGCGAGAAAGCATTTTCCAAATTTGAAGGTGCTGGCCCGAGCAAAAGGCCGCGATCACGCTTACAGGCTGGTCCGCGAAGGGGTAGAGTACATTTTCCGTGAAACATTGGGAAGTTCGCTCGATGCCGCCGCGACAGCCCTTCGTCTTTTAGGCTTCCGTGCCTATGAAGCGCGCCGCATCATCAGCGCCTTCCGGAAGTACGACGAAGAAGGGGTGCGCGAGCTCGCCCAGTACAGCGATAACTTGGACGAACTCTTGTCGCGCACTCGCAAGCGAATCCAGACGCTGGAAGAATTATTCGAGAATGAGCGCACCCGTGTGCGGCATGCTGACGTCGGTTGGAATCCTCGCAAGCCCGAGTAGCCGCGCTTACAGCGCGGCTATATGCTTTCCGCGTGGCCGACTAGTGCTCGGTAGTCGTGAAGAATGCGTTTTACGCTGAAAGTGACGGCGGAGACTTGGTTCTCAAACGGCAAGTGCGCGGGTGTACGAATCACTACACTGAAGGGATGCGGGCGGACCGATTCGAGATTGTAAAAGGCATGCTTTGCCCGATCCGGACCGGGAAGCAATTGGATCGGTTCGCTGGAAAGCGGTACCAGCTTCTGCGCCAGCTCAAGGGCGGGCCATAGAACCTCAGTAGCGATGACCCGGCTGGAGACGCAGATTTGCAGCCCGGAAATCGGCTCATTACCTCTCACCGCGATCACGCCGTCCAATTCGTTATTGCTCAATTCTTGCTCGAAGAAATGAATGACAGGATCGCTGCTTTGCCGCCAGAAATCGTTCTCAAAATCGCGCTCATTGGCCCGTCCTGCCGGGTTTGCGAATGGGTAACTAAACAGCGCATAGTCTTGCGCTAGCCAGGGCGCCAAATCCAGCTCCACCAAGATTTTGACGACGGCTGCCATGCTGATGGTGTCTCCCGAATCGAGGCCGCCCATCAATCCGAGGCGGATCGGGATACCACCACTTCTGGGCCCAATCAAAACGTAACTTGGTGTCGTTCGTCGGTGCAGCGCAACAGTGCGCCATTTCACGAGACTGGGAGAATCATCGGCAAGGACCGCAAGCGGACTCCAAGTTTGGTCAGCGAGTTCGGAGTGGTTCAATCCAGCGAGTTGATCGAGAGAAGCAGAAAAAACGGTGCTCACGAGTTCCTCCTATTGTGTTGGCTAGTCTGACGAGAACAGAGGCAGATTATCGGAAGTTCGGGAAATGTCTACTGAAATAATAGAGATTCGACCGCGACGCTTTCAGCGCCGTGGGTTTTCCGTCTACCGTCGACGGTCTGCCGTCCACCGTTTGGTGCAGCCTCAATCGTCATCGGTGGTCGTAACATTTGATCGTGACATTCAAGCTCAATTCTGAATGCAAAGAATCGTAACGAACGCCAAACGCCAAACGCCAAACGCCAAACGCCAAACGCCAAACGCCAAACGCCAAACGCCAAACGCCAAACGCCAAACGCCAAACGCCAAACGCCAAACGCCAAAGGCCGAACGGCCGAATGCGCTCGTAGGAAATCACGTCAAACGTCGAACACTGTTATTGCTTTCGTCCACCAATTGCATGTTGCAAGATGCCGAAAAGCGAGGTAGCGAATAGGCCTAACCTGCCCTTAATTAGCGTTGACCTTTAACGTAGTCCTTGAATCATTAAGGAGTGCGTGTAAGATGCGCGCTTTAATTTGAGTCCATGGTAAACCATAAAGCAGGAGCATCGACGCTCCTAGGCGACGCAATTTCCAAGGCACAGCGGCACTTGTTTGGCCTCCAGAATCCAGATGGATACTGGGTTGGCGAGCTTATAGTCGATTCAACACTTTGTTCCGACCTGATGACTTTTATGTATTGGTCGGGCGACATTGACTTGG
>JBKPBY010000013.1:0-10852 GCA_046727075.1 bacterium | reverse complement strand
CGGGGTCGCGCATACCGCGTTGGAATGCCTCAATCGCTAGATGAGCGTCCTCGACGTAGCGGGCATCCGTGGTCTTCCGCTGGTCAGTGACAAATGCTCCGAACAGCATCAGCCGGCCCGGGCCGACAGGTGGCGATCTCCAGTCGAGAGTGACCGTCGCCTCGGACACGAGTGGACGTAAGGTGTCTAAAATATTAGGACACGACGACTAGCCCAGTCACGAGTACGGTAGCACCGGCGCTCGCGGAGAACGGCCTGCTGGGCCTGCCCTTGCCAGAGTCGCCCTTGCGCGCGGTTTTTAGCCGATTCGGGTCCTTACGAATGGGGCGAACATCGGTGACTCGAAACTCAAGGCCAGCGGCCCAATCCGGAGGGCTGCAGCAAGAGTTTGGACCCACACATCGATGTGGTTTCGTTCCGCCGTCGTGTCCCCGACCACTGCCCAGCCAAAGTTTGCGCCGGGCTTCCCGATATCGACGACGGCTATGTTCATGGCGCGGAGAGGAAACTGATGCCCGTGATTTTAGCGAAGAACTTTGGTCATGAGGAGATATTTGATGTCCTCTGCAAACCCCTGGCGAATGATTTTCGCAGTGAAGTATCGACTATCGGCTTCCGAGCCGCGGACAATCGTCCCCGTCTAGGATCGTTACCGAAATCATTCGAGCTCAGCGAAATCTCCCTCAAGGTCCCTTCAAACTTGCTCGGGGCGTTCTACGAAGCCGGTAACATTTGCGCAGCCTTCTCCTCGGCGGAAGCGTTGCCGGAAGCTGATAAGCTCACCCGGGATCTGCGGGCGTCCTTGAAGGGTCGGGCCTGTAAGATTGATGTGGTCTAAAGGACCTGATCTTTCTTGAGTGCTGGGTGTTTCCCAACCACACTTGGCGATTCGCTCATTGGCGGCTAGGATCGAAATGTGCCCGATGCGACCGACGCTCGACCCAACGCGAATACCTATTGGGTCGTCTCTCATAAATTTCTCGCTGGCGAATACCCGGGAGACAAGGACCCAGCCAAAGCACGCGAGAAGATCAAGCGATTTTTGGAAGTGGGCGTTCGACACTTCGTCGACCTAACTGAATTTGGCGAATACGAGTTCGTTCCATACGAAGCAATTCTGTCAGAGGAATCCCAGGCAGCACACATTACGACAACTTACCAACGGTACCCGATCCGAGATATCAGCGTGCCGATTGATGCCGAGTCTCTGGCTGAGATTCTCTTTGCGATCGATCGTCGGATAAGGCAAGGAGGCGCTGTTTATGTGCACTGTCGGGGCGGAGTGGGTCGCACCGGGCTTGTGGTCGCGTGCTGGCTGCAAGAGCAGGACCGAACACCGGACACAGCCTTGAGCGAGTTGAGCGCGAAATGGAAAACGGTAAAGAAAAGCTCTGGGCAACAATCTGAATCGCCTGAAACTCGAGAACAGGTGGATTGGGTTAAAAGTTGGCCGCAACGCCGAAGAAGTGTTGAACAACTTATGTTTTGCGACCGGTACCGTGGTTCGTTGCTGGGGTTGGCCGTTGGTGACGCATTAGGTACCACCTTGGAGTTCAAGGCGCCGGGCACTTTTAAACCGATCACCGACATGATTGGCGGTGGGCCGTTCGGTCTCAAGCCGGGTCAATGGACTGACGATACCTCAATGGCATTGTGCCTTGCTGAGAGCTTAATCGAAAAGCGCGGCTTCGACCCGAAGGATCAGATGGATCGATACTGTCGCTGGTGGAAAGAGGGATATCTTAGTAGCACCGGAACGTGTTTCGACATTGGGATTACGATCAGGAAATCACTAGAATCATATCTTCGCTCCGGAGAACCCTTTGCCGGTTCAACAGACCCATTCACCGCCGGGAACGGTTCACTGATGCGCCTTGCGCCTGTTCCGCTAGCATTCCGACAAAACGTTGCGTTAGCTATTCACAATGCCGGCGAGAGTTCGCGCACTACCCATGCTGCACCTACGGCCGTCGCTGCATGCCGCTATTTTGCAGGATTGCTGCTCGGTGCGCTCGATGGGCGATCGAAAGAGCAATTGTTGAGTCCGTTCTTTTACCCGGGCGTCGACCGGGACCACTGGCATCGTCAGCCTCTCCCAGGCGAGATTGCCGAGATTGCTAACGGCTCGTTTAAGCTGAGGGAACCGCCCGAGATCAAAGGCAATGGATTCGTCGTCCGCTCGCTTGAAGCTGCACTCTGGGCATTTCACCACTCCGACTCCTTTAAGGAGGGAGCACTGCGTGCCGTCAACCTGGGTGACGATGCCGACACCACTGGGGCGATCTATGGTCAACTCGCCGGCGCCTATTACGGCGTCAACGCTACCCCACAGGATTGGATCGAGCGCCTGGCATTGCGCGAACTCATCAGTGAAAAGGCCGCTGCGCTGTTCGACTTTTCAAACGCATAACGCGTAACGGGTTTCGACAGTTGGCCTTCGTTAAGTTAGCCTGAATTTGTCCCGTTCGAATTGAACCAAGAAATCAAGGCTGGGTAAGAGAGCTGAGGGAAATGAGAATAGAGAATAGAGAATAGCGGACGGCCGTTCTTAGGAGGATAATGCCAATAGCGTTCAGCCATTTTAAATGGGTCCTTCCAACGTTTTACCTGTCATGCGCTGCTGCGCGGCGCTAACTTTTCCAGAGCATTATAAGAGGATAATCCCCTATGCCCATCGCTGGAGCCCGCAAAGGTCCAATTCAGGGAGTAAAGGGTTCTAAACCGCCGATTCTTAAGAACCAAAAAGGTGAGCCGAGACGGAGATTGCCCAAATTACCTGCAACTCCGGATGCTCTAGACCTGCAGCAGCTTTCCAGCCAATACCTGCGCGAGCGCAACGCGCAGATGAAGGCAAAGCGCCTGGTTGCCGAGATGGAACTGGCCTTTAAGCGCAACCAGTTAATCGAAAAATCCCTAGTCGAGCGCCAGTTGGCTTGGTTGCTCGTCTCAATGCGCCAATCGCTGCTTTCGCTTCCCGTCAAGATTGCCAACCACTTCGGTAATCGTGACGTGTCGATCCGTGACATCGTCCCGTACGTCGAGCGCGCAGTTCACGAGACCTTGAAGGACTTGGCGCGACTGCCCGATAGCGCCGAGCCCCGCTGGCTCGAAAAGTTGGAAGACGAAGAAAAATAACCCTTTTCGGAGAGGGCTCGCGGGGTGCTGCATGATGAGACAATAGACACCACCGCTACTACGAACCCTTCTCCGGTTGGAGGCGTTGCAATTTGCTGGTGTCGGAGGCAAAAGAGCAGCAGCCCTAGGTTTTTAAAGAACTTAAATTGGGTTGTGACGTTTGAATTGAGTAAAGCTGCTTGCAACCTTTTGTCCAGTTCCATCTTACTGTAGTGTAACACTATTAGTTACTGAATAGTGAACTCCTCTACAGGTTTTCCCCGTCTAACCTGCAATCCAATTATTGCAAGTTGTGAGCGAACCCTATAAATGGTTGTAGTGTCTGAACGTTGATTCGCTCGATTCCCTCCTAGCCCATCGATGCCATCATTTGTTCTGGGGACATAGACCAGCTCGAGGGTGTCGCTCGCGAGTCCGGGTGGTAATCGTCCGTACGCGTTTTGGGAATGGTTAGGGTGCTGTCGCGCTTGCGCAGACCTGATTGCCCAGGGGCTTTTAATGGTTGTTGAGATCCAAATGCTATCAATCAGAAAATGAATCGAGTTATTCCCCCAATGAAAACAGAAAAATCCATCGACCACTGGGGCGGCAAACGCCTCAGTCAGCTGCTAGCGCTGTTTGTGGCAATTGCACTCACCCCTTCAATGCTCCTTGCCGAAGATGAGGATCACATCAACGGACGGGATAAAGCCCATGACCCGACCGGAGCGTGGCTCATAAGAGGCGATGCCAAGGGAAGCCCGTTTATCCTCACCGTCTTCCACAAGGGAGGAACCTTAACAGGAGACCTCCAGGGAGAAAGCGCTTTTGATCCAGCCGCTGTTAACCCGCCAACGCCGCCCAATAATGTGTAAATAGTCCTGAGAGCGGCGTATGGCAAAAGACAGGCTGGAACACGTTTGCGGTCACGTTTCTGACGATGGAGTACCAGGTCCAAGCTAATCCCCTGAGCGCACCGCTGTTTCAATTCGACAAGGTGCAGTTTACCGGGTTCCTAAATGGGTCTGGCGATCGGATGGAAATTACGGATGCTGTCATTACTCACTTCGATCCGGAAGGAAAGCTGATAGGGGAACCCAATAAGATTCCCACCCTCCTTCACGGCGTACGCATTCCGCTGGAGGTATTGCCTAACACCTCTCAGAGCTTACCCATTCCCAAGTGAGGGCAGGGCAATGGCAATATAATATGGGTCCTGTCAGCTTTTATTTTTTGTCGACGACGCGGAGCGGCCCGAAAGTTAACAAAAACTCGTTCAAAAAACATTGCTTATGGCTGAAAAGCAAAAGCTTCACGAGCCAGTCTTGGATCACAACGGCAATCCCTTTAGCCCTGCTCAAATCTTGGCTCTGGAACGAGCAGAGTTGACTCGGCTAAGGTTCAAGCGTGACGCGATGATTCTGGCTGAAAGACGCGAAGAGTTAATTGAGATGTCGGTCGTTAATCGTCAGGCAGCAGCACTCTTTGCGGCTTGTCGGCAAAAGCTGCTTTCAATCCCTCATACCCTCTCCCATCGTTTGGTAGGCAAGGATCACAGAACGATCCATGACGCGATCACTCTAGAGATTCACAAAGCTCTGCGGGAGATGGCAGATTTCCACACCAAAGTCATCAAACCCGAATGGCAAGCTGGCTCAAGCGACGATCCGTTCAGGCAGTCGACCCGTCCGCTGCCAAAGGCTAGGTCCTCTGCGGTTCGTAAACGCTCATAACCGCTTCCAATCTTCACCTTTGGAATCATGCCGATGTAAGGCTTGCAGGCTGGCCAGGTTCTTTTCTTTGATGTTCAGGTTCTCCCCTCTTTCAAACCGCCTGCCGCTTTCACGAGTGGGCGCGGCTCACAGCCCGCGCCAACTCGGAGAGAGCGTCGACCTTCCTTTTGCAATTAATTTTCAATCAAAAGAGTGCTCTTATTTGCCCTCCTTGACTTCTATGATCTCATCTGCGACGCCGCCGTGGGCCTCACGGTGTACGGCCTCAGCCGCTTCTTTGCTCGGAGCTCGACACAAACAAAAGACCGTGCCTTCTGCTTCGTTGAGCCAGTAATGCAGATACTCCACCCCATGCTTGCCCTGAACCGCAAGGTCCTTTTGGTGGCCCTCTGCAGCCCCTTCGGCCGTCAAGCCTTTCACACTTCTGTGAATGTCCATATAAAGTGGCATCTTGCTATATTCCTTTCATGCTTATGTGAATTATTACATTTTTTCCTACCGAATTACCATTGATGCAACCTACTGCCCAGCATATCACACACCAGCGAGAATCCCGAGGGTCAATGATAAGCGGACCCCTAGCTCAAACGCGCCTATATCCAATCCTGGAGCGCCGGATTTGCCTCCCTCGTTTCAGATTTCGGGAAGTGATCGGGTGGCACGGGAGAGTGCTTCCTTGCCGACGTGGGTGTAACGTTGGCTCATGGCAGCACTCTCATGCCCCACCAGAGCCATCACTACGGCATCGGGTATCCCAGCATCCTTGAGAAGCGATACCGCCGTGTGGCGTAAACTGTGAAAGCTGGTGTCCATTCCTTTGCGCTTGCCTCCTCGACCGATACCACGGCTCTGGTGGTTGCGCGGTTCACGCAATCCAGCCCCAACCAATAGGTCCGTGAACTGGTTGGAGAGCGTTCCCACTCTTCCATTTTGAGCGTGCAGAGTCGCGTAAGAGCGAGGATGCACGGGACTTCGTGGGTTGTCAGAGTTTGCTTGTGACAGCAGATGTTCGCGCAAAGGAGCGGCCAGCGGGATCAACAACGCTTTGTTGGTCTTGCGTGTTCTGATCCTGATCTCGTCCCTGTCCAAGTCGATCTGGCTCCAGGTGAGACTGGCAAGGTCACTCAAACGCTGGCCAGTGTAGAGTCCGAATTTGATTAAGCTTTGCCATTCGGGATCGGCAACGTCAAGAATCGAGCGCAGCTCATCGATTGAGAAGGGTCTGCGGGTGAGCGGTTCTCGTGCTTTGACAGTCTTAACTCCCTCTGCTGGATCTTGCCACAGGTATCCGTCAAGTCTGGCAGAACGGAAGACCATCTTGATGATCTTCAAGTAGAGGTTTGCTGTGCGCGTCGCGTACTGCTTCAGGCACCAGTCGCGGAACGTGGTGATGTGAGATTTGGTGACTTCGTTCAAATCCTTTTCTGCCGAATCTCCCAGAGTTTCCAGGAACCGTTCAATCGTTTTCTCGTAGCGGGAGTAAGTCGCGGGTCGAGTCTCCGCTTTGCGGGTGGCGAGCCAGTTCTGGCAATAGGTGCGGACGTTTGAAAAGGAAAGCTCGATCCCAAAATGCTCGCGGTAGAAATCGGCAAAGGTCGCTCTGACCCTGTGAGGGTTGCCTTTGCCTTTGCCTGCCCTTTCGAATTGCTTGGCAACCTCCAGGGCGCGGGTCTTTTGGGTTTCACCTGTTGAGCGCCTATGCTGTTTGCCTGTGGCATCGCGAAAAGCAGCGATCCAATACCGGCTTCCCGGGTTGTCTGATGACTGTAGCCATTTTTCCTTGTCCTTATAACGTAGCTTATAACATTCGCGCAGTCTCACCGAGTTTCACCGATGAGGACGATTTTACATAAGTCTCTGCGGTTGAAGCTCTGGAAGCTTTAGCGGAACTCAGCGAAAAGTGCTGTATTATCGACACGGGTTCGAATCCCGTTAGGGTCGCCATCCAAGTAAGTTCCGCTGGCGTACCGTTGCATGGCTCTGCGGCGCCCGAGATGAGAAGCTCCGATCGCTCTTTAGAAAGTTGTGACCTTTCGAGTGAGAGATCGTGCTCGCTGCATCGATCCGGCCTCAGCCAATGCAGAATCGAGCCGACACGGCGCGCTTTTGCCTGCTGAAGCGTCCTAACTTCGCTAAACCATGTCCGAAATGACCCGCGGCGGAAAAGCAGCTCGAAGGGCATTGAGGACCGCGAGCACATCGATAATCTCCTGGCCGATTGCTCCGGCTACTGGAGGCAGCTGCCCTGCAGCCGCCAAAAGCATACCACCCAGGCTCAGCACCATTCCGCCGACTGCGCTCTGTAACGCGATTGAGCGCATCCGGCGGCTGATGTGCATGAATTCATCGACTTTCTTCAGCGAATTTTCCATCGCCACAACGTCGGCCGCTTCCGAAGTGACATCGCTGTTCTGGCCGATTGCCATGCCGACGGTCGCTGCCATCATGGCGGGCGCATCGTTGATTCCATCGCCCACATACAAGGTCTTCGCGGCCGCCGTTTCCTGCCGCACGATCGCCAGTTTTTGCTCGGGGGTTTGCTCCGCGCGCAGTTCAGTGATCCCGACCTGGTCCGCCAGATACCGCACTTCCGATTCGCGATCGCCAGACAGAATCATGATGCGCTGGAACTGATGCTTCGGCCCGAGATGCTGAATGAAAGAGCGGCCCTCGGCGCGCGGTGCGTCGCGCAGACGATATGTCGCCGCGTAGCAGCCGTCGATCACAACGATACATTCGAGCCCACCGGCGAGCGGCGGAAGATTTTCTGCGCCGGCGACCTTCTGCGAAAGAAGCTTGCCGCGACTGGTAATTTGAATCTGGCGGCCAGCGACGACGCCACAGAGGCCTTGCCCCGGCGGCTCGCTCACCTGTGAGACTTGCTGAAGGTCAAGCCCTTCTGCCCTTGCGGCATCCAGAATGGCGCTGGCTAGTGGATGTTTTGAGTAAAGTTCAAGGCTCACGGCGAGTCTGAGCACCTCGCGCTGCGTGAAGCGCGGCGCGATCAATTGCTCCGTTAACCTTGGCCTGCCGTATGTGAGCGTTCCAGTTTTATCGAAAATCGCTACGCGACATTGGCTGATCTGCTCAAGCACGGCCGGATTCTTCACAACCAAGGCGTGGCGCGCCGCCAGTGAAATCGAGCCAATAATCGCGACCGGGATCGCAATTAATAAAGGACAAGGCGTGGCGATGACGAGCACCGCCAGAAAACGCACAGCTTCTCCGCTGATTACCCAAGCCGCGACCGCGATCGTGACCGCGACTGGGGTATAGATCGCGCCCAACTGATCACCGAGCCGGCGCAGCCTCGGCTGGTTTTGTTCGGACTCGCGCATGACTGCCATGATCCTGGCATAACGCGAATCGACAGCACGGCGTGTGGCGGTAATCGTGAGGGCAGATTCGCCGTTCACCGCTCCGGAGATGACCGTGGAGCCGGGCGCCTTGGTGATCTCGAACGGTTCGCCGGTGAGAAACGCTTCGTTCATGACACCGTTGCCCTCAACCACAGTTCCGTCGACGGGACAAATTTCGTGTGGATACACGACCAGCGCATCGCCCACCGCAATTTCATCCAACGGCACATCACTGCTGATTGAATCGCGTTTTCGATGCGCAACGGCAGGCAGTCGTTTCGCCAATGCGCGCAGCACCGAAGAAGCGTTGCGCAGGGCATAATTCTCCAACGCCTCACCACCTGAGAGCATCAGCACCACGATGGAACCGGCCAGGTATTCGTGAAGCAATAAGGAAGTTATGATGGAAATGCCCGCGAGCAGATCAGAGCCGAATTCCCGCCGCAGAAGGTGCGCGGCCAGTTCATAGACAAGTGGCACACCGCCGAACAGAAGCACGGCAAACAGCGGCATGTCGTAAATCCCCGGCAACGTGCGCAGCGCAAAACGCAGAATAAGATGCACGATAATAACCGCAGCCGAAAACACCGCGATGACGGTTGTCCTGCGCCGGTGAAGAATGGCGACCGATTCCCAGAATCGCCGCCCCGGCGGTTCATGCCTTAACTTTGGCGCCACAGCCGTTTGCTGTTTCAACACGAGATCCGCCATGCTTAGGCAGAGTATCGCGATGTCCGGCTTGTGTCACGTTACGTAAGCGCCACCAAACGTATGTTCAGGCAGCATCTCTCCTGGTTGCTCCGGCAAACGTTTTCCAATTGCGCCGCAAGCAATCCTAGCTAGTAAGGATGCGTGATCCGAATCGCGGTACTTTTGGGGATCCTGTGCTTCTCTGTGAACGCCGGCGAACTAGCTGGTGTGATGACGGCCCAGAAGTCGTTCGTCAACGCAGCAACCGAGCTAGAACGACACGTCGGTGATTTTCATTCAACCCGAAGAACTGGCCTCCGGGATGCAGGAGTATTTGCGGGCCAAGAAGCAGTTACAGGACGAGATCCAAAAAGAACTTCCGGAACTGAAAGCGCAGATCGCGCATCGAAAACTCCCAACGCCAGAGGGACTCGAATTAGGGTTGCACTTGAACGATTTTCCAGCAGAAAGAATGCAGCATCTCGAAACGACTTTGTTGACTAACCTGGAAAAAGAACCTTCACAGAAAGCTCCTGCTAATGCCCTGGCTGAGCTGAATTGGCTCCGGGAACGCGGGACTCGGATTTATAAGGAGTTGATGTAGTAGGAACGCTGGGATTGCCGTGAACGCCGGGATCGCCGGGAACGGAAGAGGCCGACTAATGGGGTAGCAACCGCACGGCGTTGAAATACCGAAACCACCTTGCTTTTGCCGGGTTAATTTTACTACAAACACCAAATATGCGCTCTCTTATCACCCTTATCATCGCTACCGCGTTCGTCGCGGCCCCTTTGGCTGTGAAGGCCGCGGATCCAGCTCCTACACCTAGCCCGGCCGCTTCGCCGGCAGAGTCTCCAGCAAAGGCTAAGAAGGCCAGAGGCAAGAAGGCCGCCGCTACCGAAGCCTCTCCGGCAACATCCCCAGAGGCTAGCCCCGCTGCGTCACCGGCGGCCAAGAGACATCGCGGAAAGAAAGCCGCTGCGACAGAAGCGAGCCCCGCTGCGGCCGCCGCTGCTACTCCGGCAGCCGCGCCTGCAAAGGCCAAAGGCAAAGCTCCAGCGCCCCAGGCTCAACAAGCTCCCGGCGGCGGTGCCGGCCAAGTGTGGGTCAATACAGACACCAATGTCTATCATAAGGAAGGTTCACGGTGGTACGGACGAACCAAACATGGCAAATACATGAGCGAGGCAGATGCTCAGAAGGCAGGTGCCCACGCAGCGAAGGAAAATCAGTAGTTCGCTCAATCATCAGCTCCATTGTTAGATAATTGTTGGCTCGCATCGTTAATCTCGGTGCGAGCCCTTTTTACCCATCGCGCAAAGACGCTGAAGAAGGATCTCACGCCAAGACGCTAAAGAAGGATCTCACGCCAAGACGCCAAGACGCAAAGGTTAGGAGAGGTCAGAATACTTGAGCCTGAGCCGAAAGATGCCATGGGTTATGCACGCTCTCTCGAGTTCGAGAGATCTGAGTTGGTCCGTCAAGTTTTTTGGAAGTTTTTATTCGCTGTCTCGGATGAAGCTAAGCAGCGATGTGAGTGTACTGTGAACCGCGGGTTTGGAGGGTTTGCAGATAGCCTTGGGGATCGTAGGGGAGGCGCTGTTTCCAACAGGCAAAGAGGATCCGGATCCATTTAAAGGCCACTGCACGTACCGCGGCATGGTGACCTTTGCCGCGGTCACGCTGGGCTTGGTAACAGCCTTGGGCCCAACAGCAGTACCGAATGGAGCACTCAGCGAACTCGTGGAAGCTCTGACGTAGGAACTTTGGGCAAGCGCGACGAAAGTGAACGCTGGCTTTTTTGCCGCTGGCCCTGCGCACCGGAGCGATGCCGCTCAAGGAGCAAAGTTCGCCGGGGCGTTCGAAGCGCTGCCGATCGGTACCAAAGGCCGTTAAAAGTCGCGGACCCAAGGCAGGACCAGCTCCGGGCAGGTTGCGAAAAAGGAAGCTATCGG
>JBKPBY010000012.1:0-5085 GCA_046727075.1 bacterium | reverse complement strand
ATCTTTGCCTGAGTATTCCGTAAATCGCGCATCGTATTGTTGCCAACCAGCCATCTGATCCTGAGTCGGATCGGTCAGGCCGAAGCGTTGCCGGAAAGCTGCCTGGTTCGCATTGGCGTTTTCACCGAGAACAGTCAGATCGCCACTGCCAAGCGAGGAAGCGGGCCGGCCGATTTGCCCTGGAAGATTTGCGTTCTGCTGGTCACGGCTCTGATCAGTTGGTGAAAGGCCAGGGCCAAAGTAGCCGGTATCGCGATCGTCCTCTGAACATCCGGCAAAAATTGAGGTCGCGACAGCCAGGATGCACAGATAAAGTTGCATGAAATATTTTTGTTATAGTCTTGTGGATACATATAACAACAGAAATATTTAATGCAGTTTAAGAGGAGTTGGGTATCGGGTTCAGGCTGCGCCGGAGCGCGAACCCTACCGATCATGGAGCGTTGCCCGTTACAGGCAGGGTTCGTGCCCCCGCGCGGCCTGAACCCACGAATCGGATAGTCTCGTCTGCGAAACACCCCCCTTGTACGGTGTGGTTCTTTCCGGCGCGAAAACATCTAATTTCCCTCCTGACATAGGGTTGTCATCGGGTCGGTCTATTCTGCTGCCAACACAAAGAAAGGATAGTCATGACCGCAAACTCAGAGTCGTTTCCATGCAATGGGCGCTCCGCTCGTTGGGCCTCGGTTGAAGGGTCCAGATCACGATTCTCACCCAGGAGGGTTACAAAGAAACAATCCTTAGAGGATCGGAATCCGCAGACTTCATTGATCGAGTCCTTAATCGCAGCGATAGCCGTTAGCGCGCTGATCATCGCGTTTCTCGGGGCCGCCTCTACCGCTACTCCGGCCAAGCCGGGGGTAAGCTTACAGAACTTCACCGAGCGCCCGGTGCCGATTCAAGGGAAGGGTGGGAAATTTTAACTTGTTGAAACTTGGAGGGGGGAAAACCGCGAAATGCACCTAATCGAAGCCACGTACTACGTATTAAGCCTGTTGAGCCAAGGCTTCGAAGCCGCTGAAGGGAGAAAACCTGTAGCCGAACCGGAATTCAGGCCATTCAACCTATCGGTGCTTCGACGCCCCGGCGTTAGAGTCGAGCGCACAACAACCCGGTCCGTAGGAATCGAATGTTGCGGCGCTCGGCAAAGACCGCTGCCTGCATAAACTCCGCCGATTTGATCGACAATGTTGTGCGCAAATTGAAGCGATCGGAGTAAAATATGCTGAGTGAATCGTATCGATCGCCTCGTCGCAATTTTGATCCATCTGCAGGGACGCAGAGTAACCCGTGCCGAGGAAATTGCTGAAGAATTTGCTATCAGCGTCCGAACCGTCTACCGGGATATCGCCGCTCTTGCGGAAGCAGGAGTTCCTATCGTTGGAGAGGCCGGTGTCGGGTATAGCATTGTTCGAGGGTATCATCTTCCTCCTGTGCACCTGACCGCAGAAGAAGCTACCGCGTTGATCACCGCGGCCCTGTTAATGGACCGGTTCGCCGACAGTTCGCTTACTCGGTCAATGGGGTCAGCGCTGGCAAAGATTCGCGCGGTCCTGCCACAAGATCATCAGGACCGAATCGCCCGGCTGGAGAGCCGGATGTCAATACCACAGGGTCCGCATCGCAGCAGAGCGGCGAGCTTATTCGCTATTCAGAAGGCATTGGCAGATCGAACCGTTTTACATATTGCCTACCGAAACTCCGGGGCAGCGGCGGCTACTCAGCGAGACGTTGAGCCGTTAGGGCTAACCTATTACGGGGATCGCTGGCATCTGATCGCCTGGTGCCGTTTACGCAGAGATTATCGCGACTTTCGATCAGACCGGATCGAATCTCTGGCTTTGCTTTCTGAGCAATTCGGTCCTCATGACGACTTTTCGCTGGCTGCATTTTTAGCTCGTCGCGATGAGGAAGTCGAACAAGTCACAGGCGTTATAAAGACCGATCCGGTCGCAGCCGAGCGTGTGCGAAAAGAGGCACCATTCAGGCTCCTTTCTGAAGAACGGGACGAAACCGGTGTTAGTTTTCGAATCGAAGGAGACAAATGGAACTGGTACGCGGGCTGGCTACTTTCGTTCGGAGAACGTCTCTCCGTGCAAGAGCCGGATGATTTACGGAAGCTTCTGCAGGAGATAGCCCGAGCCACAGCGGAGCATCATGGCCGGAGTGGTGGCGACCGCTAGGGCCCCGACAATCCCAGGATCTCTCGCTGCCATTTCATGAGCGCGGTCTCAGTCGTCGCCGGCTCGCGCGCAATCCGCTCCAAAACTTGTCTGGAAGCGACCATGCCAGGATCGAGATCGAGCTCAGCAGCAACTTGGTCTCGCCGTCTTTTAAGCTGATCGAAACGCTGCTCTTCCTCTTGTGAAGGCCGCTTCGATGGAGTGTAAACGCGCCGCGGCCATTCTGCCTCAGGGAGATTGAGTGCGGTCTGGATCGCATCGTCTAAACGCGCACGGCGCGAGCCTTGGACATGACGCGGAAAGGGAGAACGACCCTCTGATTTAGCCAGCTCCAGGAGCTCTTCGTTTCGCATGATATGAAACGCGGGCCGGTCAGCCTTTCGTGCTTCGGCATCGCGCCACAGCCAGAGCGCGCGCAGAACAGCCAGAGGCCTTCCTTTCAGCAGCGCGCTTCCCGGGATCTTCCAGACCCGTTCCGGATCTTTCTCGCGATCTTCTGCGGCCGCCTGAACAGCTCGAAAGCAGCTCTCTGAGAACCACTCCCATCGGCCTTTTTCCCTCAACCCAGCCTCCAGCTTTTCTGCAAGCTCAATGAGATAGCGAGTATCGTTCACGGCGTACTCAATCATCGCCGGCGTGAGCGGACGCTTGGCCCAGTTTGCTTTTTGCGAAGATTTCGGGGTATCAACACCAAAGAATTGCTTCAACAGAGTCGCCAAGCCGACTTCCTTTAGCCCAACAAGCTTCGCCGCCAGGTAGGTATCGAATACCGGCCCGGGTGCAAACCCAATTCTGCGGCGCAGCATTCTGAGGTCGTAGTCGCAGCCGTGCAAAATGATTTGCCGTTGTGCCAGCGTCCGGTTGAATCCGGCAAAATCGAGTGGCGCGAGTGGATCGACCAAGAGATTCAGGCTCGGAACACTAACTTGGATAAGGCAAAGTTTTTCAAAATAGCAATGGAGACTATCGCCCTCCGTATCAACGGCTATCCGATCAAAGCGTTGCAGGATGCGGCAGCATTCTGCCAGTTGATCGTTGTCGGCGATCGTGAGGACATCTGCGTTACTGGTCGGAGCCGCTTCCACTCAGTCGCTCCTTTACCGGAGAGCTGTCAAAAGCAGCTCCGCGTTGGTCTTGGTCGCTTTGAGTTGGCTCACAAGAACTTCCATGGCTTCGATAGCAGGTAACTGCGCCAGTTTTTTTCGCAGAAGAATGACTCGCTCAAACTCTTCCGGGTGATACAGCAAATCATCGCGCCGCGTGCCTGATTTCAAGACGTGGATCGCAGGGTAAACCCGCTTCTCAACCAGCGTTCGGTCCAGATGCAGCTCCATGTTACCGGTCCCTTTGAACTCTTCGAAAATTACCTCGTCCATCCGGCTCTCAGTTTCGACCAGCGCCGTAGCCACAATGGTCAAGCTGCCGCCCTCCTCACAATTGCGAGCCGCACCAAAGAACCGTTTCGGTTTTAAGAGCGCCTTCGCTTCGACGCCGCCCGACATAGTCCGTCCTTTGCCGGACTGGAGGGCGTTGTAGCCGCGGGCTAACCGAGTGATACTATCCAACAAGATCACAACATCTTTTTTTAGCTCGACCAGGCGCTTTGCCCGATCGCTTACGAGCTCTGCGACCTGAACATGTCGGGTTGGGCTCTCATCGAACGTGGAGCTAAAGATTTCGCAATCGACGCACTGTTTGAAGTCGGTGACCTCTTCAGGGCGCTCGTCAACCAGAAGCATGATCAGATGGATATCCGGACTGTTTGCGCGGATCGCCAATGCGATATCCTTGAGGAGCAGCGTTTTTCCGGTGCGCGGAGCCGCAACGATCAGTCCGCGTTGTCCGCGACCCAAAGGGGCAATCAGATCCACCGCCCTGGAAGTGATACTGCGCGTTTTCGAGTTTTCCAAAAGAATACGCCGATCCGGGAAGAGCGCCGTCAATTGATCGAACAGCTTGGGCTCGGTCCATTGCTCGACCGGTATCCCTTCAATGCTGATGACTCGGTCTAACGCCAGAAATTTCTCTTTGTCGCGTGGCCCTCGAATCGTTCCTCGAACCCGATTGCCAGAGCGAATTCCAAATTTCTTCAGAACAGCCGCAGATACATAGACGTCCTCGGGGCAAGGGGTGAAATTGTTAGCCTCCCAACGCAGAAATCCGTAATTCTCGTTTGAGATCTCGACAATACCCTCTCCGATTGGAGTGATTCCGCGTGCTGCATAATTCTTAGCCAGATCAAAGATGAGCTGGTGACGGGTACGTTCATGTGAGACGCGGAGGTTCAGCTGACGCGCCAGCTCGAGCAACGTCGGGTGGCCAAGCCGGTGGAGCTTTTCCAATTCGATGACGGTACCGTTTTCAGTAAGATATTCTGATCCCGGCACTGGCGTGGTCTCAGCCGCTGGTTCCGTCATAGCGTTCAATGATCTCCCTTCCTATCCGATGAACTTGCTCTTCGGTAATGTCCGGTGGGCAGTCCGTCCAAACCAGATAATCCGCCCGCCTCATTTTTTCCTCGAGCGGCATCTGCGACTGAATTATCTGACGTGCAATCGATTCCGAGAGTTGCCGTCCTTGAATGAGACGCTGGATTTGAGAGATGCGACTGCATGCGGTGACAATTATTCGATCGAAATAAGGTTCGGCCCCGGTCTCATAGAGTAATGGTATATCCGCAAGGAGCAGTCTTTCTCCGCGGGCGCGACCAATCCACGCTTCACGGATTCGCGGGTGGAGAATGGATTCCAGCGTTTTGCGTGCAGCCGCATCGTGAAACACCAACTCTCGTAACCGGTTCCGGGCGAGATTGCCTTCAGAATCAAAAACTTGAGCTCCGAAAGCCGACTTAATCTTCTCTTGTACAACTAAATCGGTATCCGTCAATCGTCTGGCTTCAAAA
>JBKPBY010000011.1:0-10655 GCA_046727075.1 bacterium | reverse complement strand
ACGATTTGTTCGGTTTTCCGAGTCAAAATCCATCCGACGGTCCCGCCGTTTGTCCGACAGAAACTCCAATCGCCCCGCTCCGAGATCAGAGAAATCTGGTCGCCGATATGCAGGCTCTCCATAGCTCTTGCGGTGTTGGCGGGCCCGTACTTTAAATCGGCGATCGGGTCAACCACGATCGCAGCCGAACGATCTTTCAAACCGAAACCGGCCCAGATCGTCAGTGACAGGAACATGAGGCAGAGGATTCCGCTTAATAGTGCGCTGATTCGCCAGGCTCGCTTGCTCTTCGTGATCCAGGAAATGAAGACGCTAAAAACGGCAATCCAAAAACTGGCCGCAACAATGATCCACAAATAATCAGAATATGTCGCCACTTGTAGTCGCAGGGTAGGAGCGATTGGGTTGTCGACTGTTTTGAGTACGCCGCGCAAATTGACGGCGGCCTCCTCAAAATCTGGTTTGAGGGCAAGGGCCCGATAGTAGTTCAGGACAGCTCGACCATTGTCGCCAAGTTTGAACCAGGTATTTCCAAGGTTGTAAAAAAGATCGGGGCTGTAGTCGCGACGTTGAACCAGCTGGATGTAATTCACCTTCGCTTCTTCGTACCGCCCCTGCTGGTAAGCACGCGTCGCCGTTGTCCAAAGATCGTCGGCGTTGGTGCTGATTGGCGAGAGGCCGAGGATCAACGCCAAACGCCAAACGCCAAACGCCGAGCGCCGAACGCTCTGGGTCATACTGCCTCCCATTGTTGAACGAGCGACCTGATACGATTCCGTTCACTCTCGCTCAAAGAAGCCTCTCCGACGTGGCCATAAACGGCTTCCGCCCTTGTATGGACCAGCTCCTGGAGGCTACCGCGGAGATCGCCGGGAAGGTCCGCGCGAGCGAGAATTTCCTCGATCGAGCCATAGAATCTCCGGCCGCCTGAAGAGACTGGCTTTTTCAATTCGAGCAGTCGTACCGCTGCGTTGAGAACTTCCGACCGATCCTTGGATGCGTTGACCTTTCGCCACAACGACCGTTTTTCCTGGCGAAGAGCCCGAGCCGGTAAACTAATGACGCGAGTTTGCCTAAACCAAATGCCGAAGCCGAGCAACGCTAGAACCCCCAAGGGACCCATTTGCGCGACCCAAAAGCTGGTTTGTGCTACAAGTGGCAAGAATTGCGCCGAAGTCCCTTTGTTCGGGTGGATGTCCAGCACATCGAACGGCGCAGAGCGCGGGTTAGCTGCGGATTTCGGACTTGCAGAGGCAACATTGTCGGTCGGCCCAGCCGTTTGCGGCAGCGTGTCACCTTCCACCAAGATCTTTGGGATCGGCGAGTTCAGTGTCACATATTTTTCCTGTCTCGGATCGAAATACGAAAATTGAACGGTGGGCGTCTGGATCCCAGGTTTCTCTGGGACCAAGGAATAGCGAAATGTTTTCACCGCGCTGAGGCCGACATCGTCCAAAGTCTGTGTGTCAGAAGAAGGTCCATAGGTGCGCCAGCCGTCAGTGCCTGTCAGTGTCGGCGATTCCATGCGATCAAAATTGCCAAGTCCACGAACTTCCACTTTTAGATCGATCGGCGAACCCGTCTTGGTCTTGTCTGGTGTTGCGACGCTGGAAAGCGCAAAATCGCCTACTGCGCCAGAGAAGGTCTGAGGGCGTCCATCAGTCGGCAAAGGCTTAATCTGAATTGACGTGTTGTTCGTTTTGATGTTCACGACTCGCTGCTGATAGAAGTCGTCCAACGGATCGCTAAAGCCTGGAATCGATTTGGACCCGAATGGTGCAGAAATCAGGAACTGCTGGCTGGCTGATTCGAGATCTAACTTACCGGGTTTGACGCCGGTAAGAGCAGTTTTGTATACGAGTACGTGATAGAACTTGCCGTTGAGTTGAATCTGTTTTTCGGCCGGTTCAGTATATTTTTTCGTAACGTACCCGTCACCTTCGATTAACGGGTATTGACCTTGCGGGTACGGTTGGAAGCTGACTCGCTGCTGGAAATAGAACCGAAGCTCGATGGGGATCTGTTCGCCCACATAAGCCGAATCTTTTGGGACGACCAGCTCGCCAAAATAGAGTTCGCCTGCGGTGTGGGAACCGTTGTCCTGTTGTTCTCCGTCAACCTTAAGAGTAAGGCGTTCAGTTCGATAGGTTTTCCCTCCAACCGCCACCTCGATCGGCGGGATTTCCAGGGTTCCGGTCTTGGTCGGAGTAACGATGTAAGTGAATACCGTCGAACTCGAAGACTCCGAGTCAAAGATCTGGGTCTGGGTTGATGTACCGGCAAAATTAATGGTGAGCCCATCGGCAGCCACTGCAGGCGGCCGGGCGACGCGCGCATTCTTAACTGTAATTGTTAACGTCACAGCGTCGTTGATGCGGGTCTGTGCATCCGAAAGCGCGGCTTCAACAGTTGGTTCAGAGCCGTTTTGGAGCGCGGGGATGGGATGTGCGGAGCTGAGGAATGCGAGAAGAGCCAGGAACATGGCAAGGCCGCGACGGATTGGGATTTGGTCGGCCCTCGGTTCAGGTCGCGCAGGAGCGCGAACCCTACCGATGACTGCCTGTGGAACAACGCGGGTAGGGTTCGCGCGCCTGCGCGACCTGAACGCACGGCACTTCGCCATCTTACCAATCGAGCTCATCCTACCAGTCACGTAACACCCTCCGATCATTTCGATGATGCATCAGGTCAACTCTATCACCTTCGCTCTTGAGCGAGTCGAGCAATCCGAGCGCTTCGTCTTCTGACATTTGTCCAGGAGTAGGTTGCGCTTGAGCTCGTTGCCTCTCTTGATCTGAAGGTGTCATTTCACGAAGGTCTCCTTGTTTCTTCTTGTCGGGAGTCGGCGCTTGTTCTGGCTCGTTGTTTTCAGAATCCGATGGCTCAGGCGAGTCCTGTGACTGGTCGTCGCCAGAACCTTCGCCTTGTTGAGGATCGCCCTTGGATCGTTGCTGGTCCTTCTTCTGGTCCTGGGACCGTTGCTGCCGATTCCGCTTTTGCTGTGTACGGCGCCGCTGGCGCTGTTTCTGTTCACTCTCTTGCTCTTGTTTCTCTTTTTCCGCCTGTTTGATCCGTTCTTCCAATAAGGCAAGATTTTTTCTCGCCTGGGGATCCTGCGGATTCAAATTCAGAGCTTGTTGATATTGATAACGCGCATCGTAGTAGCTGGTCAGTTGGTGTTCAATGTCCTGGCTTTCGTCACCCTGCATAAACAGCGCGTTGCCGGCGTTGTAATACGCCTGCTCGCGTATGTTCATATCGTTGCTCAACATGGCTTTTGAGTACGATTCAAACGCGTCATCATATTTGTGGAGCCGGTAAGCGGCGTTGCCTGTGTTGAAATTGATGATGGGCGAATCTGGACTCTTTTTAAGCTCCTCACGGAAACTCTGTAGGGCGCCTTCATAGTCTCCTTGCCGGTATTGCTCGGCGCCATCTATCGCCCGCAGATTGAGAGCCAGGCCGAGCCACAGTGTCCCGATCGCTATACTTGTTTTTGCTTTGGCGAAGATGTTTCGTCGGTCGCCAAGGAACAGCGAAGCGAGAAAGAGCGCTAACCCGAGATCAAGGGGCCAGCGATAGCGCTCGATCGGAATTCGAGCCGAGCGTTGGTCAATGTTCGATTCGTCCAGTCTTCGCAGACCGTCCTGAATGAGCCTGGAGATGGAGGTTCCATCCAGATGCACGTAAAAACCGCCTGTCTGTCTTGCGATCTCCTCCAGGCGCTTTTCGTCAAGGCGAGACCTGACCACCTCGCCGCGGCGATCACGGAGATACTGGTTGCTTCCAGGCGCCACCGGAATATTGGCGCCTTCGGCAGTACCGATCCCTACGGTGAAAATCCGGATACCTTTGAGCTGCTTGGCAGCCGCAACCGCATCATCTTCCAGGTCCTCTCCATCGGTAAACAGAACGAGCGCCCTATGAGTATCTTCCGATTTTCCCAGAGCTAGCTCGGCAGACTGGATCGCAGATGTAATATCGGTCCCGCCTCGATCGACCGTCTTTGAATCGAGCTGGCTGATCGACTCAACAATTGTTTGATAGTCGACGGTCAAAGGGGCCTGGACTTGCGCCGTACCGGCGAAAGCGACTAACCCAAAGCGATCACCTCTCATGGCGTTCAATACGTCCTGCGCTGCGAGCTTTGCTCGCGCCAGGCGATTAGGTGCGACGTCGGGAGTCATCATGCTCTTCGACGTATCGATGGCTAAAATGATGTCTCGGCCGCGCCGGGTGAAATCCTTCTGTAGGATGCCCCATTGAGGACGCGCCAATGCAACAATGATGCAGCCCAGCGCCGCCATAAAAAAAAGACGTTTCAACAAACGGCGTTTGACGGAAACCGAATCGCTTAGGGCGGGCAAAAGGCGTGCGGCGACGAGCTTCTGCAAGCGTTGGCGCGTCCGCCCATCGTTGCGAGCGCAGAGCAGAATCAACACCGGTAAGAATAATAACCCAAGTAGCCAATATGGTTCACCAAATGTCATGGTACTCTGCTCCAGACAGTTTCTCGCAAGACGAAAATTGAGCCTAGAAAAGCGAGGCCAACGCCGAGGAACCACCCGAACCCATCTTCGTAGTTTTGGTATTGTTGTACCTCGATCTCTGTTTTTTCCAGCCGATCGATTTCGCTAAAAATCGACTGCATCCCCTTGGTATCGACTGCGCGGAAAAAAATGCCTCCACCGATGCGCGCAATATCTCGACAAGTATCCTCTTTGAACGGCATCAGCTCCTGAGAATAGTATGTGTTGCCAAACCCGTCTGAGTGAGGAAAGGGAACCAGCCCATTGGTTCCTGTGCCGATGGTATAGATCTTAATTCCAATCGCAGCCGCCGCTTCTGCGGCGGTAAGCGGAGGGACACTACCCGCGTTGTTATCACCATCCGTGAGCAGAACAATCACTCTACTCTTGGCCCTTTTATCGCGAAGCCGATTTGCGGCGGTGACTAGCGCTGAGCCGATGGCTGTTCCATCTTCTACCAGCGAGGATCCCAGCGCAGTCCGATCTCCAACCCGCCGAATACTTAGATGAGCCAGGTTTTCAATCAACCACTGATGATCGAGCGTGAGCGGACTGATTAGGTAAGGTCTGCCGGAGAACGCGATCAAACCTATTCGGTCGCTCGGCCGTCCTTGGATGAATTTCTCAGTCACCTGCTTCACTACTTCCAGACGACTGGCGCGCTGCGAACCGATTGAAAAATCTTCGGACAGCATCGATAGAGAAACATCCAGCGCAAGCATGATATCGATTCCGCTTGTTCTGACCCGATTTGTGGCGCTGCCAAACTGGGGTCGTGCCAACGCGACGACCAGGCAAATACAGCCGGCAATCGACAGGACATCCTGTATGATCTTCGACCACGAATGTTGCCTGGCTGCGATCTTGGCAAAGTGACGTGCCGCGGCAAATCGAACGTTGGGCAGCCTTTGCAGGCGCTCGCGCAACAGCAACAGGATTACCGGCACCAAGACCAGCAAAAGAAACAATGGTTGCTCAAATCGAAAGTTCAATTCGTCCCCTCCACGAACGCCCAAGCCTCCTGAATCAATCGTTGGATCTCGTCTGTTTGCGTTGTCGCGCCTGCGAACTTGATTGCGTCCCAAGTTTCAACAAAGTGCCGCAAACTCTCCCTCTGCGGCTGATCGAAACGCGCTGTCCGCGCCAAGTCGGCCAGAAACTCGACGCTGGTCCGCCGAATAGTTCTTATTCCGAAATGGTGTTCGACGAATATGCGTAGGATATCTGAGATCTCAACTGCGAGGTTATAGCCCGACGTGGTTGAAATCCTTTCTCGCAACGCCGCCAGCCGTTCCATTGCGGTCTGCTTCGGCAGCGGCGGCTGCTTGGGCTGAGGCTTTGGATTTGGCCATAACAAATATGCCGCAACGGCCATGAGCAGCAGAATCGCCAGCCAGATCACGACCTGTAGCGAATCGTCTCCTGTCAACAGCGGGCGGATATCTTCAATCTGATCCGCTGCATTGGTTGTCGATTGCGCCAGAAATAACAAGATCATCGATTTCTCAGCCGTTTCTCTCTGCGAAGAAAGAACGATCGCAATACTGGAAAATACTCCTGGTGGGTTTGGAGCGAAACTGAATCAATCTTTATCTTCCGGAAAAGAGCTTCGCGCTCCGCGCGCTCCCTCTCTGCCTGTTTTTGAAATTCTGTACGGAGATGTCTGTCCGACGAGTCGATCTCGTATTCGATATCGGTCTCCGGATCTTGTAACCGGATGATGCCTACATTAGGTAGGGAACGCTCCCCCGGGTCTTCGATCGGAAGCGCGATCAGATCGTGTCGGCGACTGCAAACCGTCAGCGTCTTCTCATAGCCCGACGACTGAAAGTCTGAAATCAAGAACACAACTGCGCGGCGAGTTGTCACCCGATTCAGAAAATCAAGCGCCTGATGAATTGCTGTCCCTTGTCCTTTCGGCTCGAAATAAAGAATCTCACGGATCAAGCGCAGGATATGGCTACGACCTTTTCGTGGGGCAATAAACAGCTCTACGCGGTCCGTAAATAAGAGCAGCCCTACTTTGTCGTTGTTGCGGATAGCGCAAAAAGCCAGCAGACAGGAGACTTCGGCAGCGACTTCGCGTTTACTCGCGCTGACGCTTCCATAAGACCCTGAGGCGCTGACGTCGATCAGCAACATGACTGTGAGTTCGCGTTCCTCTACATATTTCCGAACGAATGGCTCGCCCATCCGAGCTGTAACGTTCCAGTCAATCGTTCGCACTTCGTCCCCAAAGTCGTATTGACGAAATTCGTCAAAATTCATTCCACGTCCTTTGAAGACGCTGTGATACTGGCCAGCGAACGCTGTTTCCACAAAACGCCGAGTACGGAGCTCAAGCTTTCGGATCTTTTTCAGGATTTCCGGGACTGACTGCATAGGAGAAAATGGGACGTATAAGACCTATATGACCGATACGACTTATACGACCTACGGGACCGGCAAGCCTGCTAAAATTTTCTGAATGATGCTTTCGCTGGTGACTTCTTCGGCTTCGGCTTCGTAGCTGACTGTAACTCGGTGTCGCAAAACGTCGGCGGCGATCATCTTGATGTCGTGGGGAGTGGCATAGCCGCGTCCGTCCAGGAATGCGTGAGCTCTGGCGGCCAGAGTCAGGTAAATCGTCGCTCTTGGTGAAGCGCCATACCGGATCAGACCTTCCATTCCAAGTTGATAGTCCGACGGAGACCGCGTCGCCCAGACAATGTCGACGATATAGTCTTTGACGCGATCATCGATGAAGACTCGGTTTACGGTCTCGCGTGAACGGATCACATCGTTAGGAGAGGCGACAGCCTGCACTGAGAGATCGGGTGCCGACGTTCCCATCAAATCGAGAATTTTGCGCTCTTCAATTTTTGACGGGTAACCGATGTTCAATTTCAACATGAACCGATCAAGCTGGGCTTCAGGGAGTTGGTATGTGCCCTCCTGCTCCAATGGATTCTGGGTGGCAAGCACCAGGAACGGATCGGAAAGCGGATAAGTCTGTTCACTGATTGTAACTTGCCGCTCTTGCATCGCTTCCAGCAAAGCGCTCTGGACCTTGGCGGGCGCGCGATTAATTTCATCGGCGAGAATGAGATTAGAAAAGATTGGGCCAAGCTTCGGACGAAAATCGCCATCGCGCGGGTTGTAGATCATCGTGCCAAGAATGTCAGCTGGAAGGAGGTCAGGCGTAAACTGCAGCCGGCGAAAATTAGTGTGGATGCATCCGGCCAAAGTCTTCACCGCAAGCGTTTTGGCGAGCCCGGGCACGCCCTCGAGGAGGACATGTCCGTTCGATAGCAAACCGATAAGCAGGCGATCGATGAGATATCTCTGCCCCACAATGACGTGGGACATCTCACTTTGCACGGCGCGCACCCATTGTCCGTTTTTCTTTACTTCCTGGGTAATAGCCTCGGTCGAAGTGGTCATAGTTAATCAAATGTAAGACAGTCGGAATAAGAAACCGTTCGTTGTGGCAACGCCTTCAGCGTCGCCGTTTACGATCAACCGTCAACCGTCAACCGTCGACCGTCGCGTTTGGCGTTTGGCAATTGGCTGATTTCGGAGACAGATTTTGACAAGGAAAGTCCCACCCTAAATCCGAATGCTGCGGGAAGCGAACGGTGGACGGTCGACGGACTGCCGCGACTTGATCCCGCATCGCAGGATCAGGTCGCGATTTCTATCTCGTCGTCTTTTTCTATCTCGTCTTGGAAAAACAGGTTGCGCTGGCGTTCCCAGACGTAGCGGCGGAGCAGTACTTTGAGTGTCGCGGTAAGCGGTATCGCCAGAATCGCTCCAAGCAAACCTCCCAGCACCAAGCTCCACAAAAAGACAGAGACAATGACGGTCATGGGGTGCAGACCAACTGAATTACCGATGATACGCGGCGTAGTCACTAATCCGTCTATCTGTGCGACGCCCAGAAAGAAGATAGCGGTGACCCAGAGCGGATGAACCCAGTCATTGAACTGTGCGAAGGCGATCAGTACGGCAGGGATGTAGCAGATGATATAGCCGACATAGGGAACAAGACCAAAAACAGCGAACCCAAGTCCAATCAGAAAGCCGAATTGCAGTCCAAGGATAGATAGCCCGATTGCGGTTAGCGCCCCATTAATCAGGGCGACAAGCAGCTGGCCGCGAAAGAAGCTGATCAAGTATCCGTTAATCTCAGTTAACACCAGCACGACTTCGTCTCGAAATTCCGATCGGCGAAGCGGCAGATAGTTGCTCCAGGAGTGAGCTATACGTGGGCTCTCTTTCAAAAAGAAAAAGAGATAAATCGGAACAATCAAAAGACCGATCAGAAGACCAAAAACACCGAATACGCCGGTAAGGCTCGATTGCACAACTGCCCATGTGCGCTGCGCCAGCTCTGGAAGCTGCTCTTTCAGGTATTGAAGCGATTGCTGTACGTAAGGATTATTTCGGTACCGCTCGAACCGGTCCCTTGCGTTGTCAGCCGCGGTAGAGCTGTCGGGCGGGACTTTAGGACCGAGCTGCGGTATCCCCTCTAGGTTCTGCTCGAGAACCCGATCCAATGAATTCCACCCGTTCTCCAGATAACCGGGGAGCGCTGCCGAGAACTTGACGCTTTCTGTGTAGATCGATGGAACGACGCCGACTACTGTCAAGGCCGCACCCGAAACAAACACGGCAAACACTATGATGACTGCCAGAAGGCGCGGCATTCCGCGACGGGCCAGCCAGCTGACCAACGGCTCAAGCAAATAAGCCAACACGCCAGCAACTGCTACTGGCAACAAGAGCGGCTGCAGAAAGGTAATTATTCGAGTCGCCACGTAAACTGCAAAAACGAACGTGGCCGCAATTACTAACAGCGACAATGCTGTGATTGCGTTCCAGAGCGTCTTTTTCTGCCAAGGAGTCGGGTACAAAGTAACTAAGGCGCATTCTGCACCTTTAAAACGTCTTCCGTCAATCGTCCACCGTCAATGCGTTTCGCGTTCGGCGTTCGGCGTTCGGCGTTCGGCGTTCGGCGTTCGGCGTTCGGCGTTCGGCGTTCGGCGTTCGGTGGAGGCACAATCTGCTTCGAAAGTCACGATGAATCGTGATCCTGCCATCCCATTCAAAGCGGCCGGAAACGGTGGACCGTTGACGGTAGACCGTAGACGGAAAACAAGGGCGCTGAAGGCGTCGTTACATGTTCGCGATGATATTATCGCCGAACTCTGAGCAATTGATCTCGGTCGCGCCTTCCATCAGGCGCGCGAAATCGTAGGTGACTCTCTTGCTGGTAATGGCTTTGGTCAGGCCGTTGATTACCAGATCTGCTGCTTCTTCCCACCCAAGGTGTCGCAACATCATCTCGCCGGACAACACCACAGACCCCGGATTTACTTTGTCGAGCCCCGCGTATTTAGGTGCCGTACCGTGAGTCGCTTCAAAAATAGCGTGCCCTGTGTGATAGTTGATATTTCCTCCGGGAGCGATGCCGATCCCGCCCACCTGCGCTGCCAGGGCGTCAGAAAGATAATCGCCATTCAAGTTCAACGTCGCGATCACATCGAACTCCTCAGGTCGCGTCAGAACTTGTTGTAACGTGATATCGGCAATTGCGTCTTTAACCAGGACCTTGCCGCCGGCTAACTCCGCTTTCATCTCGTCGTTCGCCGCCTTCTCTCCCTTATCTTTCTTGGTTCGTTCCCAGCGCGCCCAAGAATAGGTTTGGTCTCCGAACAACGTGTCGGCCAGTTCATAGCTCCAATCGCGGAAGCTGCCTTCCGTGAACTTCATAATGTTTCCTTTGTGCACGAAAGTAACCGATTTCCGTTTATGCGCGATCGCATACCGAATCGCCGCTGCAGCGAGACGGCTGGAGCCGAGGCGGCTCACTGGCTTGATGCCGATACCGACCTCGACCTGCGCCTTCGCGAGTTCGGGTTCGTTAGCAAGAAAACTCTTTGTCGCTGTCTCAGTACCGAAGCGAATTTTGGCGAAATCTTTGGGAAACTCTTGTTCGAGGATCTTCAATAATTTTTGTGATTCGGGACTTCCGGCGCGGAATTCGATACCCGCGTAAATATCTTCGGTGTTTTCCCGGAAGATGACCATGTTTACTGCCTCCGGTCGGCGCACCGGGGAGGGGACACCTTGGAAATATTGAAC
>JBKPBY010000010.1:0-8788 GCA_046727075.1 bacterium | reverse complement strand
AGATGCTCAGCAATTTCTGTCGCTCATTGTTTTCATCACCGCTCCGCTTCTGGCGCTGGCAGCCACAAAGGCCGACGCGGGCGAGAGCGAGGTTTCCGTGCTTTACGCCGGCTCCCTTGTAAACCTCATGGAAAAGGACATGGGACCAACGTTTAGCCAGGCGACTGGATACAAATACCTTGGCGAGGGCAAGGGTTCCGTGGCTTTGGCCAACATGATTAAAGAAAAATTGAAAGCATTCGGCCATTAAAATTTCAGGCGCTGTCTAGCGACAGCGCCTGACCCCTGGCTTTTGTCTAATGGAAGCCTTCGGTACGCCTTTTCCGCATTAGGTATGACTCTTCCAGCGATAACTCCTCTTCCCGTTGGTGGAACTCTCTACGATGTCTTGATGGACGGCCTCAGATTGGCTCTGTCCTGATCGAAAAGGGTTCTACCCCTTCAGTCATTATCTTCGCCTTCCTCTCCTTTCCCCACGCTGATGAGCTTCCCATCCTCGGCGACCTTGATCTCAACCTTTTCGCCGCCGGACTTCTGCACTTCAGCCTCGTAATAAGTCGAACCACCTTCGGTTTCCTTCGCCGTTTCAGTAACAGTTCCTCCCGCCAGGTTGTCCTGGATTGTCTTTTGCACCGCAGCCGGCAACTCACTCATCGCGACCTGCTGTTTGTTTTCCTCCTTGTCCGTTCCCGCATAGACCAGGACGCCAACTGTCGTGAGTCCGATGATGACGGCAAGTACCGCTATTATTTTTCTGTTCATTGATTTGCTTGTCCTTTTTTTGACTGGGATGCTTTCGCACGCAGTCGTTGTTAAACGCGGCAGGATACGCGCGAATTTCACCGCCTGTTACTGAAGATATCCTTAAGAATTGTTCAGGATTGGAACCGCTCCACTTCGTGACAAGAGCTATTTAAGGGTCCGACAACAGCCGAACACAACCCAGCCGAAAAAGCCAACTCCAGCACCGACTAATTCAACAAGCTGGATCGTGAGAAGGATCGATTGGATTCGCTAGATGTTCGCTATATTCAGATCGGAATCTCCTGAACCGTTACTGAAGATCTCCTTAAGAATTTTTTTAGGAGCTGGCTGGCTTCTCGTTAGTCATCACGATCCGGAAGAGGCTTCCGTGACCTGGTTTGCTTTCCAATTCGATATGCGCCCCTTGTCGCTCGACCGCCCAGCGGGCTATGGACAAGCCAAGACCGGCGCCTCCACTGGCACGCGATCTCGCCTTATCGACGCGGTAAAACCGCTCAAAGATTTTCTCGTGATGCTCAGGAGCGATTCCTGGGCCCTGGTCTATTACCTCCACGATCGCGGTCTTCTCTCGCGGTTCAACCCGCAGCCAGATTACGGTCCCCTCTTTGCTGTAGCGAATCGCGTTGTGTATGAGATTCAACAGGGCAAGACGTAGCAGCTCGCGATCCGCCTGGATAACCAGATTTTTGGCCGTTATTTCTATTCGCTGGCTCTTCTCCTCAGCCAATACAAGGAGCGTCTCTCGAACTTCGCCCACTAACCCTGCCAAGTCGACCTGTTGAAGAGTCGGAGAAAGCCCTCCCGTGTCTGCTCGGGCAAGCAGAAGCAGCGCATCCACCAGATCACTGAGCCGCCGAGTTTCTTCAAGCATGCTGGAAAGTGCTTCTCGGAGACTCTTGGAGTTACCACGGTCTGATCGCAGGGCGGCTTCACCGACCGCCCGCAAAGCCGTTAACGGGGTACGCAGCTCGTGAGAAGCGTCGGCTGTGAAACGGCGAAGTTCCCCAAAGGAGTTCTCCAGTCGGGCAAGAGTTGCGTTGAAGACGGTCACCAACTGACCCAGTTCATCGTGGGGATTAGGCACCGGCAGCCGTGCTTCCAACGACTCACCCGTTATCTGCCGAGCACGAGCGGCTATCTGGCTCACCGGCGAAAGAGAACGGTGAGTGATAAGGTAGCCGCCAACTGCGGAGAGAGCCACGCCCAACGGCAGCCCGAGACCAAGAACGGCTCCAAATTCCGCCATAGCTCGCCGAAGCTCTGCCTCAGACCGAAAGACTCGTAACAGGACGGGCTCACCTGCGATCACAGTATTATTTTCCAGGGCCCGCACATGGACATGTTCCGGCAATTCAGCCGAAAATGAGGTGACCGCGCCGTCGCGGGGCAATGCGAAAAGCGGTTTCCAGTCACTCGATAGCCCTTCCCGCAACAAGATGGAGCCGGTAGGCGACAAGATCTCGAACCAAGGGCCTGCTTCCTCCTCCCATTCCACCCCCTCTTTGTCTTCACCGTAGCCAAGCCATTGAAGGTTACCTGCTGGATCGCGGATGACTCGTGATTCGATCATCTCGAAGTCACCGCGGAGTTGGCGATCCAGCTGCGACAGCAGCCGTCCACGAAACACGTGAAACATCAAACCTCCGAGGGCTAAGAGAACAACCGTCGATGTGATGGCGTACCAAAACGTTAGTCTGAGGCGCAGTGAACGCCGCTGCCACCACGCCATCATGTCGCATCTTCCTCCCGCAACACAAAACCGACGCCTCGGACCGTATGAATGAGACGCCAGGAAAAATCGTCGTCGATCTTACGCCGTAAGTGAGCAACATGAACATCGATTACATTATCCAGGGGCGTTGCTCTTCGCACCTCTTGCCACACCTCTCTGGCTAATGTCTCGCGGCTCACAACCCGCCCGGCATTAACCAATAATTGAATAAGCAGATCAAATTCGCGCGGTGTTAAATCGATTAACCTTCCTGCTCGAGTCACCCGCCTAAGGGGCAGATCAACTTCGAGGTCCGCAACACGCCAACGGGTTTGCCTTTCTTCGCTAGCGGAATCAGCCGTTGATCGACGCAAAAGGGCCCGCAGCCTTGCCGCCAATTCGGCCAGGGCGAATGGCTTGACTAAATAATCATCCGCACCGCCGTCCAGACCGATAACGCGATCCTCCAAAGCATCGCGCGCCGTGAGTAACAGGACCGGCGTCTTCGAGCCTCTGGCACGCAACGTTTTCAATACTTCTAAACCGCTCCGGCCGGGCAACATCCAATCAAGAACAATGGCATCGAACGGTTCGCTATTTAATAGAAAAAAACCTTCCTCGCCCGTTGCTGCTAAGGAAAGAACGAAGCCTTCAGTTCTCAAGCCGTTTACTACGGCCCGAGCGGTTTTAGCCTCATCCTCAATCAACAGGATTTTCGGCTGGCTCGAACCATTCATAATATTCAACGCAGAACCGCTTCAGGAGTCATCGCATCACTGTCATCTCGCTCATCCGAAATCTGGCGAACATTGTCCGCCGTCCGACTAACGATTTTCACGCGCCTTGAGCTAAGTCGAGCACTTTGGCCCAGCGATAATAATGGAGGCAAGGATTGACAATTCATAACAGGGCAGTATTAATGGGCGGTGTTACACGTGTTACATATAGCAATAACCGTCTCAAGACAACGCCCCGATTGCGGGCTCTTCGCCCCGGTGCGCTCGTCTCCGACCCCCAAACTTAAGACTTACCCGGTTAGAACGTCACGGAAGATATTCTTAAGAAATCTTCAGAATTCTGCCGGTCCTCCGTCTGGAAGGAAAAAATCATTGTTTCCCAAAGCACTACGACCATGAAATGGATTACCCGAGAAAGAGTGAAAGTAGATCGTGTCGCCTGTCCCTGGCTTATCAAGAAATTTGTAGACCAACAGGCAGAATTTTTCTTCGTCCCCGCTGACCAAGTCGCGGACGAAGCGAAACGGCTTGGTGCTACGCCTTTCGATGTAAAAGGCGTCGAACTGGGACACCACGGCAAGGAGTGTTCGTTCGAAGCGATCCTGAAAAAGTACGACCTCACTGATAACGAGGCGCTGGTGTTGCTTGGCAAGATCGTCAATGGAGCGGACACTGATAATACGCTTTGGAGCCAACCCGAGGGACCAGGGCTTGAAGCCGTCGCTGAGGGCTTCCGGCATTTGGGTTTCAAAGACGATCACAAACTCAACTCAGCCGAGTGGATCGTCTATGATGCTCTGTATGCCTATTGCCAAGAAATGGTACGGCAAGCAAAGCCGGACGGAATGTTCAAATGAGGTCGAGAAAGCGGTGCGATGACCAGCACCTCGACGTTTGATTGTTCCGGACCGGCGCGGGACTCCCACCCAGGATAAAATAACAATGAGTTTGCAGCTATTGGCACATATCGAATTGCCCAAGAACGTCAAACCAGGCGGTTTCGATCATGCGGCCATACATTGCGCATCAGGCCGGATCTATGTTGCCCATACGGCCAACGATGGCCTGGATGTCATTGACTGCGTCCACGACCGCTACCTGCATTCTATCAGGAATCTAACGGGCGTGGCGGGTGCGCTCATCTCGGATGAACAGAACCTCGTTTTCACCTCCAATCGAGGAGAAAACACGGTTGGGATTTTTTCGCCTGATAACGAGTCCGACCTGGCAAAAGTTGGGGTGGGTATCCGACCAAATGGACTTGCGTACGATCCACACCGCGACCTTTTGTTAGCCGCTAATGTCGGCGATCCGAATATCCCGGATTCGTTTACACTGTCGCTGGTGAGCGTACGGCAGCGAGGGATGATAGCCAATATCCGCGTACAAGGCAGGACACGTTGGACAGTTTTCGAGGGGCAGGCTGAGATTTTTTACGTAAACATTGCCGACCCGCCACAAATCGTGGTAGTGGCTCCTGATGATCCGGATCGAGTTTCGCGCAGCATAACAATTCCTGCTGCTGGACCACATGGTCTTGATTTCGACCCGGAGCATCGCCGGCTGTTCTGCGCCTGTGACGCGAAGCAGTTGGTCATCCTCAATGCCGACTCGGGCAAAATATTAAATTTGCTCGAGCTAAGCGGTTCCCCTGACGTGATCTTTTTCAACCCAGTATTAAGACATCTTTACGTCGCGGTCGGAGACCCTGGTGTGATAGATGTCTTCGACGCCGACGCCATGCAACGAATCGCAGCAGTTCAAACTGAACGCGACGCTCACACTCTGGGATTCGACCCGGAGCGTAACAAGGTTTATGCCTTCTTACCTGAAACACATCGCGCAGCTGTTTACGTCGACGGTGGTTAGGTGTCCTCCGCTACTTCCCGGCCACTACAACCATAGAGCCGGCGGCTAGCCCGTTGCTCCTGACTCCGCACCAGGCATACAAAAGCTTTCGTCGAAGATGACCCTCCCAGCGCTTACGACCAACGGCCACATTTTATTTGGCACGCGCATCATCCGCATGTTCGCCTATGGATTCTTGTCGGTCGTCCTGGCACTGTATTTGGCCCAACTAGGTTTGAACGGAAGTCTGATTGGGCTGCTGCTGAGCCTGACACTGATCGGTGACGCTGGCATCTCCCTCTGGATGACCACTAACGCGGATCGCGTGGGCAGGCGGCGAGTTTTGGTGGCGGGCGCTATTTTGATGCTTTTTGCCGGCATCCTCTTTGCCGCGACCGATCGAATCTGGTTACTGGTTATCGCCGCGATAATTGGAGTAATCAGTCCTAGTGGCTACGAGGTCGGGCCCTTTCTCCCCGTGGAGCAGGCCGCGTTAGCGCAAATTGTTCCCGACAGACTTCGCACACAAGTCTTCGCCTGGTACAACCTGGTTGGATCATTCGCGACCGCGACCGGCGCGCTTTGCGGCGGAGGCCTGACCCACTTTCTACAGCAGGCCAAGTTCACTCCTCTAAACAGTTATCGCACGGTGCTCGTCCTTTACGGTATAATGGGGATACTCCTGGCCTTGCTTTTCACTCGGTTGTCGTCTTCGGTCGAGGCGATCCATTCGGAGGGTCCAAAACCGCAGAGCCGTTTCGGCCTGCATCGCTCTCGTGCTGTGGTCTTGAAGCTGTCGGCACTGTTCGGTCTAGATGCCTTTGCCGGTGGCTTCGTCGTGCAAGGCTTGGTTGCTTACTGGTTTCATATTCGCTTTGGCGTTGAACCGGCCGCGCTTGGAGGAATCTTCTTCGGAGCAAATATTCTCGCCGGGCTTTCGGCTCTAGCCGCAGCCTGGGTGGCGGCGCGGATCGGCCTTGTGAACACCATGGTGTTCACTCATCTTCCCTCGAATTTACTGCTCGTACTAGTACCGCTGATGCCGAATCTTCCACTAGCAATCATCGTCTTGTTTGTGCGTTTCAGCATTTCTCAGATGGATGTACCGCCTCGGCAATCCTACACAATGGCGGTGGTCGAGCCCGATGAACGCTCCGCCGCCGGCGGCGTAACCGGGATTGCCCGCTCGATCGGCAGCGCGATTTCACCAGCTATCGCCGGTGTGTTCCTCGGAAACCGAGCTCTGCTTGGTGCTCCATTCTTCGTCGCCGGTGTTCTCAAGATTATTTACGACCTGGCGCTCTATCGAAGTTTCCAAACCGTGAAAGTTCCGGAATACGAGCGCGACACTCGGTAAAGACTGTTGACAATTAGCCAAACTTTCTTTAATCATCAAAAGACAATTCGTTACACGTGTTACGTAAAGAAACATCCGTCTCATCCAAAGCGCCAGGTTCCTGGCTGTTTCTGTTGTTCAACCTGCCAGCCCGGCATTCGAGTGACCGGGTAAAGGTGTGGCGCCGGCTGAAGAAGTTCGGCGCCGTTCAGCTCAAGACCTCCACCTATGTGCTGCCGGACGAGCCGGTCCATTACGAGCGGTTTCAGTGGTTGGCCAAGGAGATCGTCGATACCGGCGGCGAAGCTACCCTGGTTCGGGTTAAGGATATTGAAGGGATGCCGTATGCCGCCGTGGTCGCCCTGTTCAACGAGGCGCGCGCTCGTGACTACGATGAGATTGCAGAGCCCCTAACTCAGCTGATCAAAAATCAGAAGGCTCGCAAGCGGACCACCGATGCCTTCACCGGAGAGTTAGAGAAAGTGCAAAAACGCTTTCAAGAAATCCAAGAGATCGACTATTTCCAAAGCGCAAGAGGCGAAGATCTGCGGGCTCTATTTCAGAAGGCGGAATCACTGGGAGCTCCCAAAAAGAAAACTGAGACCAAAGCTCGTCTTCGGGTCGAAGATTTTCGGGGTAAGACCTGGATGACTCGCCCTCGCCCCGAGATCGATCGGGTGGGCTCAGCCTGGCTGATCCTTAAATTTATCGATCCGGGCGCCAAATTCGTGTTCGCCAACACGCCGGCTGCTGCGCCCGAGGCCATACCCTATGACATGTTCGAGGTGGAATTCAGCCATCACGCTGACAACTGTACCTTCGAAACCTTGATCGAACGGTTTGGTATCCGGGACCGAGCGGTGTTGAGAATTGCCGAGCTAATTCACGACGCCGATCTAGAGGACGACAAGTTTCACCGGCTCGAAGGCTTCGGCGTCGAACAAATCTTCAAGGGGTGGGCTAAGCAGGGTCTGACCGACCAACAGATTCTCACCAAGGGCGGTGAATGCTTTGACGCGCTTTACGCGCAATTCAAAAGGTCATGAAAAGGTTGTCTGCAGAAAGCGTCGATGGGGTTCCATCAGAGACCGCGCATCCGACTTTCGGTGAAGCCTTTCGGTTCTGGCTGAAACTCGGATTCATCAGTTTCGGGGGGCCGACCGGACAAATTGCGATCATGCACGCCGAGCTTGTAGAGAAGAAGAAATGGATCAGTGAAGCTCGCTTCCTGCACGCGCTCAACTATTGCATGCTTCTACCAGGCCCCGAGGCTCAACAACTGGCGATCTACGTGGGTTGGCTCCTACACAAGACGTGGGGAGGAATTGTTGCCGGCGCTTTTTTTGTCATCCCCTCGATCTTTATCCTTTGGACGCTGAGCTATGTCTATGTGACTCTGGGAAATCTGCCCTGGATCGCAGCGATCTTTTACGGCCTAAAGCCCGCGGTTTCAGCCATCGTCGCTGCCGCGGTTATCCGCATTGGCAGCCGAGCCTTGAAAAACGAAGTGATGTGGGCGTTGGCTGCTGTAGCCTTCATCGCAATCTTTTTTCTTCATGTTCCATTTCCTCTGATCATCCTGGCTGCTGCGCTCATCGGCTTCCTCGGAGGCAAGTGGAGGAGAGATAAATTCCTGGTCATCCGCGGGCACGGAAAAGTTAAGAACGAGTCTGTCTTGGATGATACTTCCGAAGTCCCGGAACATGCGAAACCCTCCTGGAACCGCGCAGTTCGGGTCTGCCTTACCTGGATATTGCTTTGGTGGATACCTATCATTTTGCTGGCTATTTGGCTTGGCCCGAATCACACGCTATTTCGCGAAGGCGTCTTCTTCAGCACGGCGGCAATCGTGACTTTTGGTGGAGCTTATGCAGTTCTCCCATATGTCGCGCAACAGGCCGTGCAACACTATGGATGGCTTGGCGCCGGTCAGATGCTCGATGGCCTTGGGCTCGCGGAAACTACTCCCGGTCCTTTGATAATGGTAACTCAGTTTGTTGGCTTTCTCGGCGCATGGGCTAATCCCGGCCAGCTACCGCCGATTCTATCGGCCACACTCGGTGCATTGATCACGACTTGGAGTACTTTCGTACCCTGTTTTCTGTGGATCTTTCTGGGTGGACCCTACATCGAAAAGTTGCGCGGGAACGAAAGACTGACTACCACGCTCTCCGCAGTTACTGCCGCCGTCGTCGGCGTGGTTCTGAACCTGGCTGTCTGGTTCGGGCTCCATGTCATCTTCCCCTCCGTGAACGTCATTGACTGGTTCGCCGTCGTCGTCGGCATTGCTGCTTTTGTTGGTTTGACAAGATGGAAATGGGACGTCGTCCCGGTCGTCCTCGGCGCGGGTCTTATCGGTTTATTGTTTAAGATGCTGCTTTGGCGGAGCGC
>JBKPBY010000009.1:0-31568 GCA_046727075.1 bacterium | reverse complement strand
CAGTGCCAGCCCTCACCATACGTTCTAATTCCCGCCGCTGAACTTCGGTGAGCTCCAAATTTGCTTTCGGTCGACCTGCCATCCCTGCAGCATACGCAAAAGCCGCATATTATTAAAGAGAATTAAGAGACGTTACACTAGTTGAACTTGGCCGCAAAGTTTGGGTTTTGGAATAGGCGTAAGGAAGCGGTTGCTTAGAAAGGGGTTTCAGCTTGTGGCGATGTCACGGCTCGACGGATGGGATCTGGGTATTGCGGCGAGAAACGAGGGAACCCGCAAAAGCTGTGGAACTCTGGATTCCTTCTTCTAGCTCTTGTATTCTTGCTTCATGATTTCGTGCATTGGCACTTCTGGATTCCAGTACCCCGAATGGCGTGGAACATTCTATCCGGAAAAATTTCCCACGGCGAAAATGCTGCCATTCTATGCGGAACGCTTTTCGACTACCGAAGTAAACTATACCTTCTACCGCATCCCAAATAGCAAAACGATCCAAGGCTGGGACACTTCTACGCCGGCTCATTTTCGCTTTGGATTGAAAGCGCCACAGAAGGTCACACACGTCGCGAAACTCAGAAACTGCGGGGAGCTATTGGAGGTTTTTCATCGCGTGGTTTCCGGGTTAGGTTCAAAACTCGGTCCGATCCTGTTTCAGCTTCCACCAAGCTTCAAGAAAGACGCTGCGCTTCTGGGCGAGTTTCTCGGCAGCCTTCCGGCCGACATGCGAGTTGCATTTGAATTTCGGCATCCATCGTGGTTCGACGATGAGACCTTCGACCTTCTGAAGACTCATCATGCGGCGCTGTGTATTGCGGAGAGCGCCGATCTTGCCACCCCAAGCCTACCAACCACTGACTTTGGTTATCTCCGTCTTCGCCGCGAAGACTATGGCAGTGATGACATCACCCGATGGGCAAAATTCATCCAGGAACAAGAGGGACGATGGAGTCAGGTGTTCGTTTATTTTAAACACGAAGAAAGCGGGATCGGGCCGAAACTAGCTGAACAATTGAAAAAGGAGATAGGCGAAAGTTAGTCAGAATTTCCCGAAAAAGTCGCCGATATCGAAAAAGATTGTCTTTTCGGTACCGTCGGAAGCCGTGGGTGGCTCAAGTTTCTTTGGCTGCAGCCTTAATAGCATCGAGACGAGGCAATTTTTGTTTCAAAGTCAGGACGGCGGAGAATAAATCACCCTTTTTCTCCACGCGTTTGAGAACATCTTCGGAATCAAATGCCAGATAAGTTGTGCTCTTCTTCTTTATCGCAGTGTCTACTTCCTCCCAAGTGACGGGAGTCGACACCATCGGGCGGTCTTTCGCGCGGAGTGAGTAGACGTTGACCGTCGTTTTCTTGTCGTCGTTCTGGCTCCAATCGACCAGCACTTTGCCGGTACGCAAACTCTTTTGCATTTTCGAGACCACAACCTCCGGTACTTGTTTCTCCAGCAATTCTGCGACCGCGTGAGAAAATGGTTTAGTCCGGTCGTATGTCGTCGGGTTGTTTATCGGAACATAGATCTGCAGTCCTTTCGAACCGGACGTCTTCGCGAAACTCTGCATACCAAGAGCTTCAAAGATTGATTTGAGCCAAAGACCCACTTGGCAGCAGAGGACAATGTCGGCCGGCGGCCCCGGGTCAAGGTCGAACGCAATCACGGTAGGTCTTTGAATTGCCGGCGCTTTATGAAGGAAGGTATGTAACTCCAAGTTCGCCAGATTGGCGGACCAAATCAGAGAAGGAAGATCGTCGATAACACAATAGTTGATCGCCGAGCCTTCAGTCTTTGCGACTTTGGTTGTCTTCACCCAATTCGGCCGATGGGTTGGACATCGCTTTTCGTAAAAGTAAAACTCCTCAACGCCTTCTGGATAGCGTTTGAAAGTTATGGGCCGGTCCTTCAAGTGTGGAAGCAAGGCAGGCGCGATTCGCAAATAATAATCGATGACATTCGCCTTGGTGAATTCCGCCTTGGGGTAAAGAACCTTCTCCAGGTTAGATAGATTCAGGTTAGTTCCATCTACTGTCACCTTGACTGAAGTTCCGCTTTTAGCCATTTCAGCTAGCTTTCTCTCGGACGACTTCTTCCGGTCTCTTGTCTTCCCGCAGGCCGAGAAATACTGGCTGACGGAGTCTATCGTCGCGTGTCCATTCCGTGAATCTCACTTCACAAACCAACACCGGTTCGATCCAATGGCACCGTTTCATCTCAGCCGGCGTCACTGCCTGGCCGTATCGTTTTGATTTATCCTCCGGAAGATCGACGAAAGGGCAGCTGTCGCGTCTGATCTGGTCGAACTTGGAAAGAAGAGATTTGAGGAGTTTATCGGTAAAACCGGTTCCTACCCTTCCTGCAAAATAAAGGGACCTGTCCCTGTAAATGCCCACCAAAAGCGCTCCAAAATACTTCCGGCCTCCTGCCGGGTCAGTATATCCTCCGATAACAAACTCTTGTTGCTGTTGCAGCTTCAGTTTAATCCAAGCCCCGCTTCGCTGCCCGGGCTCGTATCGGGACCCAGCGCGTTTCCCGATAAGTCCTTCCAGGCCAAACTTTCTGGCTTGTTTAAGAAGCAGCTCTGCATCGTCACCCAATGTTGCGGAATATCTAATTGCCCCTGGAGGATCGGTAAGCAGTTCCTCGAGCTTCGCTTTTCGTTCTTCGATCGGAAGATCGAGAAAATCTTTTCCGTTCAATCGCAGGAGGTCGAATGCGTAAAAAAATAGAGGCGGCTGATTCTGACCAAGCTCGAAGGCTTGCAGCAGTTGGAACGAAGAACGCCCCTGTTCATCCAGAGCCACAATCTCGCCGTCAATGGTCGCGTCCTGCACGTCGAGCACGGAGACCGACTCCATGACCTCAGGAAACTTGCCACCGAGGTCAATCTTGTTCCGTGAGAGAAGCCGTGCCTCGCTGCTCCCTCGGAGCGCTATGGCGCGGAATCCGTCGAACTTGATTTCATAGAGCCAATCACCGCGAGGTACTGACTCAGCCACCTTTGCCTGCATTGGCTCGACAAATTCGGGCAAAGGAGTGGGAGTCCCCGGCTTCGATTTGTGCTGTTTCGCATGGCTGACTTTGTGCGCCGGGCGCGACTTCCAGACTCTGTCTCCCTTCGAGAGCTCGCTCATGGTCTTTCCGGAAAGCGCGGAAGTATTGTCCATTTTTTCCGAAACCGGCGTCATGTCTTCAGCGGCCTTGATTAAGAGCCATTGTTTTTCGTCACGCAAACGGACCAGATACCATTCGCCCTTAAGTTTCTCTCCGTTGAGCACGAAGTGCAGTTTACCTCCTGCAAGCTCTTTTGTAGGCGCTTTGCTCAGTGGCTCGTAAGTACCGCGATCCCAAACCATCACAGTCCCTCCGCCATATTGCCCCTTCGGAATCGTTCCTTCGAAATCGATGTATGCGACCGGATGGTCTTCAACCTCGACCGCTAAGCGTTTGTCTCCTTTTTTGAAAGGGATTCCTTTTGGCACCGCCCACGATTTGAGTGTCCCTCCAAGCTCTAGTCGGAAATCGTAATGCAGCCGAGTGGCAGCATGCTTTTGAATGACGAAGCGTCGACCCGAGCCTTTTCCAAGTTTAGCCTCAGGTTCAGCCGTTTTGTTGAAGTCGCGTTTTCTTTGGTATTCTTTCAGCGACATAGCCGAACGCTCACTAACTCGCATCTTTCGCAGGAAAACGCGAGAACAGGACGAAAGTGTTCCCCAGTTCGAGAGGATTCGCCTCAGAGGGAGCAGGTACGCTGAAGCCTCTACCAACGCCTGGCCACTGAAATCGGTCCAAGGCGGCCTTCGCATGCAGAGCACAAAACGAAACCCCCATCCCCGGCCGGAGCCGCGCCGTTGCATTCAGAACACAACTCCCCTGCCTCGATATTGACAATTCGTCGGCCGCGTAGGCGGTGATGTTCTATCTCGTGATCGATTAGCCCGTCGCACTCATCTCGCGTCTCCGGCTCGCCCACCGATCCCGAAATTTCGCCGGTCTCTTCGTCTTCAAACTCGACGAGAAATCTCCATTTCGTATGGATCACGAGCTGGATCATTCCCATGCATTGTAGCAACCAAAGCTCAACAATACAAGATATTGTGTGTGAGATTTTGTTGTCTCTAAATGCCTGGGCTCGTTCGTTTGAAAGTAGACGAAGTTTACTTCTACCCTTAATATAATTACTCCTAATGAAACCGATCTGGAAGGGGGCCATAGCGTTCGGCCTCGTCAATATTCCGATCCGCCTTTACTCCGGCACTGAGACCAACGAGCTGAAGACTCATCTTCTCTGGAAAAAGGATATGTCCCGGATCCGGTACCAGCGTGTCGCTGAATCGACTGGCAAAGAGGTTCCCTTCGATCAAATCGTCAAAGGATACGAGGTAGAGGATGGCCAATATGTCGTTCTGACAGATGAAGAGCTGAAAGAAGCCGCTCCGGAGAAGTCTTCTACAATCGATATTCAGGAATTTGTTAACGAGAACGAGATCTCGAGTCTGTACTTCGAGAAGCCTTACTACTTGGAACCAGATAAAGGTGCCGCAAAAGCTTATGCTCTTTTGCGAGAAGCCCTGGAGAAATCTGGAAAAGTAGGCGTTGCGCAGTTTGTTTTGAGAAATCGGGAGAGCCTGTGCGTGCTCAAACCCTTAGACGGTGGGCTCGTGCTGAACGCGATGCGTTTTCAAAGCGAATTACGGCCTATGAGCGAACTGTCGCTTCCTTCAAAGGAAAAGCTGGTACCGAGCGAAATTAACCTAGCCACCCAGCTGATTGACGGGATGACCGGCACATTCGATCCCGCGAAGTATCACGATAGCTATACGGAAGAAGTGAAGAAGATGGTCGAAGCCAAAGCTAAGGGGCAAAAACGTGCCGCCCCAGTCGCTAAGGCCGCCAAGAGCAATGTCATCGACCTGGTCGCAGCATTGCAGGAAAGCCTTGGAACCGTCAAAAAAGGAAAGAAACGAACCGCGGCATAGCGCTGTGCCGGCATCGTAACTCTCTCGATCGGTTTGTTGCGCGGTTGGAATTGCAGGGCTCTATTGGAGGATCATGAATCGTTTCTCCCCCTTGATAGTACTGTTCTGTTTCACAGCCGGGCTACCGGCTGTTTTCGGCGCTGGTTCGATGCCAATGCAGCAGCAAGCGCCGGCAATTGAAAAGAAAGTCGGTCCTTCAGCTGAAAGCGTCTACAACGAAGGCGTTGCACTGATGAAAAACAGAAACTACGCAGCCGCTCGAGCGAAGTTCGAAGAAGCTGTGAAGTTGAAGCCCAGTTTAGCCGAGGCGCACAACAATCTTGCCTTCTGTTTGCGCAAGCAGAATCCGGCGAACTACAAACAGTCACTGGATCAGTACAACACAGCCATCAAGCTGAATCCGAAACTCGCCAGGGCATACGAATATCGCGGTGTGCTGTTGGTACAAATGAACCGGAAAGCGGACGCCGAGAAAGATCTGGCAACGCTGAAACAGCTAGACACGAAACTTGCCGGACAGCTTGAGGCAGCAATCAAGACTGGAAAAGATACCGAGTATTAGTAGTTTAGCCGAGTCGCACGGATGCTAATCCCGGTGTCCGTGCGGATAATTCGCCATTTTCAGTTGCTCGGACTTTTATTTTCTATGGATGTGGGGCATTCGCCCGGGGCCATTTTTAACCAGTCGCCGCCGCTGGAAGGCTATAATCTTTTCGACAGCGACTCTGCCCTCAAGGAAGCAATACACCGCGAGGGTGGAGGTTGGATTGAGCCTGAAGCCAGGAAACTGGGAGAGCTTTGCGGTCGCCCGGACACAATCAACCTCGGTGTGTTAGCCAATCGGTTCGCGCCCGAGTTGCGAACCCACGACCGATTTGGAAATCGAATCGATGAGGTCACGTATCATCCAGCCTACCATGATTTGATGCGACTCGGCATTGAAACGAAGACCCATTCGCTTCCTTGGGTGGAAGAAAGATCCGGATCGCATGTGGCGCGTGCTGCGCTGGTCATGATTCGTCATCAGGTGGACGAAGGGACGAGCTGTCCGATAACTATGACCTTCGCGGCCGTCCCTTCACTTCGCTTGCAGCCAGAGCTTTTTCGCGAGTGGGCGCCACGCGCTTTATCAGCCATATATGACCGGCGGTCGATACCAGCCAACCAAAAGGCGGGGATCTTGTTTGGGATGGGTATGACAGAGCGTCAAGGGGGAAGCGATGTCCGAGCGAACACCACAGTCGCAGAACCGGCGCATGCGGATGGCTCCCCCGAAGAATACGTCGTGACCGGACACAAATGGTTTTGTTCTGCCCCCATGTGCGATGCTTTCCTGATTCTTGCTCAAGCCCCCGCGGGGCTCTCCTGCTTCTTGCTTCCTCGCTGGCGACCCGACGACTCGCGGAACGCCTTTCATCTTAATCGCTTGAAAGACAAGTTGGGCAACCGCTCAAACGCGTCCAGTGAGGTCGAGTTTCGACGCGCCTACGCAGTACTGATCGGAGAAGAAGGTCGTGGCGTTCGTACAATTATGGAGATGGTCCGGCACACGAGGTTGGATTGTGCGTTAGGATCGGCTGCATCGATGCGGAAGGCGGTCGCCGAAGCAACGCATCATGCGGCGCATCGGTCGGCTTTTGGCAGGCTCTTGATTGACCAGCCGTTGATGCGCAATGTGCTGGCCGAATTGTGCTTGGAATCTGAGGCGGCCACAGCGTTTTCGGTCCGGCTAGCCAGAGCATTTGACCGATCACATGAAGACGCGCACGAGCAAAAATTTCTCCGGGTTGCCACGGCGATCGCCAAATACTTCATCACGAAGCGCGCCCCGGAGGTAGTGGGCGAGGCGCTCGAGTGCCTGGGCGGTAACGGCTATGTGGAGGAGTCATCGCTTCCCCGTCTTTATCGCGATGCTCCGTTAAACTCGCTGTGGGAAGGAGCGGGAAACGTCCAATGCCTCGATGTTCTGCGCGCGATGCAGAAAGATCCAGAGACTATTGAGGCCTTGAGAGAAGAGATGAAAACGGTGAGCGGAGCGAATTCCGACTTCGACCGGTTCGCCGGCACTCTCTTTTCAAGTAAACAGATACCAGACGAGTTCGGCGCGCGTCGCTTGGTTGAAAGGGTGGCTTTGGCGCTAGAAGGCGCCGTTTTGCTCAGAGCCGGGAACCAGCCGATCGCAGATCTTTTTTGCGCTGCGCGGCTGGCCTCAAGCGCAGGTCTTGCGCTCGGAACGTTGCCGCCGACGGATCATTCGACGGTTCAGTTATTGTTGGATAGAGCACGGCCTAAGCTTCCGGCTTGATTCAGCTTGATGCCGGGGTCGATCGATCCGTCAATCTTGCGGATCGGCTTTCCATCGCACTCGCAAAAGGCAAGCCCGACAATTTTACTTATACCAATCACTCCGCGTCAGGGGTAACCCGGTCACGCCGTTTTCAGGTTTGACTAGCAGAGCCTGATAAACATTCAGCGCGCCAGTGGCGAACGCATAAACCGAGCCAGCGAGAAATAGTCGCCACACCCGAGAGGTCGGCTCGCCGACAATCTTTTGAGCTTCCTCCCAATGACGATCAAGCCGGCGTGCCCAATGCCGGAGAGTGAGCGCGTAATGTTCGCGTAGACTTTCAACGTCTCTAACCTCGAATCCGGTTTCTTCGGCATAGCGCAGGGCTGCATTGATCGCGACCAGTTCGCCGTCGGGAAAAACGTAACGGCTGATAAAGGTTGGGCCTCTGGGCTCAGGATCAGTTGTGCGTCGAGCAATGCCGTGATTTAGAAAAGCGCCGCGTGGCCGGAGTAGATCCCATGCGCGCCGGAAATAGATCGCAAGCTGGCTCTCGCCCACATGCTCGAACATGCCGACGCTTACTATCTTATCGAAAATGCCGGTTTCCTCGCGATAATCGCGTAGCTCAACCCGGCAACGGTCTTGCAGGCCTGCCTTATCAATTCGCTCCTTCGCCAGAGCGGCCTGGTTCTCGCTCAATGTGATCCCGACAGCGTCCACCCCATAATGCTGGGCAGCATGAATAATCAAAGCTCCCCAGCCGCAACCGATGTCGAGCAAACGTTCTCCAGGCTTGAGCCGGAGCTTGCGGCAGAGATAGTCAAGCTTGTGCTCCTGAGCTGTATCCAGATCTGCGTTAGCAGCCCCAAAATATGCGCAAGAATACACCATCCGGCGATCCAGCCACAAAGCATAGAAATCGTTCGAAACATTGTAGTGAAATGTCACTGCCTTGAGATCGCGCTCGAGCGAATGGATCTCACCTGACATCGTTGCTTGGCGCCCGTTGTGTCCGGTTCGAGTATCTGCAGACATGCGCAGCATATTCCAACCCATTTGAATCAAGACCGGAGCCGACCATTTTCGGTTCATCAGATAGTTGCCCAATGGCATAGCCGCTTCGAGGTCACCTTCGACGTCGATTTCGTCGTAAATATAGGCTTCGCTCAGAGCGAGATCGCTTTTGTTACCGCTGAACAGCCGCTGGAATGCGCGCGGACTTTTGAAAATCACCGTGAAACGAGGCGAATCCGATTCCGATTGCCACTGAGTCCCATCCCACAATCGAATCAAAAAATTACGAGGGTGATACTCAGACAACAGCGAGCGTAAGATCGCGGAAGCTTTGCTTGCCGAGCTATCAGCCTTTTGCGCCTGCTTCGTCATGGCATCGTTTAATAGTGGTGACCTCCCAAACCAGCTCAGCAGCCTTTTAAAAGGCCTTTTCGGCCCGACTTCGCTTGCAGCGGCGCTTTCAGACTTGCGATCTTTCCAGCCTCCTACTCCTGTTTCATCGGGCGAGCCTTGATAGCGAACTCCGCGATTTGAGGTTTTGCGAGTCGTTCATATGCCGAGTAATCCAGTTTGATCGCATCGGTGTGCGTTCCAGCCTCGAAAACGATGTAGTCCCGCTGGCTCAAACTTTTGTCGAGGTAGAGCGGTAAACCGTACAGACTACCGAAAGGCGGCATCGTGCCGACCGCGCATTCGGGAAATAACGATTTGAATTCGCTTTCGCTCTCTACCGCAACAGGTTTACCAGTGATCTTTTCGAATTTCTCAAGATCGACCCGATGATCCGCTGGAAGGACGGCCATCATGTGCTGGCCTCCGGATTTTACCATAACGACCTTGGCATGGTATTGGCCCTTGACGTGCTCGGCTTGAGCGATCGTTTGCGCGGTGAAAGCCTCCGGATGATGAAGGATTTGGTACCCGACTTCCCCCGCGTTTAGAAAATCGAGAAGTTTCTTCGGTATCTCCATAGGGCGACCTCCAAATCAATTATAACTACAAGCGGTAGCAGGTCCAAAACTTCGTTGCACCGGCTTCTCAACGGTAGTCTCCGCGCATGCGCTGAATCAACGCGTCAATGCTCCAATTACCTGCTCCAATTGCCGCCATGTAGAGAAAAATAAAGCAGAAGAGAATGGCAGGAATTCCTTGGTTCTGAACTGGCCAAGGATTGTTCGGCGCGTGGAACTGCCAATAGGCTACTGCCATCATACCCGACAAAATAAATGCGACAGGTCTGGTAAACAGTCCGAGTACAATCGCAATCCCGCCGAAAAACTCTAGCAAACCGCCGATCCCTGTTTGGGATACAAGTGGCACGGTTGAGCCTGGCGGCTGGCCAGGCGTGCCTCCAAACCATCCGAATAGGATGACGCTTCCCGCTTGGCAAAATATCAGTCCTGCTACGACCCGCAGCAGAAAATAGGTGATCTGCACCGCACGTTCGCTGTTCATTGTGTGCCTTCTGACAAACGATCGTAATAGATCGAGACCAGACAGGTTTGTCGATTGTGGAAACAACTCTTTTGAGCTGGAGGGCAATGTGAGCGGCGCGCTTGCCCACTTAGTGTAGAGTGGACGCCAAAGCGGTGGAAAGTTTAGAACAGAATTCGCGATCGTTCGCACAAACATGGGGCGAGAATCTTCTCGCCTTTTTTTCCAGGTATCCTGGATTCGTTCTTGCCATTCCGTCGGCCTACCTCTTAGTCGCTTTTCCACCTCTCTGGAAAGATGTCGATGCAATCTGCCAGCTGATATTGAAAGCCGGTGCCCTCAACATTCTGCATTTTCCTCCTGTCTACTGTTTTCTAGGCCGCATTCCGTTCATCCTGGCAGCCATTCTGTCTGGACAGCCGGTCCATGGAATTTTCGCCGAACAGACGCCGTCGCTCCTCGGGATCTATTTGCTTGTGATCGGGCAACACATGGCTTTAGTCGCTTCGCTTACCTATGCCGTAGTGGCTATCAGCGGAACAAACCGGACCAGCCGCCTTGCGTGTGCGATTATGTTTGCATCAATGAGCGGCCTCTATGCAGAGGCTCACTGTTGTGGTTCGGAATCGATCGGAGCTGCGGCCATGTTAGCGGTCTTCGGCGCTGGCGTCGCGACGATTCGAGAGCCAAAAATGTCTGATTGGATCATCTACGGAATCGCTCTCTTCGTCGCGATCGGGAGCCGGCACCTGAACCTCCTGTTGGCAGTCTGGCTGCCAGTGACGCTCATTCTTCTGCAACTATTTGGGTTATCCCGAAGAACTGACAGCGTCTCACGCCTCTATTCTATCGGGTTAGCGATCGCTATCGGGCTGGTTGCAATTGGAGCAAATTCCGTCTTGGCACGAGTCTTGATTGCGTCGGTCGGAGACCGCTATCGCTCCATGCTTGGAGAGACACTTAGCGATCGAATAGACTCCTTTCTCCAGCGGCTGCCGAAAGACGAACGGCTTAAGCTTTCGGAAACTCTTTCATCGCAGGAAAGAGATCCTTTAGTTCGTCAGGCGATCCAGTATCAAGCAACTATCGGCCGCTATTATTCCGGAACCGGCGCAGCGCTTGCGCGCACAGTCGCAGATGCAGGTGTGCCTTGGCCGCTCGTGCCTGCAGAAACCGACCGAGCAATCCTTGCTGCAACGCTTCGTTATCTTCGTTCTTGTCATCCGATGCTGGTTCAAGTGATCCGGGACGATTTCCTGCGCGGCCTATTCGCTAACAATCGGGTCATTGCTCTTGCACCTTTTGACCGCTACCTAGCCAGTGCGATCGCTAAAACCGAGCGGCCGGACATCTGGAAGGACCTTGCTGAATATCGCTACATTAATCTTCAAGAAGCGAACCAGGTCGTCAAACGGGCTAGAACGGACTTTTACATCAACCGATGGGCGCGTTTGTCGCTCGCCGGCTGGATGATTCTCGAAGTCTGCGTTTCTTTAGTCACGATCGGTTTCGATCGCCGATTGTTTGCGCTGGCAGTCGTTACCTGGAGTGTGATCGCATCGGGAACGATAATGTTTCTTGGTAATATGATCTGCGTGTACTACATGGATCGATACGCGCTGATTTTGCTGATCGCTTGTGGGTTCGGTGCAGCGAGCTCAATCGCTGCAGTCGCGGAGTTGGGACAAGGGAATAGCAAAGGCTGATCTGTATCCCGGCATTTCCTGGAGGAAGAATGGCAGAGACTATCTCACAACAAGAGCGAAGCCAATTGTCGCTATCCGATCGTCGTCGTTGGTTTATCGATCGAAGCGAAAGGTCGATCTTTCTGATTTCTGCGGCTCTCTTAGGGCTCGTGCTGCTGCCCATCTGTATTGCCGACCGATACCATCTCGAAGACTGGCGCCGGTTACTCGACGGTTCATTTGGATGGACTGGCGAGGGCCGCCCGCTCACGGAGTTGCTGATGAAGGCGTTAAATCTTGGAGATCCGTTTAAAGATCTTTCTCCGCTACCTCAATTAGCCGCAACGATGATTCTGTCCTACAATGCGGTTCTAATCTCGCGACGATTCTCGATCAGGTCACCATGGGTTGGCGCACTGATCGCGTTCCCAATCGGAGGCTGCCCATTTTTTCTAGAGAACCTTTCCTTTCGATTCGATTCGCTTGGAATGGCGCTGGCGATTATGCTTGCTCTGCTCCCAGTTTTAACGACTCAAAGACTGCGGTTAAGGTCCTGGCTTGTAGGCGCCCTTTTCGTCTTCGCGAGCCTCGGATTTTATCAGACAGGCATTAATGCCTTTTTCGTCTTCTTCATAGTTGAACTTAGCGTGCTCCAACTTGGGACGGAACCGGTTAAAGAATTGCGAACCAGGATCTTGCTCAGGTTCGCGCAATTTATCGCCGGATTTGTGCCGTACTTGTTGCTCGCAAGGACTTTGATCCGGGGCAGTTACAATCAACAGCATTTTACGATCATCACGAACTTCAGCGAATTCACCGTTATCGCCCGCAACTGGAGGACGGCCTGGCATTTTATATACAGCGCGCTCCCGTACGGTCAGCGCGAGATCTTTCAACTGCCGATTTTGTTGGGCGTTATTTTGTTGATCGGGATCGGTTTTCATTATGTCCGATTCCTGATCCGAGGGGAACATAACGCCTTGGTCATTGCGGCAGCTCTGGTCGTTGCGATTCTTCTGCCGCTATGTTGGATAGCCGGGGCGCTTGGGCCTGTGCTTTTCCAATCAGCGCTATCATTACGCTGCCGCGAATTCACATGGGCATTGGGCCCCTATTGGCGTCTTCCTTTGTACTTCTCAACGCCACGATCTGCAAATTTGGTTTCCCATCCAAATTGCTCTGTCTCCCGCTCGCGATTCCTGCGTACTTAATGATTAACGTCGCTTTCGTTTTTGGGAACGCATTGAAGGAACAAAAAGGCTATGAGGACCGAATAGGCGGGAAACTATGGCAAGACCTTGAGCTTGTTTCGCGTTCGTATCCGGTCGAAACCATCATCATGAACGGGAACGTCGGTTATGCTCCAGTGATCCGGCCGGTCATGAAAGAAATACAGATTACTTCGGAGTCTTGTGTCAATTGACTTCCGCACGGATCGTAATGATGGAAGCTACATTCACAACAAACTTCGATACTACGGTTTAAACACACCCGCAGAAAACTCCGACGAGATCAGGTCAGCTGTTCTCACCAAGACCGGCAAATCCATCCCATTGTTAACTTGCGAATACTACACGCTTTACGAAATAGATCGTCACCTGGTTATCGAATTCCGCGCCAACCCAGGTTAAAAGATGCAAAATGATGCTGTTTCTCGGTACCATGATCTGCGTGTACTACATGGATCGATACGCGCTGATATTGTGATGAGTAGTGCGATTGGCGCGGCGGCCGCAATCGCCGAGATAGCGGAGATTGGATTTGAGAAGACAAGCGAGGATGGAAAACTCCATGGCTGCCTATGACTTGATTACCACCAACAAGATCCTTCAAGGTCATGGTCGCGGTCAAGCGCCGGTACCGAGAGCTCTTCAGGCATGCTCTCCTGTTGTCAGGGATTGCTGAGTACAGATTCCAAGCTGGTGCAGTACAAGATTTATTTCCATACCCATCTTACAGTAATACAGCTCCTCCGAATCGGTCGTGTAGCCCGGCCTGACCGTGGTGAAGTCGATCTCCCAATGGCGGAAATACAATACCGATACTCCAGCGTTTTTCATTAGGACGGCGCTTCGCCGCTCCCTGCAGGAGAACGCGCCACTAGCATACTCTTTTATCAGCTCAGGCGGAAGCTGCACAAGCCGGTCATCCCGCCAAACGGCTCGACACTCCCTTGGAGAGTTGTCGATCGAGTGAAAGTAATGCACATAATCTGGCGTTTGGTCGAGTTGCCGCGAGCGGTGCGTCGCAACAAACGAGCTTCTCCAATCGATTCGTGGCTCCGCCGACTCGAAACTGCCTCTCAGTATTTTCCGGACCGTGTCACCAGGACCGCCCGACGCCTCAGGACTCTCAAGTTGCGGCTTCTCAAACAGACCGGCTTCTCGAACAGGCCTGTCCCCATTTCCCCGGCGAGCACCGGGAAGAGGGATCTGTCCCGCATTGCCCGGCAGTCCCCATTTTCCACCGAAAGCTGTCCAGCGCTGTTTCTCGGCGATCAGGGTTGCGCGGCCCCACTCTGAGCGACCGCCCAGAGAAAACGGGGTCTGTCCCCCTTTTTGGGTGAACATCGACCTGTCCCTGTTTCGGATGAGAAAAAAAGCGGCTTCGTTCCCGGTCGCGTCACTCAAAAGCCGACCTGTCCCCACATCGTGAGCAAGCGCCTGGGAGAAACTGGGTCTGTCCCTTTTTTCCGGACGAAAAGTGATCTGTCTCCGTTTCTCGGGTTCTCGGAGAAAAGGCGGGTCAGGGGGTCACGCGTGCATCCCCAAAAGCGGACCTGTCCCCGTTTCTGGGCTCCCTTGGTTTGGAGGGTTCGAAGATGTGACCTGTCCCTTTTTCTGAGCGGTAAGCGGTTTTTGGGCGGGTGGTGGCGGGAAAATGTTTTATGCGGGGCGCCAGGTGGTGGATGAGCCGATTCAGAAGGAGGAGACGGGTGGGTGGATCGGCTGTGGAGGGCGCTTATTTTTTTATGCGTGCGGCGCGGTTGCTGGTGTAGGCGTCGCGCAGGGCGATGTACGGATCGACGGCTGCGGCTTTCATTTGGTCATAATCTTGGACCGTTTTCGGGAGGCCGTTTACTGTGCGAGTTCCAGAGAGTGCGCCGCTAATGGTGTTGCTGATAAACGCGTGACGAATAATCCCAACTGCGTGCCAGTTCAGGGGGTAAATTACATAGTCGCCGGCGAAACCGACCAGGTCGCGGCAGTCGGAGGGGCCGAGCAGCGGGACAACAAGGTAGGGGCCAGCAGGGATGCCCCAAACACCGAGGGTTAGCCCAAAGTCCTCGGCAGGCACGTTGGCGAGACTTGGTACATGGTCGGAAACGCGCATCAGGCCGCCAACACCTGCGACGCTGTTAACGACGAACTTACCGGTTTCCTGGGCTGACCGCTTGAGTTTGCCTTGGAGGACGCAGTTTACGAACCGGACTGGAAACTGGGCGTTGTCGAACGCGTTTGTAATACCGTTGCGAACAGGGCGAGGCACAATTTTGGCATACCCGTGCGCTATCGGGCGTAGCGCGTATTTGGTTAGTGTGTCGTTAAAAGCGAACATGGTGCGGTTGAAGCGGATAAACGGATCGTTCGCTTTCTGCCCGTTCGCGAATTCGTCTGTTGTATTTGGCCGGGAAGAAAAATTTGGTATTGGAGCAGAGCGTTTCCCAGAGGCTGCATGCCCTGAAAACGAAAAAGCCAAAAAAAGAATCCAGAATATCGGGTTATTCATGACTGTGAGCTGGAAACGGAAGCAAGCTTGTTTTCGAGTGCACGAATGACGGCGGGAGCACCACCTTTTTCGATAATCTCGGCAAACTGCGCTCGATAGTTTGCGACAAAACTTACGCCTTCGATGACGATGTCGTAGACCCGCCAGCCTGCGGGCAACTTCAAAAGACGATAAACAACTGTGAAGGATTCGTTGCTCGAAACCGGGCGAACCCGTGTCGGAAGTTCGCACCGATCGGAACTAATATTCACAACCGCTCCGTACTCAATTCGTGGTCGTTGGGTTCCGATTACGCGATTGGAATAAGTGCGGACAATCAAGTCGCCGAAAAGCTGGGAAGCGCGTTTCTGATCGGCTGGAGAGAACCCGCGCCAGCCGGGCCCCATTGCTTGGCGAGTGACGATATCAAAGGCGAAATATCTATCCAAGGTTGGACGTACACGAGTCGCGATCGCTTCGCTGCTATGACTCGAGTAAGCGATTGAGAGAACTTCTTCAGTCGCGGTACGGATCATCGTTGCAGGATCATCAGTGGGTGCGGCCGAACAAAGCCGCGCTGCTCCAACAAGGAGTGCGACCAGAGCGCATGTGTGTATGGATCTGAAAAGTCTGAAACGCATAACTATCGAGGTGTCGCCGGGGAAGGTGAGGGCGAGGATGAAACGTTGCCGAAAGTGAATCGGCTAATAATCGATTCAAGGTCTACCGCTGATTCGGTATCAGTTATCATTCCTCCTGGTGGAACGTCTTTGCCGTCTGCGCCTGGCGCAAGGGAGATATACTTATCTCCGATGAGACCAGTCGTTTTGATCGATGCAATCGTGTCAGAAGGAAGGCGCACACGTCGGCTCACGTCCAACAGAACAATTGCAACGTATTGGGAATCGAGATCGATTTTTTTTACGCGACCGACCGGCACTCCCGCAATGAGGACTTGGCTTCCAGGTTTGAGTCCTCCGATATTCGCAAATCGCACCTTCACTTGATAGGTCGGGTCACCGACTCCCGCACCCATTCCGGCCTGCAGCGCGAACCACACAACCGCTGCTAGACCTATAAGAACAAACGCACCGACTGATAATTCTATGTTGGACTGCTTCATTCTGGCGACTTTGTGTCGAGGCTGGTTCGGAGCGAATTGATGTTGCCGCTGAAACCTCGGACAACGGAATCGGTGGAAGAGGCGAACTGGGTTGGGCTGCCCTCAAAGCAGATTCGGCCCTCTTCAAGCAAAGCAACCCGGTCGCTCGCCGCGAGCGCTTCCGGAACATCGTGCGTCACGATAATGGTGGTAAATCCAAATTCCTGTTTGTACTGGACGATCATTTTAAAAACGGCATTGCGCGCAAGCGGATCGAGACCAGCCGTCGGCTCATCGAAAAGCACCAGCTCCGGGCGGGTCACTAACGCTCGAGCAAGCGCCAGTCGCTTCTGCATTCCGCCAGAAAGCTCGGTTGGGAAATGATTTGCGAATGCTTCTAGTCCGAGATTTTTCAAAGCTTCGCGGGAGGCACGCTCAATTGCGCATTTATTGGAGCGGGTAGTTTGTTCCAGTGGCAGAGCGACATTTTCTAGTGCGGTAAGCGAATCAAAAAGGGCGTTTCCCTGAAACAAATAGCTGCAGCGTCCGCGAAGTCCATCTACTTGATTCCGTTCAAATCGAACTTCGCCCCTGTCTGGAGCCAGAATACCGGCGACACATTTCAGGAAAACAGTTTTTCCTGAACCGCTTCGTCCAAAGAGAGAAACGATACTTCCCCGGTCAACAGTCAGGCTGACTGAGGCCAAAACAATATGCTCGCCGAACTGTTTTCGCAGTCCGCTGATCTCCAGCAAAGGACTGGCCGATGCATGGGTCATACAAGGAAAGAGGTAATCAAATAGTCTGCCGCCAGCGTGGCGATACAAGAGAGCACTACTCCTCTGGTAGTTGAGACGCTGACAGCACGGGAACCGGAGACCCCGACTCTGCGGTGCGTGGTAAAGCCGCTGTGACAACAAATGGCGATCGTGATCACACCAAAAACAAACGCTTTCAAAAGGCATTCGCGAGCATCTGCAACCCGAACTGCCGAATGAACTGCGGACCAGTAAACCCCTGGATCGAGCCCAAGCAATACAGATCCGGAAAGATATCCACCCCCAATACCGACCAGTACAAAAGTCACGGCCAGAATGGGGAATACAATCAAGGAGGCAAGCAACCGCGGTGTGATCAGGTAGCCGAGCGGATCGATCCCCATTGTTATAAGGGCGTCGATCTGTTCGCTATTACGCTGGATACCAATTTCGGCGGCAATCGCTGAGCCGGCCTGGCCGACAATCATGATTGCCGCAAGCACTGGAGCGAGCTCGCGGGTCAGCGTGAGTGAAACAAATGTGCCTAACATTCCCGCCGATCCGAAACGCGCTAAGACATAATAGCCCTGAAGCCCCAGTACCAGGCCGGAAAACAATCCGACGACTGCCACCACTGGGACGCAGCGAACGCCCTGTTCATGAACCGCCCGTATCCAGCGACCTGCCAAGCCGCGCGCAGTACGCGTGGCGACCAGTGCTCGTGATGTGAACGTAGCAAAGTCGCCCAGGCCGACAACGGTGGCCAGACTGTTATGCCCGAGCGCTTGCACCAGACGTTTCACCTGGACGACTCCATAGTTGAGGCATCAGAGCTTTGCAAGCGATCGGCTGAAGATCTAGCTTAGGAAGAAGACCGGGAGACTATGTCTTTGCATGGAATAGGAAGAGGCATTTAGACCTAATTTGATACGCCTATTACCCTCTTGTTAGAGGCGGGATCTTGTATCGTTCGCAGCATAAAATCGGCAACGTCTGCGCGCGAGATGCTCAGACCGAACGGCGGAAGACCACCTTGGCCGACGCGATATTTGCCGGTTCGCGGTTTGTCCGTCAGTCTATAGGCTGGCGCGGGCCAAAGGCTGACAGTACTGCGTCGCGATTTTCGATGACTCGATGGAGCTCGGAGCTGCTCAACAGATTTCCACGGATGACTGTGATCTGGTCGCCAAACCTTTTGAGAGCGTCTGGAGATCGAACAAGCGCTGTGACGGAGAGTCCGTGTTCGACTGCCTGGTCGACAATGTGCAGGCCTGTCCCTCCTGTTGCTCCGAGGACGAGTAATCTCATTGCATTCATATAACATTGCGCGGAAGGCGCGTGTCCGGTGTTCACCGGACAGCACCTTCAAATGTTACGACGCAAACGCAAACTGATGCTCTTGGCACCAGGTTTCGAAAGTCTGAGGTGATTTTCCGGTCAGTTTTTGGAATTGATCTGTTTGGAAGGTTCCTTTGCCTTCCCGGAGGCGAGCCCAAATTATCGCTAGGCTATCAACAATCAGTTGCGGCATCCCGGCAGCGCGTAAATTTTCCAAGCCAGCCTCGATTGGGATATCGACGCATTGGATCGGCCTATTGAGAACATTACTTAGGATGCGGACCTGGTCATGAACGCTCAACAATTGGGCGCCGGTCAGTTCATATGCTTGCCCTTCATGGCCGTTTGCGGTCATAGCAAGGGCTGCTACCGAAGCGATATCGGACGGGGAGATCGGTGCCGATTTACCATCAGCAGTTGGGTTGAATACCTTGGACTGCGATTTGATGGTCGGGATCCACTGAAGCACGTTGGACATAAAGGCGCCAGGACGGAGAAACGTCCACAGGATTCCGGACTCCTGGACAAGTTGTTCTTTCTCTCGGTGCAAACGAGCGATTCCTTTGACATCTAATCGAACGGCTCCGCTGGAGATCATTACTACATGCTTAACACCGGCTTTTTTAGCTTCCTCCAGCAGCAATCGCTCCGGTGCGTGATCGCTGTCGAATAAGAACGGAAGCAGAAAAATCCGTTCAAGCCCTTGAACCGCTTTTCGGACGACGGACGGGTCGTGAAGATCGCCAATCACCCGTTCGATGCGAGGATCGAGATGAGAAACCTTGGTTTCGTTACGAGTAACAACGCGTAACGGCTTAGCAGTTGCGGCCAGCTGTTTCACCAACTCAGCACCAATATTTCCGGTTGCACCAGTGACTAGGATCATAAGGAAAATCCTTTCAAGTTATTCATTTGAATTAAATTTGGTCGAAGTAAGTGACTAGTCAATCATTAATTACTGGCTGCGCGTTTTAGTTTGATTTTACCGGCACGCCCGAGCCCCGGTGCCGGGGCGGTTCGACCGAGCCTCACCGGCGCAGTCCTGCCGCCCGGCAGCTCAGCTGGCGCGAGCTTTGCCTGTTCCAGACAGGAGCAGACGAACCAGGCGGGTTACGTAGAGTCGATGATTGGCGGAGCGTTTGCCGCCAAGCGTCACTTGTAAGAACGAGTGATACCAGAGAGCGCCGACAAACGCTTGAGCAACGACATCAAAGTCGGCTTTTCCGATCCGACCTAGCTTGTGCTCTGACTCCAGGTAGCTGGTGATTGCTTTGACAACCCGCAGAGAGTGCGCGGCGCGGTTTCTGGTGTCTCGCACCTCCGCTTGTTCCTGAGCTCGACTCTCGGGGCGGGTGCTCCAGGACATCATCAAGGTAGGGATCAGGACAAGGAACTTTTCTACAAATAGGTTTCCGACCTCGATGAGGGCTGTCTCGACCGCTCTTTTACCGATGTTCGCATTGAGCAACGCCGGCAGAGCCTTATCCCAGTCGGTCGCTACGTTCATTGCCGCATTAAAGAGCGCGCGTTTTGTTTTGAACCGTTTGAAAATGATCCCATGAGAGACGCCGGCACGCGCAGCGATCTCGTTTGTTGGGACATCTGATCCGCGCTCCAGAAAGAGTTGTCGTGCTGCCTCGAGGATCACTTCATCCGGAATAGAGACTGGTCTTGCCATTACGGTTACTTAGAATTGACATAATTGAAACCGCAGTCGCAACAATAGAAACGCCGGGAACTGAATGAGGAGACGGCGAGAGGATCTCACGCCAAGACCTGCCCGCAATGCTTCCGCTACTGGCGAATGCGGGCGCGGCGCAAAGCCGCAAAGGAAGGAACGGTTTGTTAGCGGTTAGTTGTCAGATCAGGCGTTCGATCATGACCTCGTCGATGTATTTGCCCTTGATCTTTGCGTGATTCTTGGCGACGCCGATAGTTTCGAATCCGATTCGTTTGTAGAATGACAATGCGCCCGGGTTGTCCGCTCGAACGAAGGCGAAGAATTTTTCATAGCCTTTTTCGCGAGCGGCGAGGCGCGTTGCCTCAAAGAGGAGCCGGCCGATTCCTTGCTTGTGCCCGCCAGGGTAGACAAAAGTGCCAATGACGCCGACATGTGCGAAGGCGTCAGTGTAACTCCCGAAAGGTTCAACATCTTGAAGTCCCACGATGGTGCCGTCGGAGGTTTGTTCAGCAACATGGAAGATGCCGCGAGCGGAAAAATTGCTGATAAAGGTTCTTTCCTCGTCGATAGTTAATGTTCGATCTAACACCGTGTAGTCACCCGACTCGATTAACGGGTTCAGCACTTTGATAATACCTTCGGCATCCTCAACTCGCGCCGGTCTGATTCGAATCATCTTAAGACGGGTTTACTAATCAAGGACACTGAAGCGTTCGCGGAAATCGTCAATAGCCAGGCGGGCTTTGAAATCCTCTCGTAAGCTTTGTCAGCGCAAGGTGGAAACCCGATCGTGGTCCGCATACCAGCGGTCGAATGCGAGTCTTTCAAAGTAAAAGGAACTCCCTGAAGTGGACCCCAGAGCTCGCCACGGGCCAACGCTTCGTCTGCCGTGTGTGCCCGTTCTTTGGCTTGATCCGCTCCGATGATGTTAACAGCGTTCAGTGCCGGGTTATGTTTGTTGATCTGAGCAAGAAACGCGTCCAGCGCTTCTTGCGTCGTGATCTTGCGTTTCCGGATTGCAGTGGCGAGCCGGGTTGTGCTGGAGAAGACAATTTCCTTCATGATGGTAAGAGGCTTCTATTAATACTACGAATGGCAGAACCGATTCAGGACTCGGTGGATGAGGCATACGCTAGCTGCGTTGTTGCTACCTCATTTCCTCTACATATCATCACGTCATGACTGACGTTTTGTTCCGCAACGCTGTGCACTCTGATTTTGCGGCGGTCTTAACGTTGAACGAAGCCTCCGTGCGGTTTTTGAGTCCGCTCGATTTAGCTAAACTGACTCGGCTATCCAAAGAGCCAGTGTTCTTTCGAGTCGCCGTGTCGGCGGAGACGGTTGCGGGTTTCCTTTTGGCTTTCTTACCGGAAGCAATCTACGACAGCCCGAATTTTCTTTGGTTTAAGGCGCGGTACGATAATTTTGCGTATATCGATCGGATTGTTGTTTCCGATGCGTTCAGAGGGCGACGTCTGGCGGCGAGCCTTTACGCAGAGCTCGAAAAATATGCTCGGGGTCGCGGAATTCCTCGGCTTGTCTGTGAGATTAATGTCGATCCGCCCAATCCTGTGTCATTGCGGTTTCACGAGAAGGAAGGATTCATCGAGGTGGGTCGTCAGGAGATCTATGAACCGGATAAGGGCCGCGCGAAGATTGTGTCGTTGCAGGTGAAGGAGTTAGGCGAGGTAGGATGGGACCAATGGGACGGATAGGACCTATATGGCGTATATGATCTATGGGAATGGGTCGTTAGCGGGTTGATTTTCCGGATTGGCTGGCTGGTTGGTGCCGAAGGTCGGTCCACTTCAAGATCGCGTCCAGGGCTGGACAAAGAGCCTGACCCCAGGGGGTGAGACTGTACTCCACTTTGGGAGGCACCTGGCGATACACTTTGCGAACAACGATGCCGTCTTTCTCCATTTGGCGGAGTTGTTGGCCGAGCATCTTCTGTGTGACGCTGGGAATTGCGCGTTCCAACTCGGAGAAGCGCATCACCTTGCCTCCGAACAAGTGGAAGAGAATGACAAGTTTCCAGCGGCCCTCGAGAAGGTGGAGCGCTGCTTCCACACCGTGAGCTGCCGACACTGGAGTATATTGTTTCGACATACTTATTTAACAGTAACACACTTTATTGTGCGTACTTGCTGGAATGTCAGTACGGGACGACACTCTCGCTATGCAACCGACAAACCAAGATGACCAAAGGTCGCTTGAGGTTCCGCCGCCGGTAGCGATCTTCCTGGCAGCGGAGAAAGCGAAGGATGCACAAATGCTGGCTCTTTGCTTTGCTGACGATGCGTTCGTGCATGACGAAGGACGGACCTATCGCGGACTCGATGCGGTCATATCATGGAAGAAAGAGGCTGATCGAAAGTATCAGTATGTGTTAGAGCCTCTCGGCGCCACACAGAACGCTAACGTCGTAATAGTCGTGAGCCGGTTAACTGGTAACTTTCCTGGAAGCCCGGTTGAGCTCGACTTTAAGTTTACTCTGGCAAATGACAAGATCGCTTCACTGGAGATTGGATGACAACGCCAAGCTACCCGTTTCCACTGGCCGCTCCTTGTTGTCGTAGCGATGGTGGTGGCGGTTGTTTTTGGTCTCCTTTCCTTTTTTGGAGGCGCTGAATTCGCCAAGGGACTCAGCGCATCTGTTGGATCTTTGGGTTTGGGCCGGTGCGTAGAAAGTACCGCGCCTCAAGACTTCCAGCCAGGGAGGGTAGCCATCAGTTTTTTCAGCTGGTGAAGGGTAGGAACACGCAACGTGCCATCTGGCAGACCAAGGATTCTGTCGATCGCAATTCCATGGAGCCTCAAGCGTTTGTGATACGCCTTGAGGATTTCTTGCCTCTCCTTCTCATTCGCAGCGCCCATTGCGCGGGTTACGAACGGGTAGGTGCTGGATGCAAACTGTTGTAGCATGTCGCCGACTCCCTCTGGATCAAAAGTGTGGAAGATTTTTTCCTTAACACCTTGAGCGATCATTTTGGTGAGCACCGGTCTGAACAAACTTTCCGACGCGATGACGATGCGTTGATATAGCAGTTGATTTTCCGGACGAAAGAGCGCGCCGAAAACAATCCAGGCGGCTGGCGCCATATCAGTCTTAATTCGCAGCGCCTGACCGAGAAACGCATTCAGGCGTCCCAGCGGATCGAGATCAGGCGCGTTAAACACATCCTCTAGTTCGGCTAGAGTTTGGCGTCCGAACCGGTCGGCAATGGCGACCAGGAGTGCTTCTTTGGAAGGGAAATAGTGATAGAAGGCCCCCTTTGACATTCCGGCTTCAGCGATGACATCGTTGAGGCTGGTATTGTCGTAGCCGCGCGAGAGATACAGACCAAGTGCCTGGTCGAGAAGTTCGGAGCGACGTACGTCAGGATGTTTGATTACGCGCGGCATTGTTTATTATTCCGGTAGCGGTTGGTCCCGCTCGTTTGGTAAATAGCAGGGGCGAGATCAGCGAGTTCTCTTCAGCCTAACTCCCAAGGTACCTGGACGTGTGACCGATTGAGATCCGCGATCGATGTACAGCCGAGCAGCTTCAGCGTGCGTTCGAAATCGGCTTTCAGGATTTCTATTGCGCGTGTTACACCGGGCCCGCCGGCGGCGGTAAGTCCATAGGCATAGGCGCGGCCGATCAGCACTGCGCGAGCTCCGAGACAAATTGCTTTAGCGATGTCACTGCCGCGTCGTACGCCGCCATCGATCAGCACTTCGGTCTGATCCTGGACCGCCTTTGCAACCTCCGGCAGCACTCGCAATGTGGCGGAAACGCCATCGAGTTGACGTCCTCCATGATTGGAGACCACGATAGCGGCTGCACCTTGGTCGACCGAGCGCCGAGCATCGTCTGCGGTCAGAACCCCTTTGATCACAATCGGGCCCTGCCAGGCCTTTCGGATCCATTTCATATCTTCCCAGGTGAACGCCGACTGCGATAGAGCCGTGTTGACATCTGTCATTGGCATTGGACCCTGTCCGGGAATGACGACGTTGGCTAGTTTAGGTACTCCTCCGTCGCGCCAAAAGCCGATGAGCCATCCCGGATGCGCCAGGAGGTTTGGCAAGAAAGGGATTTTGGCGAATGGATCTTGGCCCATTAGCTCTTTCATTCCGTTCCGAAAGTCGCGTTCACGCAATCCTGAAACGGAGGTATCGATAGTGATGACCAAAGCGGAACAGCCTGCTGTCTGGGCGCGCTGGATCGTTCCCTCTGCCGCTTCGCGTCCGCCCAGTAAGTAGAGCTGGTAACAGACGGGTCCAGATGAAGCGGCTCTGACTTTTTCCAAAGGATGCCCAGAAAGTGTGGAGAGGATGTACCCGGTGCCCGCTTGGCCGGCGGCATGCGCTGCAGCTATTTCTCCGGTGGGATGCATCAGCCGGCTATACCCGACCGGAGCGAGAATCGCGGGGAACGAGATATCCCAGCCCAATACGCGAGCTCGCAGATCGCACTTTGATACTGGCAGTCCGTGGGCCGGCCGGAAAGTAACACTCTCGAAAGCTTTGCAGTTTTCCCGCAATGTAATCTCGGCGTCCGCGCCTCCGTCGAGGTAATCAAAAACTACCTTTGGTACGCGACGTTTGGCGATGGTTCGTAAATCGTCAATGTTGACGACACGTGATGGGGAGAAGACGGGGGAGGTGTTAGCCATCTGCGACTATACTCTTACGGATGATATTCATTCATAGCAAAAAGTGAGCGTCTTGCGAAATCGGATCATGGCAATCGTGACACGAACCTGGTCAGCAACGAAAAGAAGCGGTCTGAATCGGCTTCTGTAATCCAAAGGGCGTTCGGTGCATGAGGCGTCCGTCTATTCCAATCCACTACAGTTTCTCCGAGCGTTAATTCGCTGCTGGTCTCGACGCTCACATTTACGTGCCGGCCAGAGAACAGGGTCGGCTCAATGAGGTACGCGATCGTGCAAGGATCGTGGAGAGGGCCCTCTGGTGAATCGGATTTCGCCGTCGTCCTTCGCTCGTAGCAGGTAAGGATTCGGGAAATCAGCCGGCCGGCATTGTTGCCCACATTTCTCAGGCTTTCTATCCGGGCGCTCGTAGCCAGCACCTTATAGGTCACATCGAGAGGAATAACAATGATTGGTACGCCACTGGCAAACACGATGGCCGCAGCATGTGGATCGGCGTAAATGTTGAACTCAGCAGTTGGAGTGGTGTTCCCTCGAACGAAGTAAGCGCCTGCCATGATGACCAGCTCTTTTATCCCGCGGACGATCTCTGGGGCTTGAGTAAGCGCACATGCGAGGTTGGTTAGCGGCCCGATACAACAGATCGTAATCGCGTGGTCGGGAGCCTGGGAGAGAGTACTGACTAAGAAGTCGACTGCGTGTTTTTCGTGCAGGGGAGTCTTTGGTTCGTGCAAAGGAACACCTTCCAAGCCTTCCTTCCCGTGGACACTTTCTGCCGTGTACAGAGGCCGCAACAGCGGACGCGCGCATCCAGAGTAGACACCCACATCTGTTCTGCCCGACCAATCCACGATGATCCGAGCATTCCGAGTTGTCAGCCCTAAAGGCACATTCCCGGAAACGGTGGTGATACCGAGAACATCCAATTGATCCTTTGCAGCCAACGCGAAAAGGATGGCCACGGCGTCATCCTGGCCTGGGTCGGTGTCGATAATGACCGGTATTCGGGAACTGTCGGACTTCATGGGAGCAGCTTACGCATTTTCCGATATTCGGGAAGGCGTCTGACCCGAAGCACGGCGTATCGTTCAGCAGTTTTTTTGATTTGAAAGACATCGAAACTGCATTCATCAGTTTTCCGTCAGTTGTTGTTTATGCGTAAGGAATTAGTATCGGCGGCAGTTTTCATTTCTCTGTGCGTAACAATCGGATCACTTACAGGGTGCCAAAGCGGATCAGCAGGAAGAAACGAGATTACTGATCCGAACGCCGCATTTTCGCGATCTGCGGCAAACAGCAATACAAGTCAAGAATCTGGCGGCGGTGGTCGACGAGGGCGCGGTTCTCGTGGCGCCTGGAACAGTGTGGGCGCCGGCGACTACTAACCTCGTTGGAGAGTGCCCAGGTTGGGTAGGAAACGTGAACGCTTCGCTGACGCCTTTTTGTAGGGCTAATTATTCTCGGCGTTCACTGCGGTGCCGCCGCGTCAGTTAGGTTTTCTCCACTAATCTCTCCAGAGCCTTTTCGATCTGAGTTACTACCTTGTAGACATTGCCGCACTTGGCGATCTCAAAAGGCTCGACAGTTTCCATGACCGCAGTGGGTAGCTCGTAACGCCGGACGTACTGCGTCACCAGGCAAATGTTGACCAAGGCTCTGCGCGAAAATTGCAAGCTTGTCACCATTTGCGGAGAATCTCTGAGTACAGGATCTGTCAACACTCCGCTTTTTCGAATCGTGCGTAGTAGCGCGACAACATCCTGACCTAGGCGACGGCGCTTGGCCCGATCGTCCGGATAAGCCCATGCGGCGATCTTCGCTTCACATTTGTAGATTGCTAATTGAAGAATGCCCTGAAGGACGAGCCATTGCTCGCCATTGAGGTAAACGCTGATTGGCCTGGCCGTCAGCCAATAGAGTCTGAGATGCTTAAACATCGTCGGAAAAAGGCAGAGCCTGCGGCCGCAGTTGCAGGTGAAAAACGGGCCATCTATTACAGGATGCGCGGAAGTCAAAGGGTTCCGGCCAACCTTTCGAAAATGTAATTTTCCAGAAAGGTTCTTAAGTGAGCTGTGGAACCCCGATCTACCGAATGAGAATTCTGCGATCCCCTTCTTGCACGATCTCGCGGAAATTCAGATCACGGCGGTGACGGCGATGTCGCTCGATGGCGGCGTCCTAGTCTGTCCCGGGCGGGAATCGAACCCGCAGCAGGAGAAGGCAGAACTCTAATTTTGCTGCTTGGCGCTAGTCTGGATTACGATGGACGGTTGAGTCCGCAGCCTTCCCTTGAAGCGCGCTCAGGTCGACTCGCGTGAATTCTGGATCTGGGACAAATGGGGGGCGGTAAAAACCTCGCGCAAGCACCGCGGCCAACGCCAACATCAAAGTCTCGGGTAACACACCGCGGCCAGACTTGTTTCGGCATCCGGTTCCTATCCGTACGCTCACAACATTTATCTGGAAACGCCCGATACAGCGGTAACCAAGCTCAACTTTGTGAAGAAACTCGGCATGCAGGGAAGGCCTCCAGGCATAATCCTGCTAACAGCGCAGTGGGAAAACGGTCCATCGTTTTTCATGAGCGTCTGTTTAGTGAACGGACGGATTGACGTTCCAGCGGCCCGTTACCATTGCCATCGTAGTCCTACGTTGACCGTCCAAGGTATTCGCAATTTGTCAGCGTTTTCGTATTCGTACTGCCCGTACATATAAAGCGAGTCGGTGATGCGAGCGTTTACGCCGGCTGTAACGTCGACTGCAGGGCCGCTCTGAGTCGGGAAGAACTGGGTCTGGTTGGTAGTCACCCGGTCGCCACCGAGGAACTCATTAACGCAGAAAACGCCTGCGAAGGGCTAGAATACCAGCCGGCCGCAGGTTTCAAGATGCAGGCCTGCGCGTGCTCCGAACCGGCCGCGCAGAGAACCTTGGCTATCGCCGTTCACCCTTAAGCCGTTGGACGCGTTATAGCTGTGGCTCTTTGGCGTGTTTTGGCAACACTCAATGGTAGAGGGCTCCGTGAGAAAGCGTCCGGTCGATGGTCTCCTTACCCCTTTGGGTTTTTGATAGGCCGAAAAAGTGGCCTAGAAGAAGGAGTGATGCGCGGATAATCTGCAGGCTAAACGCTGACTAGAATTTCAGCTTCGCCGCCATTTCTTGGCGGTTTGTCGCGAAGGTGCCCAAGCCGCCGCCGAGGAAGCCGACCAAACAAAATTCGCCCTACCGATTGCGTCTTGAATATAGGCTCTACTCTGCAGCTCGGATGAACCTCGCCGTAGCGGCCCTCTCGATGTGCATGGCTGCTGCCCTCGTATCGTTAGAAACTGTAACTAAAAGTTCCCGCAACCGCGTGTGAGCTGTAATTATCGCGGGCAAGCTGGCCATCGTAGCCGATAGTCGTTGCGATTCTTGGGGTCCACTGGACGCCTACGTTCGCGTTTATAATGAGAGAATCGTGGCCCACGGAAGGCCAAATGAACGTTGCGGTTGCTCCGCTCAATGCTGGAGCTGACCCAGTAATATCCAGGCGTGTGTAGCGATATTCATGTTCCCAGGCCAGCTTCAGCCCTGGAATTACGGTGCTCTTGCCCACGTGCCAAATATAAGAGGCCTGCGCTCCAACATCGGTCCTGAGTGATTCCTTTGAGCCAGAATGGATATTCAGGGGAATCAGCGATCCATTTTCGCTAAAGCTATCGATATGGGCTCAGTGTACTGCGCTGCCACAAGCGGCCCCCAGACTAAGTCCCTCCAATGGAAGTTGTATCCGGCTTCGCCGAACGTACTAATTTCATACCCATTTGTGCTTCCGTTGGCTAGCGACGCCACTCCCTGTCGGCTCGTGCTATAGTCGTTATATCCACCCCAAACCGCAGCGTTTACCCACCAACCTTGGTTGAAATAGGTGGCATAAAGTCCGCCGCGGCCGGTATCAACATCGGCGCTTCCTGGCCGGAAATCGGTCCAGCTATGGGAATATCCGCCGAATAAGCCGACCGCTAAGTGCTCGGTGATGCGATAGTCAATTCCAGCAGAGAAGCCGCCGGTGGTGAAGCGATAGCCTTTTGCCAGGGTAGTGTCGTCGATATTGACGAAGTCCCCCAGCCATTAGCCCACACTCCCCAGCGTGGCCCCGGCTGATAGACAGGCGCAGGCGGCCGTTTTCCTACTACTTCTTTTCCTACTGCTTCTTTGCCCGTCGGGGGCGGTACCGGAACCGGTGGAGCTGGGGCAACGAAACCTCTCTGAATCTGGCTCATCCGGTCGTCAAGGTTAAGGCGCTGAATGTTAGCTTCTGAGAAGCTGATTTCGTAAAGGGCCGTTAATTGCTCTGCAGTGGGCTCGAGAATTTTCACCACCTCCTCTTCGGGAATCGGTGCTTCTGGGTCGACCAGCGGAAGTGTCACGGTAGGGTCATCCTCCACAACCGGCGGCTGGGTGGTACCCGGCGGTGTCGTTGGTTTGACCTCAATGTAGGTGAGCAAAACCCCGTTAAGCTCGTGCTCGACGACCAGCCGGAGCCGGTTATCCCTATTGAGGTTGTCTGTGATGTTTCCTTCGCTAAATTCGCCGAACAGGCTCTGACCACCGCGAGTGTTGATGCCTGACTCTAGAACTATAAAAGAGTCCTCAGCTTTCGGTCGAAAAGTGCCCAGCCGGTTGATAACCAACTTTCCATCGACATGAGCGGTACCACGGACCTCGACACGGTCGTATTCTTCACCATTTACTCCCCTGATTCCGAGCGCCAGGGTCCCGCCGCTTTTTGCGTATAGCCGCCCTGCACGTTAATCGTGATCGGTTCACCGACGTTGGGAATAGCCGGGTTAACGCTCTGACTCGTGGTCCGAAGAATGCCCCCATCGAGCGCCAGGTTGCCCGTTCCAAGGGGAGTTTTACTGGGAGAGTCTGGATTGAGAGAGCCAATTTCGAGGATGCCTGTATCGAGCGTAGTCCCACCAGTGTAGATTCTGGAAGCTGGGCCGGCGGACGGGATAATGGTCAGAATATCAGTGCCGACTTTGGTGATGAACGCACTATGACTTCTCCACCTCCACTTTTCCAACCCTCGTGTTCAGGGGCGAGGGCATCAAGGGCAGCCCTACCATCAACAACATTGCGATCGACTTCGGAAACGGGGGGGTCGCCCACGGCCGGCCACGCCACCATAATTATCGACGATGGCAGTGACCTCCTCTTCTTCAGGAACAGCACGGCCGGCAACGCTAACATCAACACAAATGGCACCATCGAATTTGGGGTCGAATCTGGGGCCAACACCCCGAGCACCACCTCGGCCGGCCACGCTACCACCGTTACTACGGGTCAATTCATCGAGTTCGACGAGGACGGCACGGCAGCCAACGCCACCATCGACCTCGACGCCGGCGCGGCGATGTCTCGCCACCACGAGGCCATTTTCCGTGGCAACAGCACGGCCGCCAACGCAACCATCAACCTCAACCCCGGCGCGGGGACGACTGGCGACCACACTGTCATTTTCGAACAAAACACCACGGCCGCCAACGCAATCATCAACCTCAACGCCGACCTTAATAGCGACAACCGCCCCGCCTTGCTCGAATCTTTCGGTAACGCCACGGGCGGCAACGCCACCATCAACAACAACAACCCCACCGCCATTGTCGATTTTTCCCCCGGGCTCAACGAGAACACCGCTGGCTCAATCGCGGGCGCGGGGGAGTATATTCTTCCCTCAACGAAGCTAACTGTCGGCTCTAATAATCTCTCGACGGAAGTCAGCGGTGTCATCAAGGGAGGCGGCTCTCTCGTCAAGGTTGGCACCGGGACGCTGACCTTGCTCGGAGACAATACTTTTCCAGGAGGACTGGAAATCAACAACGGAGCCATCGTTGCAGGGGTGCCGGTTGGGTCCAGCCAAGAAACATCCTCTGCTCTCGGCAAAGGAGACGTCGTTGTGGGTACCGGGAGTCTGACGAGTACCTCCACACCCCCCACGCTACGGACAACGTCCTTCCGGACTGGCCAACCGCTGGCAATCAACGTAGATGGCGAATATACCCAAAAGTCGGACGGCTTCTTGCAGCTTGGAATCGGCGGAACCAAGGGGAAGCAATACGACCGTTACGCCGACCGTGGTGACGCTCATGTCGATGGACAGTTGGTTATCAACCAGCTGGTGGGCTCTACTTTTCGACCAAAAGCCGAAGACTCCTTTGCAGTTCTAGAGTCAGGCCTCGGCCCACCCATAGTGGCAACCCGAGGTCAGGGTCAGAGCCTATTCGGCGAATTTTCCAAGGTCACTGACAACCTCAACAATAATCCCCGCCTCCGGCTGGTCGTCGACCATCTCGGCAACGGGGCTTTGCTCACCTACGTTGAGGTCCCACCAACGACACCGCCGGGTACCATTGAGGAGGATGACCCTACCGTGACACTTCCGCCGGTCGACCCAGAAGCACCCATTCCCGAAGAGGAGGTGGTGAGAATTCTCGAGCCGACTGCAGAGCAATTAACGGCTCTTTTTGAAATCCCGTTCTCTGGAGCCAATATCCAGAGATTTAATCTCGATGACCGGATGACTCAAATTCAGCGGGGCATGGTTCCAGCCGCACCAGCTCCGCAGCCGCCCATTACAGGCAAAGAAACCGTCGGCAAAGAACAGCCTCCTCCACCTGTTCCCTCAACACCACGCTTTGGGGTGTGGGCAAATGGCTGGGGAGACTGGGTGCATGGTAACAGCACCGGGTCAGCTCAAGGTTACCACTTTACCACCGGAGGTATGTCCGCAGGCATCGACTATCTCATCACCGACCAACTAGCCGTTGGTCTCTTCGGTGGGTATTCCCATGCCTGGGTAAATTTCAAACGCAGTGGAAGCGCCGATGTCGATACCGGCCGGGGCAGACTTTACGCGACTGGTTGGTGGGTGAATGCGGCGGTCTGGG
>JBKPBY010000008.1:0-10561 GCA_046727075.1 bacterium | reverse complement strand
GCTTAGGACTAACGCTGAGTTTGCAACGCGCTTTCTGCGGGTCCGCCGAATTTTTTCAGGCAACTGCGGATTGCCAGCTTCCGAATTATAGAGGTTGACCAGCTCAACCCGGAGACCGTGTTTAACCTCGCATTGCCCCAGGTCATGCAAACAAGGCCGCCAACGCTCGTCGTGCTCGAGATCTTCAGCTACATGCTTCGAAAGCAAGATGTGGCCAGCGTCTCCGCAATCCATGATGCGCTGGGCGATGTTAATTCCAGCGCCGGTTACGTTCATGCGATTGTTCACATCCATGACTTCATTCAGGAGGCCGCTATGGATTCCCATTCGGATAGGGATTAGCGGCGTCTCCTTCTTTAGTGCCTGGCCAAGTTCTAATGCGCATCGCACGGGAGATTCAGGGCTATCGCGAAAAACCAGCGCCATCCCATCGCCGGTTGCGACCCGCAGCAGTTTGTTTTTCTTGCTGGCCAGGCGGACCTGCTCCGTTCCCTGCACAAGCTCATTCAATCGGCGAACCACTCTCGTTTGGTCGTTAACGAGCAGTTTCGAATATCCCACCACGTCGATGAACAGGACGTGCCCGATTCGGAATCTGGGGGTCAGGTTCGTTGGCATACGGAAGCTCTAGCCGACTCGGACGCGCGCCGGTTTCCTTTGCAGCAGCTTGTGCAGTTCCACAATTTATCTAGCCGCCTGATTGCAACTGATGTTGGCAGCTAGCGCAAGACCAAATTACAGCTTTCGCGAAAAAAATCTGGTCGGACCGTGATTTAGGCTTGCCAACGCATGGACTGCCAAACTTCCAACAATGAGGCGAACTTAGTTTCGCTGTTCCCGTAGAAAGAAGTGGAGGTGCAATTCATGAGAGCATTCATTTGTATTTGTGTTTCCCTGACGTTGATCGCGCCACAACTCGCCTTGGCGGGTAAACAAAAATCGGGAGGCGGCAGCAAGGCGGCAGCGCATTCTAGTGGCGGTGGCGGCTCCCGAGCAGCAGCGCATCCTGGTGGCGGGTTCCCGCATTCAAGTGCAGGAGCACCGCATGCGAGTGGGAGCGGAATGTCCACTCGCGCAGGCATGGGACAGCAGCACAATTTCAGCAACAACAATGCTCAGTCCGCAGGAAACGCCGCTCACACGCAACGTGGGTTAAGCGCAGGTCAATCTAGCGGGCAACACGGTTTAAACGCACATCAGCAGAGCGCCCAACACGGTCTTAATTCGCACCATCAGGCTGCCGCTAATGTGTCGAACGCTCCTACTCAAGCCAGCCGCCAAAATAATCGCGCGGCCAAACTGTCGGCTACTCATCCGGTTAACAATCGCCTTGCTGTCCATAATCAACCAGCTCATTGGCGAAGCGGATTACGCTACCGGAATACGCATGCGTTGTACGCGGGATACCATCGTGTCTGGCACGATCGCGGGTACTGGCGCTCCCATTACAGCACCGTCACGTATGTAGGTGGGCCATATTGGGGCGGTAATTGGTATTGGGACGGCGGCTACTGGTTTCCAGCGTGGGGTTACGATCCTGCGTTTGTCGGCTACCTCTATGATGGCCCGATCTTTGCCTATAACAATCTGCCGCCTGATGAAGTAGTTATAAATATTCAGGAAGCGCTGCAGGATCAAGGCTATTACACCGGAAACATTGATGGGCAGTTTGGCGACCAGACGCGAGATGCTCTGGGAGCCTACCAGCGTGATCACGAGCTCGAAATCACGGCAGCTATAGACGAGCCGACGGTACAATCACTGGGCCTCGTCACACAGGAGAGCTGAGCTACGCCAGCCGGAATCGCTTCATGTCTCGTCGCGCGGTAACTCTAGTCGTGGTTTTCCTTGGCGTTCTCCTGGCCGGCAATATCGTTGTCCTTAGTGTTTGGCTTCCGAGTTGGAAAGGCCGTGCTGGCAATTTGCAATCCGCGAATCGGACAATTATCTCCTCGCCAGCTACGCCGTCACAACCAAACAACACGCCGCCTGCTCCTGCTGTACCGGCGGCGCCCTCCTCGGATTTAGTGCTGGAACGTCAATTTACGTCACCAAGTGGCAATCTTCAGATCAAATATTTCCGCGATCGCAAGACGAAAATCCGCCGGATTACGGTGGAGGACGCACATCGGCCTGGTATCACCACTGTTTTGTGTGAATCGAAACAGCCTGCATGGGCATTAGTCTCGCCGGACGATCAATGGATTGCAGTGAACCAACGCCAGGGCGCAGGCGGCGGCGTTCGGCTCTACCGGCACGGCGGCACTTCTTCGGTTCAGTATGACCCGGTTGAGGGTACAGGCCAGCAAAATTCCCAACTGCAGGAGATGATCTGGCAAAGTTATTTGCGCACCATGCATGCAGACCCTGGCACGCCGCGCCGTGGCGCTACTATCGACGCGACCGGCTGGGAGAACGATTCCCGAAAAGTGGATGTTTCAGTGGTTTTTGTATCCACGCCTCAAAATCCGGATGTGCCGGAGCCATGGAGGTGCACGTACGACGTCGCCTCGAAACAAATCGAGCCGGCTCCAGACCAACCAGCCCCGACGGAAATGGCCGATAATTCCGCAAACGAGCAAGTCAGAGAGCAATCAAATGAGGTTGGTGAAAATGTCCAAAATTCGGAGACTGCAAACGCTGAGGATAACGAATTTCCCGGTGAAAAATTTCCGGCGACGCGCTTGGACGAATTGACGGTGTCCGACGTGAACGAGTCGAGCTTAAGCGAAATTAAGTACGCCATTAACGAGATGTTTGCGCGGCACGGCGCGGAATTTGAGGACAAGAAGGTTACCAAACAATTCGAGCAATTTCCGTGGTACAACCCGCGTCCCGGGTTGAGCTTTGACGAGATTGAAAATGAGTTCAGCGACCTGGAGAAACAGAACCTGAAAGTGCTTGGTCGTTGTCGTGACGCCAAGCTTTCGGTCGCAAAGCACAAGTCGCGGCCCGTTCGCGGACAACCGGTGCAAGAAGAATCCACCGGCGAAAAAATCTTGCGCGGCTTACGGACGTGGCAAGACATGGGCGGCCCCATGCCTCCTCACCCTTGACAGCTTTATCAAAGACGATCCCTCACGAGACAAGACTCTTTGCTAGTCTCCTAGCCTCGTTAACAGCGTTCACCGCTGGCGCCGAGGCGCAGAGCGACGTGAAGCTCTTCTCTCCTGACAAGAGCTATTCGGTGGAAATCATGCGTCCACATGAGCCCAACAGCGACGCGCTGGTGTTATTCAACGGCGCAAAAGCAATCGCACGCATCCCGGCGTCCGTTGGCCCGGTAGGCTCCTTCTTCGAAGTGCTATGGAGCCCGGACGGCAAGTATGTGGCGATCAATAAGCAAAGGAGCTCCCGGCCCGGCGGGGATGAAATGTGGATCGTTGCTCTGCCGACGGGGAAGGTGCTAAGGCAACCCGATGACGGATTGTGGAATGAGCTAGACGAAAAGGCGGATGCATTTATCGCTGAAAAAGGTCTCAACGAAACGGGCGGCAAAGTATTCCTAACCCTGAGAGCAAGCGGTTGGGAAAAAGACCGGTTGCGTTGTAGGCTCGAGGCAGGGTTCAGCGAGATTGAAACCCGTTATTTTTTCGAAGGGACGGTTGATCCTTCCCAGCCGGAAACAGTCAGAGAGTGGAAGATATCGGAGGCGCATGATACGTACAAGCGAGCGAACTCTACTTCCACCGGCAACGGCGATAAACCCTCCGACTTGGCTATTAAGCAAAAACTATTGGGCTACTGGAAAAGTTCGCAACAGGTTTACCATATAGTCGCCGACGGCAAAATGTATGTCGACCGCGGACAGGGCCAAACTATAGAGCGCTGGAACGTTAAAAATGGCAAGTTTTACTGGGGCAATGTCCCATGCACAATCGTCACTCTGACCGACAACAACTTTGTCTTCCGAGAAATCGGAAGTGAATACACCTTCGCCCTAATCAGAACCAGCAAAGAAGAAGTCGATCCAGAATGAAAGCTATGAACAGGTCAATAATCATAAGAACAGTCGTAGGCATAGTCGTCCTCATCTTGATTGCGGGTGGCATCTCGACCCAGGCAGCAGAGAAAGAGGACTTTGAAGCGGCAAAACAGGAATATGAGCAGAGTTCACACGACGAAGCGGCGCGAGTAACCTACGTAACCAAGCTCGCCCAAATCGCTGACCGGTTGGTAAGCGAGTATCGGCGAAGTGGTCAGCGGAACGACGAACTCATGGGTGCAATCAACTCGGAATTGCAAAAGCATCCCGCTCCGAAAGACATTGATTCCAAAAAACTGAGACAACTGCTTGTGGGCAAGTGGGAGTCGCCGCGTCGCACCTATGTCTATCGCGCAAATGGCAAGTGCGGAACCGAAGGCGGGCCGATAGACGGCAACTGGCGAATCCAAGGGAATCAACTAATCCAGGGCGATTTGAGCGGGCCGATCATTTTGCTGAACCAGGATTACTTCATCTACTCGAGCCGAGGTTCCGTGTTCTTTCACTCACGGGTAAAAGAATGACGTATTTTGTATGCAGCAACAAGCGCAAGCAAAGCCCTGAATTCAGCACGAATACGAAACAAGCAAGGGGATAAATCCCATGAAACAGATATTTGCGATCTTAACTGTTATACTTACGGCAACCTGCCTCGCCCCAGCGGGCGAAAAGATGTCCGACGCCGAGATCAAACAGAAGCTAATCGGCTACTGGAGTAATCCGCACCATGGCTATCACTTCGCAGCCGACGGCATCATCTATATGGTTCCTCGGAAGTATGCGACGACGAAATCCACGTGGTCAGTTAAAGACGGCAAGTTTTACTGGGGAGGAGATCAAGGCCATACAATTGTCACCTTAACTGACAAGAAGTTCGTCTACCGGGAACCTGCAAGCTCAACCGGGACAGCCACCTTGATTCGAGGCACCAAAGAAGAACTCGATCCAGACTAGAAATAACTTATGTCTGCTAATGCAGGTCGCGAAACTCATCGAACCAATCGCTCACAAAGCTAGCTCTCGCTGCCCGGGTGCTCGGAAAAGAGCTACGTCGGCTGAAGCTGAAGCGGATGGATTTGGCCAGAGCCGATTTGCGGCTGGGCGAGAAGGCATATACAACTGGTATGGCCGACGGGCAGGCCGAGCTTGTATCCAAACTCGACGGAGTTGCGCAACGTGTCACACAGCTCCGGCAGCATGAAGCCGAAGCCGATCTACGTTCGGCGAGAAAGCCAAAGCCTGGGCAAACAGAATTGCCAGAGCCATTCAAATCGGAGCTCTGTACTTAAGGCGCGGCCGCCTGCTAAGGCGTCTTGGCGTAAACCTTCGGCAAAGCGGGGCAAATAGTTCTGAAGAAGCACGATCGGCGTCCGCAATTGCCGACCACATTACTTCGGTCGAGACGGCAATTGCAGACCTGAGGCCGCAAACATACGCCTGGACGCGGCGGCCACTCTTGCTCGCGTGTCTGCTCCTCCTGCTGATGGCAGTCGGCGGGGCTTTCATGGTTAGCGATCGGCACACAGCGAACCTTGCGCAGCAAAAAGGAGCACTATCGGAGGCGCAGATGAAGAAAATGCTGGCGCAGCAGCAGACTTTCCAGCAGCAGATGCAGCACATGGTCGCGGAAGCGACCCGTAGGGAAACGGAAGAACGACAAGCGCGAATCGCTGCGGCCGCGCGGACTTACCAGGAGCAAGCCGATCGCCAACGGGCGGCGCAGGAAAAGCTGGCAGCCGAATGCTGCGGCCGATCGCGTTAGAGAAGCGCAAGAGGCGAAGCGCGCGGCGGAGCGGCCAAAAGACTGCCGAGGAAAAGCAGAAAGAAGAGATGCAGATTACTGCTGCCAAAGAGCACGTACTTGCGGTCGAGCGGAGGTTGTGGCGTTTCCGACACCGCTACGCGCGAGCACAGCGGTACAACCATCAGTGCGAGCAAGAGAAGCACTCGCGTTCTATTGGTCATGACGTCAGAATAAGTAAGAGCAACTGCGGCAGAAGCCTTTTCCACTCGCGTTCAAGCGAAAAGCCAAAATTTGATCTTAGAAGTGGGATTTCAGACGTGAATTTGGCTGTTCCGGGATCGGCCTGTTGCAAAAATCTTGACTAGAATTGCCGACAAATTTGGTTGAACACCTATGAAAATCTCAGCTTGGACTTTGATACTGGTGGTGAGTTTGGGATTGAGCGGCGTGGCCCTCGCGCAAGAGAAAACCTATCAAATTACCGGTTCGGTTGTAGAAACCTGCTGCCCAGCAAACGTGGTTCGCGGCGAGCTTCCCCTATGGATCGCTATCCAAAAAGGCAAGGAGCCGATTGAGATCAGCCTCGCTTGGAAATGTCAAGGTAGAGTCCCACCCTAAGGTCGGGGATCTCGTTACGGTGCATTACTGGATCGGCAGCGACGCGCAAGTGGCGGCCGGTGCATGGACAAAAAGCTGAAGAAGAATCCACCGCGGAAAAGTGATGCGCGGCGTCAAAACCTGGCAAGATTTCGGCGGTTGACGGCCTCCTCACCCCTGAGGATTTCTCGAACGCCAACAGTTGCACGTCAGCAATCGCAAATGTGAAGCGAGTTTCGAACTTGCCCCGTTCGGCTAATGCGCAAGTTGGAAACTTGCGTCACTTTGTCGTTCGCGTTAGCGCGAATTTGTCAGCGTGCGGCTGCGAATTATTTTTTCGCGCTGGGAAACGATCTTCGCGGTCCCTGTCGAATCGACGACTACGATTCGCGTCTCATTGCCAGTGCCGACAATCCGGCGATTCGCCGCTGGATTCGCCACATCAAATGTAACGGCAAATGAAAGTTAATATCTTGATGCGCTCAGCGGTTTGACATCCACACGGCCGGCGAGCTTCCATTTGGTAATTGGCCAGCGATCGAAATACTGCTGCAAATTCTCTCGGACTGTCTGATTACTAACGATCCCCTTATCGAGCAAATCGACGTGGTCAGCGTAGAACGAAACGAGAAGCTCGAGATTCTGGGCGGAGATCGCATCAATTTCCCTTTCAGCGACTGCTGCGATCATCTCCGGCGGAATCGTAGCGGCAACGCAGCGAAATCAAATGGCGACGCGCGAAGGTGACGATTGATTTTTCGCGGCGCTTTTCGTATCGGCCATCTTTGAAGCCGCCACTGGCTTCTCTTGCTAGTCCTGCCAAAGAAGGTCCTGCAAAATCTTGATCCGCTGCTGCATCAATTTGCTTTTATCTGTGAGTGTTGGTGCTGCGACGAGTTGCTTCAACCACTCGCGTTGTTCATCTTTTAATCTCGAAAATCGCGCGGCTGGCAGGAGGATGCGGTCAGCGGCATAGACGTTGTTTAACAACTCATCGAGCGCCTTAAAGCGTTTCTCTTCGGACGGATAGATCTGTTCGTTCCCGTGAGCGGTGGCATCCGCCGCAACATCACCCGCTTTCCTGGATACGACAGTGTATTCTTTCGGATCCGCCGCCAGCGCGCTTTCGATTGCTTCGTGTTCCTTGAAAGTCACCCGACGCACGTTGACTGCGCGCCAGCTCTTCGAAGGAATGTCGAAGGTGCCGCGAAACATGGCGGAGCTCTTCGTCTCTTGGAGTTGCCTCGCCGGGACAGTAGCGCGCACCACGACGTTGGGGCCGGTCTGGAAACGAAAATAAAAAGCGACCCAGCCATCGGTCGGGTTGATCGCGACTATTCGTTTCATCAGGTCGGTTTGCTGAATCGATTGGCCCGATCGTTCAACGAGGTGCACTCCATACACACCAAAGAGCCAATGTGCCTCCAGAACCAAGCAGGCGCTCGAGTCGTTCAACCACTGCGCGCTAAGACTGCGGCTATTCATACGCTCGAAGAAATCAACGTCTTTAACTTCTCCGATCACCTTGTGCTCCGGAATATTCGCGAGAAATACCGCGCGCTCCTCGTCGTCCCGGCCTGCTTCATAACTTTGGACGATCAGGGCGTATTTGCCGTCGGGTGACGTGGTGTCTTCAGCCACGACATACGTTTTCGGCCAATCTATCGCGGCGGCTGATCCGCACGCGACGAACGAGAGCAGCGCGCTAATGACCAATCGTTGGGCGTCCATGCATGAGATCATGGGCAATCGAGTGACGCGATGCGAGCAAGATCGCTTTTAGCTCGAGCGGCGCGGGACCAAAAAGTGCCGGCCCTCGTTGTTTGAAACGCGATTTTTGGGCGACGCATGCTTCCGCAATGTTTTTGGCTGCGATACGGTGATGAACAAGTTCAATCTTTCGGCGCAATCTACCGCTTTTTCGGCGCCGTAATAATCATCGTTCGAGGCTGCACTGTCGGCATGTAAACATCCCACGCATTGTCATGAAGATCGGTGATTAGCCAGGGATGTGTCATGTACGTATCCTGAGTGTAAGACTCTGCAGGCTTCAATTTTTTATAGAAGACGCGCTGACCACTGTAATCGAGCCAGTACACTTTCACTTCTTGCTTGCTGTGATTCACAAAAGTAATTTGGGTTTTCACGTCCCCGTTCTCTGATTTCAAATCTTTCTCTTTGCCATCGCTTCTGTGTGAACTCGTGATCTTTTCGTGTTGCGAAATGATCTTCTTAGTTCCAGAGGCATCGGGGGCGAGAATCTCAGTTTCGACAGCCGTGCCCACGACACGCTTCTTTGTCGCCGGATTACTTACTTCAAAGTTAACTGCGAAAGTGACGTCGTATTTTGCTTCTGGGGTAATCCGCGCCGTGCGGGATTGCATTGTCCCATTCACCACCTTCCATTTCACTACCGGCCACTTATCAAAGTATTCTTGCAGCTCTCTTCGCACCACATCGCGACCCACCTTGCCTTCGTCGAGATAATCGACAGTATCTCCATATACCGAAATGAGCGTATCCAGATCGCGAGCCGACATGGCCGCGATCTGCTTCTGGACAACATCAATGCCATACTCGATATCGCTGTCGGATGGTGGCGTAACGTCAGTCGCGACGGGCGCAGGCTCTGTAGAACCAACTTGAGCATTCGTCGTTGGCGCCTCGGTGAGATGCAGCTCCCGGGCCTGCCCGTTGGTAATAAGATAATCCTTTCCCTCGTTGGTATAATAAACTCGCGTTTCATCCGGCGACGCGCAAAGACAGGCCGGATGATCATTTTCGCCCAGCGGCTTTAACCCTTCCAGAAGCTCTTTCCATCGAGTCAGCTCAAACTCAGCGACTTGTCCCATGCCTGAAGCTTTTCGTTCTTTCGGCGGAGGCCGCGGCACCTGGAACATGGCACCCCAGCCTGATCCGCCCATGCGAAACAATTGCACATAGACGGAATCTTTTACCGGCGCGATGTCGGAGACTCCCATTCCAGACGGCGTAGTGTTCGCTGTTTCGAGGTAGGCTAAGGGCAGATAACGATCAGCCGTAAGTGAGTATGTGCCCTCGTTTTTCTCAATCTTACCTGACCACAAATCGCCGGTCTCCGAGTAGAAGAATGTGCCATCGGCGGCGAACACAGGCGAGCTAATGGCATCGTGACGCCGGACGTAAACGGAGACGAGTCCATTCTTGTATAAAAAGAGAGGCCCTCTTTCTCCAGTGCCTGTTACCACAATCGCGCGGCTCTTTGGATCGTAGGCGATGCGCCAGTAGCGGCCGCCCTTAGGCGCGCCGCAAACTTTCGTCAGGCGATTACTCCCGGGGTCAAAAGTCCAGACGTTTTGTTCTGTGACACAGAACAGCTTGTCACCATCTGACCGGGTGATACCGAGCAGGTGTTGTTGTGATGGCAACTGGCTCAGCGAAATTGTCCGACTTGTTTGCCTGGTCAGGTCGATTTCCCGCAAGAGCTGTTTGTAATCAGCGTTAGCGATAGCGTAAACGCGCTGGCCATCGTTGGAGAACACCGCGTCGCCTGCGAGACAACTCCTCGCAACCCAAAAAGCCAGCAGAGCCGCTGTTGCCCGTAACAAAAGCAACCGCGGCGATCTCGCCTCCATCTGTCCGGTAGCAGGAGCGAAGGCCGGTGCGGACACTTCCGAGAAATCTGTTCGGATCAACCGGAGATAGGCGCGTTCAGCCTGGAACGTAGAGCAATTCATTTTCGCATGTGATCAGTCTGTGGGCGCTAGCGAGACCAGTAATTTTTCGAAGCGCGGGTCGCCGCGGAGCGGATCCCAGATTGGCTGGAGCTTGAGTAAGCCGTAGCTGAGATAGGTGGGCACGCGCTCCACCGCTTCGAGCTGCGCGATAGCCAGATCCTTCTCACCGGTCCAGACGTAGATCTGCGCGAGATTGACAGCCAGCACCGCGCCGTCGATCGCATCCTTGGAAGGGGGTAGGAGTTCGCACGCATAGCGACCCTCGCGTAGAGCCTCCTCTTTTCGGCCCAATCCGGCATCAATCATTCCCAGAAAACTAATAGCCGGCGCAAACTTTGGATCGCGCTCGACGGTTGCAGCAACCTCGGCATGTGCAAAGTTAAAGGCGCTCCTGGCTTTCTCCAGATCGCCTTCGCACATTGCCACGACCCCTTCAAAGTAAGCGTGCGGGTAATTAACAGCGATATTTACCGAACCGCCCCGAGGGTAATGTTTCAATCCGCGAGCGAAGGCTTCCGG
>JBKPBY010000007.1:0-8073 GCA_046727075.1 bacterium | reverse complement strand
AAACTTAAGGTAGCCGATGTTGGCGCCAAGCCGCAGTCCCACACCGGAGCGGATCGGAATCACCACCATTTCATTCGCCGCAAGAACTGTCATCCCAAGACCGCCGACGAAATACGCTGAGCCAGCAACCCCGCCAAACCGCTGATAAACGGCAGCAGTTGCTGGCAGATTATAGACCAGCATCATGGTTCGCGCGCCATCGCCTCCAAAATCCCAACCAAGCGAGGGACCCTGCCAATACACAGGCAGATCGCCGGCATTTTTTGTGTAAAGCACTCCCTTGCCGTACCGCAGCCCTCCCACAAAGGCCCCAGTAGCTTCCTGGCCAAGGATGTAGCCGTTGGGTAGTCCCCACTGACTCGCCGCATGTTCGACGATGTGCGCCAGCCCGCTTGATACCCCGCCAAAAAAGCGGCTGCCGGCGTCGACGATCTCGTTGGGGGAGTAACTGGGGTTCGCCTCCTGCGGGGTTGACTGCGCCGCGGATGGCTCAGCACAAGAGGCAAAAACAATGAGAATGCACAGAGTGCGGAATATTAGGGGCATGGCCGTGGATCCCCCAATCCAATGATACCCGAATCTCGTTTAGCCCCACGAAACATCCCGGCGACATTCGCGTTCGATACCATGACGTAGATGCCCACGAGTTCACCTGTTATCACGCCCATCAGCGCGCCTTCATTGCAGCATCCAAAAACCCACCATCGGCCCGAGTTTCACTAGTTGTGGTATATAGTGCGGTCGGCGAGCGGTGTCACGGCTTCAGCCACTCCAATTCGGTTACAAAGAACTAACAAACCGCCCATGATGGAAAGTCCATTCAAAGCGCTGATTATCTGATCGGCTCGTATTCCGTTTTGAAAGTCCCACTGGGATCCCCAACAGATCCAGACGGCCGTAAAGATCAGAAGGACTATAGATGCCGGCCGTATGAACATGCCCATTGCGATAAACACTGCCGCTGCAATCTCGAGCGAAGCACCGGCCATGACAAGTGCCTTCGCGATTGGCACTCCTAATCTCGATTCAATCCAAGCTGTTACGTGTACCACGGGGCTTGGCAGCAGTGAGAGCTTGGAAGCAATGATGGTGGCGATAGCATCGGGATCCACCAACATGAACAGCGCCGCCATAATGAACGTAATAACGATCGCAGTACGACCGATCGAAAATGTCACACCAGATGTTTCCGGCGCCTGGTTGGAAGAACGAGGCGAGGGAGACGAGTAGTTTAGGGCGTACGATCTGGCATCAGCCAATTCACGACGAAGCTCCTCTAACTCCGCGTCTTTTTGAAACGATGCTCGATCAATTGCAGAAACCTTAGCTGTGGTTTCCTCAACTTCCTTTGTCACGTCTGTCAATGCTTGCTGCGTGATTTCCAATTCCTGGAGCATCCGATCGACTACCTTCCGATCGCGACGAAACTCCTCTAATTCCGCGTGCTGATACAGGTATGCTCGGTCGACATCAACAATCTTAGCTTTGGTTTCCTCAATTTCCTTCGTCGCGTCGGTCAATGCTTGCCGCATGGGTCCCCATTCCTGGAGCACTCGATCGGCTGCATTTTCTGACGCACGTTATGGGCCGTGAAATCTACTGGAGGCTCCCTCCCATTATAACTGTCTGTGTCGATTCTCGAACTTGGTTCACTGCCAGCTTCATCAAGGATCCCCAAGCGCAATCCGGTCGCTTCCGCGTTGATTGCCTTGCTGTCATTTTCAGTGGGCAGCTCAGATCGCGAGTTCGCCGCATCGGTTGTGAATTTTTGAAATAATTCGTCCATCTGCCGCCCGAAATCACTGGGTTGACGTACTTCGGTCATGCCCCCTCCTGGTCACTTTGGGTTCGCACGAAACTTTAACGTGCGGTGTAACGGCCTCTCAGTTCAAAAGTGGTGAAGCCGAACCGCTACATAAATCTTGCTGATTAATCCGGACATAACTAGGACCGCGTGGCCGCAAGATCGCGGCATCTATGGTGGATTATGGACTAAATCCGGGCAGAGTTGCCATGCTATCAGCTCGAAGAGCGTGGATTCGCGGGATGCAACGAACTGTCTGGCGCGCGCTAGTCACGAAGAGGGGCTGAGATATGGAGCCACTGCAAAGGCATTGTGAAGATCGGGGAAAGCGCGCTGGCATATCTTGACCGCCGGGACCCTACGGCGTGAGCTTTCTTTGAGTCACTTGCGTTGGGGCAGGAAGGAGCGTTTGATGGGCGCAGACCTCTCTTTCCGTGATTTCAGGCCGGTCGAACGCGGCATCGAAGAGGCCTTGCGCAATTTCACGCGTGGCCAAGCAAACGGCGATCGGTCGCCTGCCACTGCCGCGCACGAGCCTATCGATAAGATCGGTGAGATGTCGGCATCGGCAATCGCCGAAATCTGCGAGACGACGGCCAGTGAGATCGACCAGACCGGCCAAGCTGTAGTCGAGATTGCACCCGAGATCATGAAAGAGGCCGAGCGGCTCGCCGCCGACCTGCGGGCCAGCGGGAGGAAGCTGAGCAAGCACCTGCAGGAGTTCGCGATGCTCGCCAAAAAGGTGAGCACCGCGATGCGCGACACGCGCGCCATAGTGATAGGTGCCCCTGCAGGAAACCTCAAATCTGATGTCCTTTTACCCCAACTGGGCTGGGAAAAGCCGCATACCCCCGAGCGCGAACTCTTTCACGATGATTCTGTCAACCGCGCCATGCCCGCCTGGCTCGAGGACCGCACTGTCAACATGACGCCGCGCTCGGTTGAGCGGCATCAGACCGACAAAACAGGATCGCTTCTCGGGGCTTGGCGCTTCAATGGGCAGATGCGCAGCATCTCAGCCGGCAAGGCGCTGCGCATCGAGCTCCTAGCGGCGGCACGGGTCCATTGGACGGCCGACGAGTGGGTGACGAGCCAGGACGACGATACGCGGGAAATGGAATCTGGAATCCATCTCGTCGATCTGTCGACGCAAAACGTGTCGCGCGGATCGCATATTCGCTTCACGTTTTACTGGCGTGATACCGAAAAATGGGAGGGCATGGACTTTGCGGTGACGGTAGGTGCATCCGAGAGTAGTGACACGGCGGTTGCGGTAGAAACTCCCAACCGACCATTTTCGCTGTCGGAAGTGGTTGAATAGACCTCCACGCGACGGCCGTGTGCGCTTCGAGCTGTGCCGTGCGGGCGGATGGGAATGCCTGAGCCCTACTGGGCGCACTTCAAACTTCGTCCTATCCCTCGCGCATTCCTATCAGACTCGCCAATGCGAAAAGGAACAAAGGTCGGCCACGCCGCAGGCCGCTGCGCTGATCATGGAGAAGGCGGGAACGTCGACGCCTGCGGCGTGCTGCCGGTTTCCGCGGGGTTTCCAGCACGTGCCGCGGCTGAAGGGCCGATTGTCACCACGTTGAAGTCCGCCGGCCCCGGCCCCCCCGCGGGCTTCTGGCTTGGCTTATCGGTTGAGGCCGCAGCTGGCCGTGGCCGCGCTATCGGCTTGGAAGCATGAGCCATCCCGCCGATGAGTCCGGGAGGGCGCTGCGGCCCTTCACTGCCAAAGATCGACCGCAGCCACGGCTCGGCAGGTGCGGAACTCGACGAACTCAGCGTGACGAGACTCATCGCCAGGATTGCTCGGATCTTCACGCGTCTCTCCCGACAAGTACTCAGAATAGGATCGGCTTCGATTGAGGCACGGCTTGGGCACTCGGTTGTCCTTGTAGCGGCGCCGAACACTTCACGCTGGCACCTCCTTGGCACCGCAAATGTCTCGGGCAGCAATGCCGATGCGGGCGTTGAGGATACCTTCAGCGACGCCCGTGGCATGGGTTCACGACTGATAGTCGATTTCACCAGCACCCTATCACGCTGAGCCCGATTGATCCGAAAACATCTGAATAGGCTGGACGAGAGGCCAAGTTACTTCCCACGCTACTTGGCAAAGACTTGATTGTCCTTGTTGACAGCCAGAATTGCACGTCGGCCATTTTCGTAAACAATCGGAATGTCGAACCAAGAGAGCTCGGCGATCAGCTGACTATTCCGCCGCGCTTCGATGTCTGCTATCGAAAGTCTCAAGGTGAATGACGTCGCGCTTACACGGCTCACAACTCCAGCGAGTCGCTCACCGATGGTCTCTTCCGACTGTTTCAGCATGATACCTTGGATCTCGGCGACACCGCCGAGCTCTGAACCGCCCAACTCCAGCGTGATTTCAATGATGTTGGGCGCACTAATTTCTTGTCAACGTTTCCATGAAGCATCATTGCTACACTCATGCCCACCTCAGGGATCTCGATGAGAGCATGAATTACGACCGTGTCGTGTATCCCGTCTTCGACCGCGTCGCTCCGCCACACCGCAGACCCCGTATGACGTGCCACTTTCAAATCGGCCGGATCTTCCACGTATATAACTGCATTGCGGGCAAGAGGCCCTGAGGAGCCGCGCTCGCCATCCAGAGCCAATGATGAACCCCAATGCACCATATCCATCATTTTCGGCAAAGAGGTGCGCTCAGCGATCGGTTCAACGACTTGGATCGCAAGATTTATTACTGTCGGCCGACAAAAGACTGCAATGATCAAGATTCCGGCGAGCACTAATGAGACAAGGGGAAAGATGATCCCTTTGAGAGAATTGGCCCGGCCTTTGGGCTCAGCTGCTCCGACTAGTAGCCAAGTGGGCACCGGTGGATCAGGTTCCGTCCGCGGGAGCTTGACTCCAAGCTCAGTCGCGCCGCATGCTCCTATTTGTAGTTCACACTTTGGCACCATCACAGCCAGCGCGGCCTCGTCAGTTGGTAATCGGCCGGGGTGGGGATCAAAACGGCTCTCCGGCGAAGTATCTCGCAAAGCCCATTCCGTTTCGACCTTCTGGATAGCTCTGTGGAATGACAGATGCTCGTGCGTGACGTCGGATTCCGGGATCGGCGGACGAAGGTTACGCAATTCATGGAGAAGCGCCGTCTCTGCGCTGTCGTAAAGCGCACGCCGCAGCTGGGCAGTGTTCCTCGTAAGGCGGTCAACGGCTGCGGTCATCAGTGCATAATAGTCAATTGCCGGTGCCGCTCTTCGCTCGGCTTCGAGCGTTGAGGGATTCCGCGCTCCAGCTGCAGCTGTTAGCCGTTGTCCGTTGAGCGAACTTGGGTTTTTCATCGGATCAAATAGCTCTGCCTCGCGACGCTGGTTTCTTGGAGACAATGCCGCGCCTGATCGAGCCGTAAATCGCCCGGTGTCAGATCCGCACAACTGCTACGATTCGGACACATAAAAATGGCGAACTGGCGGTGATCAAATGTAATCCACAAACCTGCCAACTTGAAACACGGGTCCGAGCATAGCTGGTTTGGATCAGTCTTTTCGTATTAGCTCAAACTGATTCGGTACCTACGGAATAGGTCCGCGCAACAATTGCGACTTGAAAGTGGCCGTAACGCGACACGAATGCGCACGACAATCCAGGGTAAGCGACGCCGCGAGGATCGAAGCACTTTGACCAATATAACGAGTGTTCGCGTCGGATCAAACTCGGCCGTTTCGGATGTCGCTGGCACAATTCTCTGCTCGCCAACTCGGAACTTATGGTTCGGAATGAACCGGTGAAGCCATCGACGACGCGGTAAAGGAGTCGGCGCGCGGGGCGTTCTGGGTCGCGGCGGAACCCGCAGGCGACACGATCAAGAGCCTTGATGATTGCGTGTTGGGCTTCGACCTTGAGCCGGGAGCCACCCACGGTCACGCTATAGCGGTGGCTGATTTCCTGAACCGGAACATTGCGGCGATCACACTCACAACCTAAGGACGCCCGGCGCTGATTTACCAGGGGCACGCCGGCAGAATGTCCGCCTTGGGTCAACCGCGTCGCTTCAGTCGCCTTCGCGGGACGTCCGCTCTACCCCCAATAATCACCGTGACAGCTGACATCTCGGATAGGCAGCTTGGTGCCTACTCGATGATCTCGTCAGCGCGTCCAAGCAGCGAGGGTGGAATCGTCAATCCGATCGCTTTGGCGGTCTTGAGGTTGACGATAAGCCGGAACCGGGTCGGCAGTTCGACCGGCAGATCAGACGGTTTCCTGCCCTTCAGGATTTTATCCACGAATGTCGCACATTGGCGAGAGTGGGTTCACGCCTGCCTTGAAGTACCCACTCGCCGTCGGGCTGTTCGCGTTATTGGATCGTCTCTCCGTCGGGTATTGCGGGCAGCGCCGTCCTTGGCGGCAGCGGATGGCCCTCGCCGTGGAGGACCTCGGCACGCGTGTTGCGCATGGCGGTGCTCACCTTCTCGGCCAGCCTGGCAAATTCTTTTAGGTGTTCGCTCATCTTCTTGCCGTTCGCCCGGACGTCGGCGGCGAGCCGCTGAGCCTCTGACACGATGTCGTTCGGAGTGTCCACGACTGCACCTGTACGCTGCCCTGGCGGAGAAAGAACGGGCACTCATCAGCCGGCGGACCAAAGACGCCCTTGCCACTCCCAAAGCGCGCGGCGTGGACTTGGGCGGGTTCGGGCAAAAGGCCTTGAGTTGGAGCGGGAGGTGCAAAGGAAGCGGGCACCATAGCCTGAATGTGCGGTGTACTCTTGTGCTGGAATTATAGTTCAGACCCTGTGATTTGGGTCACAGCCGGTACGCCGCGAGCTGATTTAAACGCTCATTCCAGTTCAAACCTGCCAATTGCGAGAGGGAAATGCGCTGCAGCGGGCCGCTACTAGCGCGCCGCGGACCTTACCAGCAGACGCGACGGCGGGCGCAGTAACCACAGGCGCGGCGCCACGCGCAGGGCACCTTAATGACGGGCGATGTCGTAGCCGCCGAGACGACAGATACTGTTCAGCTTCTTGGCGAGCGCCTCGTCTAGTTCTTTCATTTTTTGTCGGGGTCTGACAATTCTTGTTGTTCTTGCGGCACATCCCCTGCCCTGGGCTGGCGGTGTCCGATAGGGGCCTCGCGGGGGCCTTGGGCAAAGCCTGGTCACGGCGAAGGCAGGTGTGTTGAGGGGCGCCGGGTTTGGGCCGCTTGCACCACCTGTGCCCTGTGAAATGGCGGGACCCGGCCGCGTCACGCGCGCCGGCCGGGTCAGAGGTCCTTCAGCTGGCGACGGAGCAATGTGCTCGGTGTCGTTGTGCTGAGGATCGACGGCATTAGCTGAAGAAATCGAGTCAGCTGCCAGTGAATCGCGGGCATTAGCTGAAGAAATCGCGTCAGCAGCCAATTCTGGGGCCGTGGCGGAGCGACCGCTATCGACCATGTGGGGACCCTGCGCGAGGCCGTCAGCAATGATCCTCATCGACTTGCTCGCCGCCTGATTCATCTGCGCGTATTCGGCGATCTCGCGCTGGAGGCGCTGGCCCTCGTTGCGCATGTGGGCACGCAGCGTCTGCAACTCGGTGATGAGATTGTCGATTTCCATCACCTGGGTGCCAGCAACCCGCTGGACCAACGAATCGAGATTGCTCGCACCGACCTCATGCGGCTTGCGCAAGTGCACCAGTTTGCGGATCTCGCCCTCGACATCGGGCTGCCGTGCCAGCCGAAACTCGCCTTCGACCTCGGGGTGCCGCTTCTGTAGATTCTCGCGTCTTCGTCTGAACATGACGAATCCCCTCAATACTCGCCGACCGAGAGAATTACCCCGGGCGAATCGGGCCGCTTAGCGGCACCTTCTTGTCAGAGTAGGAGCAAAATGTGGTTTAGGCTGCCTTGCACCGAGCGGGCCGGCCGCCTCGACGCCCGTACACACTTGGCAATTTTATTTCGGAGGCCGGATTTTTGGTATTTGAGAAAACTGGGGGATTCTTGGGCCCTGAATTTTCTGACTTTTGGTATAAATTTTTCGGTGCGACGCGGCGGCCTTGCTCCCAACTGGCGACAGTGACCAGCTGGACGCCGGGCGACCGGCAAAATTCAGCCTGAGTGTGTCGGGTCCTCCAGCGGATCACGGACACATTCGAAGGCGCGGTGGCGAGGCTGCCGGTCCAAACCCCGAAAAAATCGCCCGTAGCCGGGTTCCCGCCGCCGACCGCGAACCGAGGACCGAGGACCGAATTAGGCTGTGGCCTCCTTAAATCGGTATCCGACGCCGTAGAGCGTTTC
>JBKPBY010000006.1:0-9103 GCA_046727075.1 bacterium | reverse complement strand
TAAGCTCGAGGTCTTCGAAGGACCGTTGGACCTGCTGCTTTACCTGATCAAGAAAGATGAGGTCGATATCTACGACATCTCAATCGAGCGAGTTACCAGCCAGTATCTCGAGTACCTCGAGACTTTCCGAATGCTCGACCTCGAGATTGCCGGCGAATTCGTCGTTATGGCGGCGAATCTTATCTACATTAAAAGCCGGACACTGCTGCCGGTCCATCAACAACCTCCGGAAGAAGATGCGGAAGAAGAAGATCCGCGCTGGGACCTGATCCGGCAGCTGATTGAATACAAGAAGTTCAAGGACATCGCTTTCGAGCTACAACAACGCGAATTCGAACAAGAAGGATTAGTCGCACGAGTTCCAGAAAAGCCGGATTTCCATGATCGGGATCTTCTGTTGAAAAGCGAGGTTGGAATTTTCGATCTGATCGATGCTTTCCATAAGGTACTCAGGAAGGTAGAAGCCCGGCAGGAAGATCTTCGGGAGATTTTCCAGGAGAACTTTACCGTGTCGGACAAGATCGACTATTTGCTGCGCACCATCGCGAAAGGCAAATCGTTGAGATTCTCGGAGCTATTCGTCCGCGCCACGAGCACAACCGAAATCGTCGTGACTTTTCTGGCTTTGCTTGAGCTTATTCGGCTTAAGCAGCTGAGAACGCGACAAGAAAAACCGTTCAGCGAGATCGAAATTCGGCGAGTGGGTTAGGGCTGGCAAACAGGAATCTAGAAGCTCGAAGCATCTTCCAGATTCGAGCTTTAAGATTCCAGATTCACCCGCCGTTGGCATTGTTGGCGTTGTTAGCATTATGTTAAGCTCCTCGCCATGGTAAGCTTGAAGGCTGTTCTGGAAGCGCTCCTCTTTGCATCTCAAAAGCCGCTTTCAACGAAAGAACTGATTGCGGTATTGCGCTCGGCCGCGGAGTTCCTCGAATCCAAGGAAGATTTGGCTTTGGCGAAGACAAATGAAACGGGCGTCCTGGAAACTCTGCATGAACTGCAGAAAGAATACAATGATCTCAATAGATCGTTTAAGCTGGTCGAACAGGCATCGGGCTGGGTGCTGGTCAGCCGGAGCGATTACCAGATCTGGATACGACAACTGTTCCCGGATTCGCGGCCGCCTCGTTTGAGCGCTCCGGCGCTTGAGACTCTGGCAATCGTCGCGTATCGACAGCCGATCACAAAGGCTGATATTGAAGCGATTCGAGGAGTTACCGTCGACGGCGTGCTGCAAAAGTTGCTGGACGCAGGGCTGATGAAGGTCACCGGGCGTGCAGAAGTACCTGGGCGTCCGCTGCTCTACGAGACGACTCATCACTTTCTAGAACATTTCGGTCTAAAGAATTTGGATGAGCTGCCAAACGCTTCGGAATTGCGGCAAGTAGCGTTACCCAAAGCAAAGGAACCGGAGCTAGGGTTATCCGAACAAAAGCAAGAATCCAAAGAATAGCGACCTGGGGACCTTGCCGCTGGCGAGAGTCATCCGTCGCGTTGTTCTTTTGAAGAAATCTGCGGATCTGCGTAATCTTTGGTGCGCTTTCGTATGGATCCTTCGCAAAACCCACTAGACGATATTCGGAAACAGATCGACGACGTTGATACTAAATTGCTCGCCCTGTTGAATCAACGCGCAGATTTGGTGCATGAAGTTGGCGTCATCAAAAAGCAGGCGGGCCTGGCGATCTATGCGCCGGAGCGAGAAGCAGCTCTTCTGCAGGAGTTGGAAAGAAAGAATAAAGGCCGATTACCTGCCGGCGCAGTCCGAGCGATCTATCGGGAGATTATGTCCGCGGCATTGGCGTTGGAGAAAGGGCTGACCATCAGTTACCTCGGACCGGCTGCAACGTGGACACATCAGGCGGCGCGAGCAAAGTTCGGCGCATCGGTCGAATACGTTCCTCAGCCAAATATCGGTGACGTGTTCGATCAGGTCACGCGACAGCTGGCAGACTACGGAGTAGTCCCTATCGAGAACTCAGTAGAAGGAGCGGTGAATCACACGCTGGATGTTTTCATGGATTCGGAGCTGAAAATCTGCGCCCAAATCCTTCTTCGAATAGAGAATAATCTGCTTTCGAACGAGCCGAGGGAGAAAATCACAAAAATTTATTCTCATCCGCAAGTGTTTGGTCAGTGTCGAAAATGGCTACTGCGGAACGCTCATGATCTGGAATGGATCGAGGTTTCGAGTACTACGCGCGCAGCAGAACTGGCATCGAAGGAACCGGGCAGTGCCGCTTTGGCCGGTGCGATGGCAGCTGAAGTCTATGGGTTAGACATCCTCGATCGCGGGATCCAGGACAGCCCTAACAATACAACTCGTTTCCTGGTGATCTCCCAGGCAACCTCTCCCCCAACCGGCCAGGATAAGACTTCTCTCATGTTCTGCATCCAGGACCGGGTCGGCGCCCTATACTCAGCAATCGAACCGTTTGCTCGCTTGAAGCTGAGCATGAGCAAGATCGAGAGCCGCCCCTCCAAACGGAAAAACTGGGAATATTTCTTTTTCGTCGACATCGAAGGCCACTGCGAAGACGCCGTCGTGAAGCAGGCGATTGGGGAGCTGGAGAGGCACTGTACCTTCGTGAAAGTCCTCGGTAGTTACCCCGCGATGTGAGCGACGATTTGGTTCGGCAAATACGTTGGGCCTCGGTCTCCGTCCTTTCGAATTTTGCTGAAGTATTTGATCGCGAGGGAACGCAAGATTTCGTCCAATATCTAACTTATTCTAAAGGATCCATTGGAGAGATGCGTGGCCAACTGATGTATGCGGTCGATGAAGAAATGTTGGAGGAACAGAAACGTTTAGAGCTCGATCAGGTCGCGCGAAGAGCGACTCGCCTGATAGGGGGACTAATAACATATCTCAACTCCGGCAAACACCGCGGGCGCAAGTACACTCGTTTCGAAAACGACACGAATTCTCAGACGCCGCAGAATGAGTCTCCCAGTCACCGCACCCCAGGGCAGGAAAAACGGCGGACGGTTGACGGTCGACGGTCGACGGTTGACCGATAACCGCCTCGGCCGCCTCTGGCGGCAGGGGCGGCTAGCGCCCCACGTGAATAGCCTCGTCTGGCCAATCGGGTTGCATGAGGCCGTTCTTCATGTTCACGATGGGTAAGTAATTCCGCATGACTCGGACTGGTGCCAGCAAACGAATTGTCGAGATCGCTTCGATCGAGTCTGGTCCATGGTTTTTGAGCAGACTAGGGATTAGGAATTCGTGGGTACGCTGGACAATATCAACGTCGCTATCGCCATCGATATAGAGCAAGAGAGCCACCTTTCCGTCGATCTCGGCAATGTGGCTCTCATAAATACTTTTAGTAAAAACATTCTGAATCGGTTCGTTACGGATCTCATCAACGAGTTGTTTAAACGTAATCCCCACGCGGAACTTAATAATATAAAGATGCCGTACGCTGAATTGTTGAGCGCCGTCGGCAGATAGATCCACGTTAGTGTAATAGGATAAAATTCCTTCCTGCTCGAGGCGGTGTCGCTTGCGACTGACCGTGCGCACGTTTACGCCTGTTAGCTCTCCGATTCCGTTATCGGACTCGCGAGGATCGCGAATCAAACGACGGACGATTACCTTTTCTTGCTGATCCAAAATTCTCATGGCAGAGTTCTATTTCCACCCGCGGAAGGAATTGGCTACCCCTCCTCTGCACAAGCTCCTTCCGACCAGGCAAAGAGCACAAGCTATTCAAAGAACCGAGTTTGAGCGACAGAATTTATTTACGAAGCAGTGGGAGCCCAATTTTGCGTTCGCGCGACGCGAAATTCAGGCTAACGTCATCGGGTTTTCCGTCATGAATGAGGCGATTATTCAGGCAATTAAGGGACGCCCGGAATCGATGTACAACCCGGAGGAAGAACACGATTCATGCGGCGTCGGGTTTGTCGCGGCCATTAGTGGCCAGCGTTCTACGCGTATTCTGCACCAAGGACTCACAGCCGTTTGCAACATGGCTCATCGTGGCGCCATCGACGCTGACGCCAAGACCGGCGACGGTTCGGGAGTATTGACCCAGATCCCGTACAAACTGTTCCGCAAGGAAGTCACAAAGCTTGGACATACGCTATACGACGACAGCGATCTGGCTGTCGGGGTGCTTTTTCTGCCACACGACAACGCGTACGCACAGGCTCACGCCAAGGCGATCGTCGAGGATGTCCTGGAATTTCGCCAATTGTTTCTGTTCGGCTGGCGCGAGGTGCCGGTGAACAGCATGGTGCTCGGCGATAAAGCACGGCTCACGATGCCTCGCATCGAGCAAGTCTTAGTCGGCCGACCGGCCGGAATGGATGAGGACGAATATGAGCGTCGTCTGTTCCTGGCTCGAAACGAAATCGAGAAACGGGCTCACCTGGACCATATCCGGAACTTCTACATCGTCTCTTTTTCCCACCGCGTCATTATCTATAAAGGACTTTTGACAGCAGCATCGTTGGAAAAGTTTTATCGGGATTTAGCCAATGCTGATTATGAAACAGCGATCTGCGTCTACCATGAACGGTATAGCACAAACACTTTTCCGACGTGGCCACTGAGTCAACCGTTCCGGTTTCTGGCACACAACGGAGAGATCAATACGATCCGCGGAAATCGCAACTGGATGCGTGCGCGTGAATCGGAGCTGATGGCTGATTTTTGGGGGAAGGATATCGACCTCTTAAAGCCGATCATCCAGCCGGGAGGCTCAGATTCAGCGAGCCTCGATAACGCGTTAGAGGTTTTAACGATGTCCGGCCGCGGTCTGTTGCACGCGATGAACATGTTAGTGCCTCCGGCTTGGCGAACGGATGAAACGATGGCGCCCGAACTGAAGGCTTACTATGAATACCATCGGTGCTTCAACGAGCCGTGGGACGGACCCGCGGGTTTGGTGTTCAGTGACGGAATAACCGTGGCCGCCTGCCTGGACCGCAATGGATTGCGGCCTGCACGCTACAAAATAACTGATGATGGTATCGTCGTCATGGCTTCCGAGGTCGGCTGTCTAGAGATCGATGATTCGCACGTTATCGAAAAAGGGCGTCTGGCGCCCGGTGAGATGATTGCAATTGATACGCGCGCAGGAAAGTTGCTGCGCGACGCTGAAATCAAGCGGCAACTCTCGACCGAAGGGCCCTATCTCGAATGGGTCAACGCTCACCTTCTTCGTCTGCAACGGATCGCTGGAAGGGAAATAACAGACCCTAAAGATGACTTTGATATTTTGGGACTGACCCAGCAACAGATTGCATTTGGTTACTCCAGCGAAGAGCTGGATATGGTCATCAAGCCAATGGTCAAGGATGGTCAAGAAGCCGTTGGCTCGATGGGGGACGACACGCCTTTGGCTGTGCTCTCCAAGCAGCCGAGACTCTTGTATACTTATTTCAAGCAGCTCTTTGCCCAAGTTACAAATCCGCCGATCGATCCGCTCCGGGAACGATTGGTTATGTCACTGGCGACGCAAATGGGCTGGCGCAGGAATTTGCTAGGCGAGACTCCAGAGCATGCAAAGTTGGTACACTCGGATTCACCAATCCTGCTGGAGCACGAATTCGCGGCGCTGCTTTCCATTCCAGATGTGGCACATAAGTCGGCAACGTTTTCAGTCCTTTGGAATGAGAGCGAAGGCGAAGAGGGTCTGGAACGCGCGTTAAACGCGCTCTGCGTGAACGTCGAGCACGCTGTCGACGAAGCCACTCCTTTGATCATCCTGACCGATAAAGGAGTCGAGGCGAGCCACATCGCGATCCCGATGCTATTGGCGACAGGAGCGGTGCATCATCACCTGATTCGCGTCGGCAAACGGATGAAATGCAGCCTGATCTGTGAGACGGGGGAAGCACGAGATGTCCACCAGATGGCCTGTTTGATTGGCTATGGAGCTAGCGCAATCTATCCATATCTCGGTTACGCAACGGTGCGCGAGCTGTTGGAGAAAGGCGCGTTAGGTGACGGGGCGGCTTACGCGAAAGCGGTCAGGAAATATCAACAGGCTCTGGAGAAAGGGCTCTTGAAGATCATGTCGAAGATGGGTATCTCGGTGATCGGCAGCTATCGTGGAGCGCAGATCTTCGAAGCGATCGGTATCAACTCGGACCTGATAACAAAGTGTTTCGCGGGAACCCCCTCAAAAATTGACGGAGTCGGTTTCACCGAAATCGCTCGGGAAACGATCACCAGGCACAAGCTCGCTTTCGCCGGTCCAACGCCAGAAGAGAATGGAACGATTGAACTGGGCGATCCTGGTTACTACCGATTCCGAAGACAAGGCGAACAACATGCGATCACGCCGCCCGTCATCAAGAACTTTCATACCTTCGTAAAGTCTAACAAACCGGAGGACTATAAGGCTTACGTCGAGGCTGTACACGCGGTTCGACCGAATACGTTGAGGGATCTTTTAGAGCGCACGTCGACGGGAAAAGCGCCGATTCCGATCGAAGAAGTGGAACCGATCGAAGAGATCCGGAAGCGTTTTACTACTGCCGGCATGTCGTTAGGAGCACTAAGCCCCGAAGCTCACGAGTGCCTCGCGATAGCCATGAACCGCATCGGCGGCAAATCGAATTCCGGCGAGGGCGGCGAAGATCCAGAGCGGTTTCATCGCCGCAAAAATGGCGACTGGCCAAACAGCGCGATCAAACAAATTGCGCAAGGCAGATTTGGCGTCACAGCAGCATACCTGGCGGCTTCCAAGGAGATAGAAATCAAGATGGCGCAGGGAGCCAAACCTGGGGAAGGCGGCCAGCTACCGGGCCATAAGGTAACGGAACTCATAGCGCGCTTAAGAAAAAGCACGCCAGGGGTTACGCTGATTTCCCCGCCGCCTCATCACGATATCTACTCGATCGAGGATTTGGCCCAATTGATCTATGATTTGAAACAGGTGAACCCGCGGGCCAAAGTCTGCGTTAAGCTCGTGGCGGAGGCCGGAATCGGAACTGTTGCAGCCGGGGTCGCTAAGGCCCATGCGGATATTGTTTTGATCAGCGGCCACGAAGGTGGAACCGGAGCTTCACCCCTAAGCTCAATTAAGAACGCGGGCAGCGCCTGGGAGCTGGGCGTCGCCGAGGCGCATCAAGTTCTTTTGCTGAACGGCTTACGCAATCGCGTGACGCTGCGTACGGACGGGGGCATGCGGACCGGTGAAGATATCGTTTTCGCCGCCTTGCTGGGTGCCGAGGAATTCAATTTCGGTACAACCGCACTGATCGCTTCTGGATGCGTCTACGTTCGGCAATGCCATCTGAACACATGCCCAGTTGGAGTTGCTACCCAGGATGAACGCTTACGTGCGAAGTTCAAAGGGAAGCCGGAAAACGTTGTGAACTATTTCAACAGCGTTGCGCAAGAGGTTCGTGAACTGATGGCCGGCATGGGTATTGCCAACTTTAGCGACCTTGTGGGACGTGTAGAATATCTGCGCCAGCGGGAGGTCGAGGGCCACCCCAAGGCAAATACCGTCAACCTCAGCCGGCTGTTGGTAAATGTTGCTAAGGATGACGAGTCTCAACCGCGCCACAACACTTGGGAGCGCAACGATCCACCCCAAGGCTCGCGTTTGGATGACACAATCCTTCAGGACGCGCGGGATGCTGTGAACGATCGGATTCCCTTGACGCTTGCGTACCGCGTCAAAAGCACCAATCGCGCAGTTGGGACAAAATTGTCTGGCGAGATCGGCTATCTCTGGGGCGAGAAAGGTTTACCTGATGGCGCGATCGAACTCAGCTTACACGGCAGCGCCGGCCAGAGTCTCGGAGCCTTTCTCAGCCCAGGCGTGAATATTTCGCTCGTCGGTGAAGCGAACGACTACGTCGGCAAAGGGATGGGCGGCGGCGAAATTGTGGTGCGGCCTTCCGCAAACCGTAAATTCGTGGCACACGAGAACTCGATCGTTGGGAATACGTGCCTTTATGGCGCCACCGGGGGATCTTTCTTTGCAGCCGGACGCGCTGGGGAGCGGTTCGCGGTCCGTAATTCCGGAGCAACTGCCGTAATCGAGGGAATTGGCGACCATGGCTGTGAGTATATGACCGGCGGTACAGTCGTTGTGCTCGGCAAAACCGGAAAGAACTTCGGGGCCGGGATGACAGGCGGCACCGCTTATGTCCTTGATTTGGATGGCACCTTTTCGATCAACCTGAATCCGGAGCTTGTTACCAGCGAACGGCTCGGATCAGACGCCGATATTCTGAGGGTAAAAGAGCTGGTCTACAAACATCTCGAACGAACGGAGAGCGATCGCGCAAAAGAAATACTAGCCGATTGGGGTCAGTTTCAGCAAAGATTCTGGAAGATCTGCCCGATTGCGGTAGCGCCGGTCTCGAAGCCAGCCGTTGCTTCGCCAGTCGAGAATGCACCAGCCCCCTGAGAACAATCTATGGAAACTGTGACCCAATTGGCGGTGTTCCTGGCAAACAAGCCGGGGACTTTGGCAGCCGTATGCGATGCACTCGCGTCGGAGAAAATCAACATTTTCGCTTTGACAGTCTCCGACACGATCGATCATGCGGTGGTACGCATGATCGTAAGCGATCCGAAGCGGGCATTATCAATCTTCGAACAACACGGAACATTGGTCGTGGAAAACGAGGTGCTTCTGCTGGATCTACAAGATAACAAGCCAGGGACGTTATCAGAGATCGCTAAGAAACTTGCTGAGAAAAATGTGAATATCGAATACGCCTATCTAGCAACAGCAAAGACGGCGAGGAAAGGGTTACTTGTTCTGCGGCCTAACAATCTAAACAAGGCAATCGAGATTCTTAGCTAGCGCAGTCGCAAACGCGACTGCGGGTGTCCGTCCACCGTCTTCGGTCGGCGGTCGACCGTTTTAGCCAGTGATGGCTGCTACGATGCAGCATCGCCCTCCATTGTCGGAGGAATATTCTTATTCATCCGAAACAGGTTTTCCGGGTCCCATTTTTTCTTTATTTCAACGAGCCGCTTATAGTTCGTCCTGTAAGCTGCGTAAACGCGCTCGGCCCCTTCCTCTTCTGTCAGAAAATTGACGTAGGTGCCCCCAGTTGAGAATCGTCGCAGCTCCCGCCAGCTTGTACGCGCCCAATCGATGTTGACCTCATCCTCCTC
>JBKPBY010000005.1:0-19426 GCA_046727075.1 bacterium | reverse complement strand
CCTTTCGCCTCAACGGGACTCCGTATCTGAACAAGCTGTCCCGCGACTCGAATAATCCCTCCCGAGGTGCCAGGATGCAGCCCAAAAAGCACTTCCAAAATTTCCGTGCGCCCCGCGCCTAATAATCCGGCAATTCCTAGTACCTCACCGCTGGCGACCGAAAAACTCACTCGCTCCGCCAGTTTTGGTCGAGAGGGAGTTGGGGCTGGATGTTCCAACCAAAGGTTTTGCACTTCAAGCAGCGGCCGGTCCCTGGCTGTTTGCATTTTGCCGCTGGCGATTACTTCTTGAAGCTCCCGGCCAACCATCATTCGGATCAGCTCTCGGCGGCTCAGGTCCTTGGCCGCGATAGTCGCAATATGTCGCCCATCCCGCAGCACTGTTACTCGGTCGGCAATCGCAAACACTTCTTCGATCCGGTGAGAAATGTAGACGATTGCAACACCCTCTTTGGCTAGCCGGCGCATGACCTGAAACAACCGGTTCGATTCATGAATCGACAGAGCTGAAGTGGGCTCGTCCATAATGAGAATGCGTGCCCGGGCAACCAGCGCTTTTGCAATCTCAACAAGCTGCTGTTCGCCAACCCGAAGTTTGGAAACAGGTTGATCCGCCTGTCCTCGAAAATCCAACGGCTTGAGCGCTTCTCGAGCGGCCGTTATCTGGCGTTGCCTATCGACCAGAAACAGTCCGTGAACCTTTTCCTGGCCCAAGAAAATATTCTCATCGACCGCCAACTCCGGGACCAGACTCAGTTCCTGATGAATCATAGCGATCCCGGCACGAGTCGCCTCGCGCGGCGACAAAAACCGACACGGAATGCCAGTGACTGAGATGTCCCCTTCAAAATCATCAATGAGTCCGGCAGCGATCTTCATGAGAGTCGACTTTCCGGCGCCGTTTTCACCCATGAGCGCATGGACTTCTCCTGCGTCGAGATCGAAATCGACCGATTTCAAGACCTGGGTCGGACCAAAGCTCTTGGAGATCCCTCGCATCTGGAGAGAACGATCGGCCATCGGTTCGGGCGAATGATTGTGAGGGGGATGCATAGGTTAGCGCTGCGTCAACCGAGACGGCCTGGTATTTGGCGGCGCTAAATCGGGGTGACGAACCAAAATGTAAAACTTTACATTTTGTTATCTTTCAGGCACTACCTTGTCAAGCTCAACGCTCCCTCAATCGTGCAACCGCCCCCCTTTTTTGATCCGCAATCGGTAGGGTTGAGATTTTTGTCGGTCCCCCTCGATAGGGCAACCGCGCCAGGTCACGATCAAACCCCAGCCAACCGGAGATGGGCATTGACCAGCCTTTACTAACATGACTCTCGATGATCTCGCCAAGGAGCTGGATGTCAGTATCGCGACGATTTCCCGTGCGTTGAGCCGTCCTGAGCAAGTCGCTTCGCGCACTCGGGAACGCGTCCTCGCGGCGGTCCATCGGCACGGCTACAAACCGTTTGGGACTCGCCGCTCCCTGCGCACCCAACAAACTCGAACTATCGGCGTTGTCGTTTCCGATATTCGAAACGCCTTCTTTGCTGCAGCAGTCAAGGCCATCGAAGATGTCGCACGAGCAAATGGGTACAGTGTTCTAATCTGCAACGCGGACGAAGACCGCCAGAAGGAAGGGATCGCACTGCAACTTCTGCTCGATCGAAAAGTCTCAGGAGTCATCAATTGCTCGACCGGGGCGAACTTGGAACTCCTGCGAATGTTTGAGAAATCGGGAACCGTGCTGGTCGATTTTGATCGGGAGTCCGGGCTCAAGGATGTTGACACAGTGGTTCTCGACAACGTGCTCGGCGCATCTCTTGCCACGCAGCATTTAGTGGAGCTTGGGCACCGTGCCATCGCAACGATTGCCGGCCCGAAGCATCTCTCAAACGCTCGCGGACGACTGGCCGGATTTCGTAAAACACTACAAGAATTCAAAATTGCGACCCGACCGGAGTACGTTTTATTTGGAAATTTTAAACCCGAATCGGGATACGGTGCCGCACAGAAACTCTTTTCGCTGGCCAAACCACCAACAGCCCTTTTCGTCGCCAATATTGAAATGGCAGCCGGCGTAATCCAGTTCGCCCGCGAGAAAAAGATCTCGATTCCAAAAGACCTTTCGCTGGTCAGCTTTGATGACCATCCCTGGGCGCAATTCATGGACCCGCCGCTGACTGTGATCGTTCAGCCTACCGAAGAGATGGGAGAATGCGCGATGAAACTCCTCCTGGGCCGTCTCCGCGGCGGAAGCCCGGTCCAGACGAAGGTCTTTCCACCACGGCTGGTTGTACGAGGGTCGACGGCGAAAAGGTAAGCACCGGAGGGTGGTCCGGCCTTGGCCGCATCACCGCCGCCGTGGTAGAACCCAGCGCTCGATTGCTCCACAACAGCGGTGACGGACCACCGCTTTCCAAAACTCGGCGGGCACCGAGCGCTCGGTCTATGCCACAACGGTAGCGATCCGGCCAAGACCGGACCGCCCTCCAGACTCTTTCGCCAGTCGGCCTAGCGTCTTGATCGCTTGATCGATTTTGGGTGACCATGGATGCGCGCAGCTCATCCTTAAACAGTTGCGGTAGTTATTTCCTTTTGCTGAAAAGATGCATCCAGGCGTGATCGATATCCGATGCTCGTTGAGTGCCCGAGCGGCTAAAGTCGTGGTATCAGCATCGGTTTCCACCCAGAGAACAAAACTCCCTTGAGGGCGCGAAATGCGCGTGCAGGCCGGAAAATAGCGTGCGACCGCGTCGCTAAACCGGCACAACAACTCCCAATAGACCGCCCTGATTTTGCGTAAATAAGCGTCGTAAGAGCCGTTCTCTAGAAACTCCGCGATCGCCATCTGGGTAATCGCCGGACACGCGAACGTTTGGTTTGTTTTCAATTGCAGAATCGCGTCCCGAAACTTCCCCGGTGAGACCCATCCGACTCGCATTCCAGGTGCTAGCGTCTTGGAAACAGAGCTGCAGAGCAGGACGAGTCCTTTTGTATCAAAGGCCTTCGCTGTCATCGGACGCTTGTCACCTGGCCGCGCTAGATCGCCATAAATGTCGTCTTCGATCAGAGGAATTCGATGTTTCGCCAGTAGCGCGACAAGCTCTTTTTTTCTCTCTTCTGCCAAGGAACACCCCAAAGGGTTGCTGTAGTTCGTGATAATTAAGCAAGCGCCGATCTTAGGAACTGTGAGAATCGCTTTCAGGATATGTTCGAGCGATACGCCGTCTCGCGGGTCGGTTGGTATTTCCACAACACGCAAGCCAAGATTCTCGATGAGCTCCAGCAGACCGTAGTAGGTCGGAGACTCAACCAGGACCGCAGATCCAGACGCGCATGTCGCTCGCAAAGAAAGCGATAACGCTTCGCCCGCCCCATATGTCACGACAAATTCTTCCTGGTTCAGAAAACATCCCCAGTCGTGAGCTCGCCGGGCCAGTTGTTTTCGCAGCTTCAGATGACCGGCGGGATCTGTGTACCGGACCAATTCATTCGGAGCAGAGCGCGCAAGAGCAGATGTCATCTGCGCAAGGCGGGCCCCTGGCAGAAGTTCTTGTGCCGGGACGGCAACTCCCAAGGGAACAACGCCTTCTCTATTTCCAAACATGAAAGATTGGAAACGCAGTTCGCTGACCTCTACAGCAGTAGCTTCGATTCGCGGAGGCCGCGAGACCGGCTCAGACAGGATGTACCGATGTTTGACGTAAAAACCACTCCTCGCGCGAGGTTCGACGAAACCACGATTCTCGAGAATCCGGAGCGTGTGCAACACAGTCTCTACACTTAGCCGATAGTCAGCGCACAATCGCCGGACCGAAGGCAACCTGTCTCCAGGACTGAAGACATTTGCTTCAATCTGGTTAGCTAGAGATTGTGCCAACGTGAGATAGCGAGGCGATTGCATCTGCGCAGTTTGTCTAGATGATGATGGCACGACCGGCCAGAAGAATGCCACCACTCAGACTCGTACAAGGAAAATCTCCATCGCGCAAACTGTTCTGGTGGATTTTTGGAGAAATTGTATCTGTTCTGGTCGGCTGTGATATTGAATTGTACTAAATATATGTCGCCGCCAGCGAATGCAGCGCGCGGAATCTGGCAAGCAGAAGGGTTAGAGTGGCGCGGTTGGGTTTTGACCGGGATAGGAGTCCTCTGTTTCACGTTCACTTTTCCGATGACTCGGCTGGCCCTTGAAGCCTTTGACCCCATAACCATTGCGATTGTTCGGGGAGCCGGCGCCGGTCTTTCCGCGCTTGTCTGTTTGGCCCTGTCGCGTGATACCTTACCGGCGCGTGACCAAATTCTGCGGATGTTCTCCGCGGGACTCGGTATCGTTATCTTTTTCCCGTTGTTGATTTCTATCGCTCTGCAGTTTGTTCCCGCAACTCACGCTGGAGTGGTTCAATCGATTCTTCCGCTAGCCACGGCATTCTTTGGGGTCGCTCGCGGAAGGGAAAAAGCGTCGCGCGGATTCTGGATATCGGCGATTCTGGGAGCTGTCTTGGTCGCGGCGTTTTGCCAGTTCAGATCCAAAGCCGGCTCGATTGGAATTGCAGATTTACTTCTAGTATTAAGCTTCATCTCGTGCGCTTACGGATACGCGGAAGGGGCGCTGGTCAGTCGCGAACTGGGCGGCTGGAGGACAATCTGCTGGATCCTAGTGATCATGTTGCCTCTGAATCTGTTGTGCCTGTTCACTTACTCATTGGCGCACGGGTTGTGGCGAGTGCCGCCATCCGGAGAAGCCTGGATTGGGCTCACATATCTCACACTGGTCAGCCAATTCCTCGGATTCTATTTCTTCTACAAAGGTCTCGCCTTAGGCGGCGTTGCAAAGATGAGCCAGTTACAACTGCTTTCGCCGTTTCTATCAATCTACGCCGCTCATCTGATTCTGGGTGAAGTGGTAGATGCAACCGTCATCGTAGGAGCGGTGCTGATTACGGCGATTGTAGTTGCCGGCCGTTTGTCATTGCGCCGGCCATAGGGCGGCGCCGTTTGGCGTTCAGCGTTCCACGACGGCGCAACGGTATTCGATGAGGTAGAGTTGTCACGCCGGCTCAGTCGCCCCTCCAGGGCGTACTGTGTCATCGTCATAGACCAGGGCTAAGAGAATTCCCATACGCCCAGGAAGGGCGAACGAGGCGCGCGAAAAACTCTGTCTCGCTTCCAAAACGCCATTGCGCTATCGCCGAACGCCGAACGCCAAACGCCGAACGCCGAACGCCAAACGCCGAACGCCAAACGCTACCTCTTCCGTACAACCGTCATGCCGTCTCCCAGACTCAACAAAACTGCGGATACGCGATCATCATCGCGGATTTTCAAGTTGAGTCCCCGAATTGCTTGCGTCGCTTCATCTTTGGCGCGCTTGTTAATGACCTGTCCGTTACGAAACATGTTGTCGAGTACGATCACCCCGTTCGCGCGAACAAGATCAAGGCAAACTTCGTAGTAAAGATCGTAGGCTATTTTATCCGCATCGATAAAAGCCAAATCGAATGAGTTCTTGCCGAATTCGCGGGCTAATTTCTTGAGCGTGTCCAGTGCAGGGCCGATGCGCAAATCGATCTTGTCTTCCACTCCGGCCTCCTTCCAAAAGCGTTTCGCAATCGCGGCCCATTCATCGTTGATATCACAGGCAACAAGTTTGCCTCCTTTGGGAAGGGCCATCGCGACACTAAGCGCGCTGAAACCTGTAAACGTACCGATCTCCAACGTGCGCCGAGCACCGATCAGCTCGGCAAGCCAGGCAAGGAATGCACTCTGATCAGGCCCAAGCTGCATACCAGCGTTCGGAAGTTTCTCGGTAACCTTTCGCAGCTGTTTCTGCAGAGCTGTTTCCTTCGTGGCGACCTGTCCAACATAGAATTCAACGGCCTCGGGGAGCAAAGAACGCCTGATCATGGAGTGAGAACGTTGCGATCTCGTTTGCTCCCAGTCAACGCCGGTTCATGACTTTCGCATTCGTTACCGCTTGCACGCTTCTGCTTACCACAATCGAAATCGGTAAACCGACGCAAATAATGTGCGTTGGGAACGCGCGTTTTTTTCACGCGGGATACTTTCTTGCCGCGACTTTCTTGCCGCAACTTTCAACTCAACTTCATAACGCCATCAAGAAGAAGAAACAATGCAGGCAGCATACTGAGAATACGGCCGGTCCAGAGCCTGAAACGGGTGCTTCCAGCAAGTTCGGTTGGATGATGTAGTGCTCATAAATTGAGAATGTTTGCCTCTCGACGATCCAATCCCTTCAATCCGGACATTGGTAAGCAAAGCTCATTGCGCGTAATATCTCCTGGCTCGCCAGTCCGGTCTCTTGTATTCGTTCGCCGATGAAATTGAAAGACTCGGTATTTATCATTACTGGGGGCGCATCGGGTTTAGGACTGGGAACAGCGCGGTTGTTTGCGGCAGAGGGAGCTAAAGTTGTTATCGGTGACCTGAACACAGAGGCAGGCGAGTCAGTCGCGAAAGAACTGGACTGCAAATTTGTTCGACTAGATGTCGCAGATGATTCCAGTGCGCGTGCCGCGATCGCGGCGACCGAGGAATATTTCGGCGCGCTTCACGGTTTAATAAACTGCGCCGGCATTGCCCCGGCCGAGAGGGTTCTTGGCAAACAGGGTCCGCATCGTCTCGAGACTTTCCAAGAAGTTATCTCTGTTAATCTCATCGGCACATTCAACATGATCCGATTGGCCGCCGAGATGATCGCCAAGAACCGCCCGGGTGAAGATGGCGAACGCGGTGTGATTATCAACACGGCTTCGGTCGCGGCGTATGACGGACAAATTGGTCAGGCCGGCTATTCGGCATCGAAAGGGGGCGTTGTCGGAATGACGCTTCCAATTGCTCGCGAACTCGCGCGAAACGGAATCCGCGTCATGACCATCGCTCCCGGCATTTTTGAGACACCGATGATGAAAGGTTTTTCCCAGGAAGTTCAGGATTCGCTGGCTAAGTCCATTCCTTTTCCGCAGCGCTTTGGCAGACCAGCGGAGTACGCTGCGCTGGCAAAACACATTTGTGAAAATGTGATGCTAAACGGTGAAGTCATCCGACTCGACGGTGCCATCCGAATGGCACCGAAATGATCGAGCGGCACCGAGCGGGAACGCCGGAAACGCTGAGAACGCAAACCATAATTCCTATAGGTCATATAGATCCTATAGGTCCTATCCTTCCAGCGCGGTGCACTACAAACCACTCTGGAGAAATGCCGCCCGTGAATACGCTCCCCACTCCCGCGTCTAAACTTCTCGGCATGAAAACTCCCTTTTTTGTCTCGGTCGCAGCCGCAATTGCCGGGCTGTTAATAGGCGGTTGCGGAGAACAATCAGCGCCGACATCTAAGCCGGAAGCATCTGCAACGCCGACGATGACGCCTCCAACGGCACCGGCAGCTACTCCAGAAAAGGCGCCTGCTGCGCCTGCAGCGCCCACTGCTACTCCGGCCCAACCTAATGCGACTCCGGCAACGTCGCCTTCCCCTGGCACTTCATCTGAGGCACGGCCTCAGTTCAGTAGCCCCTCTGTCAACGATTACGTGCAAACGTATGACGCATACATCAGTGACTTCAAATCTGCTTACGCTGCGATGAAGCAAGGCGACATGAGCAAATACCAGGCTGTCATCCAGCGCGCCCAGGAACTCGAAACCAAAGGCAACAATCTCCAGGGCGAACTCCCGCCTGATGAGCAGCAGCGGTTTGCCGAATACCTGAACAAGCGTGCGAACGAATTAGCACAGTTTGCGCAGGGGAAGTAGGGGAACGTCGCGAACGCTCGAGAACGCCCTGATCGCCGGGCCCGGAATGGGATTCAGCAAGTCGCGAGCTGGATCCTTCGGTCCCAAATCGTCCAGATTGACCGTGAGTCGACGTGGCTGAAACGCCGGGACGCAAATATCGCCCTGCGGAATCTCATTAAGTTCCCGGCGATCCCGGCGCTCGCGGCGTTCTCGAGCGTTCCTAATCCGGAAAACTCCGGTGCAGCCAATACAATGGAAACCGGTTGCCCGGACAATCGGTAGGTCGGGGATTAATTTCGCGATGACCGCGTACGGTTGAATAACGGCCATCAACTTTGCCAACGCGGCGCCGAAGATAGCGGATCAGTTCATCGAGTGCTTCATACTCGGCCTTTGTCGGCAGATCCCGATTGAAATCGCCAACCAGACAAATGCCGATCGAGATATAGTTCAGATAATCGCTATGAACGTGTCCGCCGTTAATCTGCCGGATCCAACGCTGGCCAACTTCAATCTGGCCGTTCCCTGAGGAAGTGCCGTTGCCAATCACAAAATGGTACGCGAGACCGTTCTGCATTCGGCGAACATGTTGATGATAATAGTCAAAGATTCGCGCGTTTCCCTGCCGAGTACCGCTATTGTGGACGATGATGTATTTCCACCGGTTTCGGCCAACCCGCGCATTATCGATAGCACGTCTCACCTCGGGCGTTAAATAACGCCAGCGCACACCGGCATTGGATGGCGCAGCCACCAAATCTTTTTCCTGCTCAGCACCCGATTTTTGGACGACGATCTGGTCGTTCCGCCTGCCAAACCATGACCAACCCTTTTTTTTGGGAGTCGGAGTAGGCGTCTCAATTGGTGTGGGCGTTGGTGTAGGAGTTGAAGTTGGAAGTGGAGGTGGTGTCGGCGTTGATGTAGGTGTCGGTTTTGGAGTCTCTTCTTCTTCGGGCGAAGGTGTCGACCGCCCCGACGGCGACCTCGGCCGAATCGGAGACGGAGCAGCGCTCGGGGTCGGTCTGGGAGTAGGCGTCGGACTCGGTACAATCTCCATTTGTTGCCTGCTCTTGAGGAAAAGATCGCGCAGCCGTTTTTGCTCCTTCTGCTCATCAGACTCCTGGCCAAGACCCGAAGTGGAACTCAATGCGAAATAGGCTAAGAGTGATAGGATCGGCCAAACGTGTGATCGAGTCGTACGGCTGGCAAAAAGTTCCAAACAATGCTCCTTTTAAATGGCTGGAACGTGTACTCACCATGGTCTAACCTCAACGGTCTATTTTCGAAACTTCTCGCTCACGTGAACTCAGGGAGTACTGAAAGCATTTTGGGGTGAGTGATTTTTCGATCTCGATGAAAAAAATTCTGATCTTCACAGCAGGTTTTGGCGAAGGGCATAACACCGCGGCACGCAATATCCGAGACGCTTTGGAACACATCGCTCCGGAGGAAGCTGAGGTCGAGGTACTCGATCTGTTCGACAGCTGTTATGGGAAGCTGAACGACTTTTTTCGCAAGGCGTACCTCGCGGCGATCAATCGAACCCCGCGCGTATGGGGCAAGATTTACGACGTCATCGATGGAACCCAACTGGTAGAATCGAACATGGTAATGCTCGCGAAGATGAAGCGAGCGATGGCAGATTTTCTGAACCGCCTAGAACCTGATGCGGTCGTTTCGACCTATCCAATCTATAACTATCTGATCGATTCGATCTACAGCGACGGGCGTTCCCGTAATTTTTCCCAGATCACCGTAGTGACAGATTCCATCACGGTGAACTCGGTCTGGTATCGTAGTTCCAGTGATTATTTTCTGGTCGCAAATGAGGACACCGCGGCAGCGCTGCGTAGCGGAGGAATTCCTGAAGACCAAATCCGGATCTTTGGTTTCCCGGTCACCTACCGTTTCGCCGAAATCGTAGACAATCGCTATAGCGATACTGATCGGGGTCCGCGACGTGTCCTTTACCTGATCAATTCCGGGAAAAAAGAGGCGCCTAAGCTCGTGCGCAGACTTAGTCAACGGGGGGATATCCGGTTAACTATTTTGGTCGGGAGAGATTCCGCGCTCCGTAAAGAAATAGAAATAGAGATCGAGTCAGCTGCGCATCAGGTCGAAATCCTCGGCTGGTCAAATCGAATGCCAGAACTGCTGACGGCCCATCATCTCGTAATCACTAAAGCAGGAGGCGCAACGATTCAGGAGGCGATCGCTGCTCGGACGCCGGTGATAATCAGCCAGGTCGTTCCCGGCCAAGAAGAAGGAAATGCCCGGCTGATTCTTGAGAATGAATGCGGATGCCTGGCGCCCAATCCACAAGCGATTCTGTCGGCACTGGACGGCGCGTTCGCCAAGAACGAACTCGGCTTGAAGCAATGGACCGCCAACCTGGCTAAACTGAGTAAACCGGATGCATCGGTGCGGATTGCTCGCTTCGTTCTCGAGAGTGCCGTTCCACAAAACACACCGCCCAAACGTGCAGCCGATCTCCATCCGCTGCCGGCGTCACGAACAAGCCGCTCGATTCTTCTCAGTGACCTGCATACGCATACCAGTTTTTCCGACGGGAAATTGAGTGTTCGCGAACTGGTAGATTTCTACGGCCAACGGAGTTTTGATGTCCTTTGCATCACCGATCACATTTGCGATCACACAAAACTGATTGGCCGGGTAACTAACCTGACCGGGCTGGTTCTTACCTTGAATGAAGTGGACGAATATTTCGAGACCATCGAGCGCGAAAAAAAGCGGGCGCTGGAAAAGTATCGGATGATCTTGATGACTGGCTTGGAGTTCAACAAAGATGGCTTAACGCGAAAAAGCTCCGCGCACCTGCTGGCCGTTGATCTCAAGAAGCCGATCAACCCCGGTCTAAGCATCGCTCAGACAATCGCCGAAATTCACGCGCAAGGAGCTTTAGCAATCGCGTCGCATCCGCATGAGTTCAAAACCCACTGGGGAAGAAACACGCTTTATTTTTGGAAGAACATTGACGAATACGCGCCGTTGCTCGACGCGTGGGAGATAGCTAATCGGGATGACATATTCAATCCAATCGGCATCAAGCGTCTACCATTCATAGCCAACAGCGACTTCCACAAACCAAAGCATATTTTTTCGTGGAAGACCGTTTTGTTCTGCGACAAAGATCCAGAGGCGATCAAGCAGTGTATTCGAATCAACCGAGATATTTCGATCACTCTTTATCGCGACTATCGAATCGGGCTCGGCTACAAAGATATCGAAGAGGCGGCATCGGCCCAGCAAAAGGAGATCGTCGAGTTTCCGACATCGCATCTGAAGTCTGTTGGATAGTATAGGTAGGACGTTTATGACGTATGGGACGTATAGGGCATATGCGTACCGCGGCGCGCTGTAGGGCGGCAGGCCTCCGCCGCCGAACCCCAGCGTGCAGACGTTGACCTCGCCGCCAACGGAAGGCGCCGCTCCGTCGCCGCCGTTGTGGAATTAGCAAGCGCTTGGTACGTGCCAACGGCGGCGGCAGAGCGCCGCCCTCCAGGACCGGTTCCCGTCTTACCGTTGTTCAACTGGTCAGTTCCCGGCGCTCGCGCTCGTTCCCGGCGATCCCGGCGTTTCAGATTTCACGTCCGAAAACGGCCAGACCCCGTGTCAAAAAAGGAAGATGGTAAAACACAAAAGACACCATGCAATCGCAGATGCTTTACGAAAAAAGATCGCCGAGCCGGGCGAGTACTCCCGTATCGATTTGGTGGATTACGATTGCCACAAGTTTCGGATTCGTCGTGGTACAATTGGATGTCACAATTGTTAATGTCGCGCTTCAGAGAATCAGCACCGATTTGCATGCCAGTTTGGCAGCGCTCCAGTGGGTCGTTGATGCGTACGCTCTCGTGTTTGCCGTGCTCTTGCTTTCTGCAGGAGTGTTGGGAGACCGATTTGGAGCCAAACGCACATTTTCCTTCGGGTTCTTTGTGTTCGCTGTAGCGTCCGTCGGATGCGGTATAGCCCCTAACGCACCATCTCTGATCGCTGCGCGCGCTCTGCAAGGAATCGGAGCAGCGTTATTGGTTCCGAGCTCTCTGGCATTACTCAACCACGCCTGTGAAGACGACGCGCGAAAGCGAGCGCATGCAATTGCCGTATGGACTGCCAGTGGCGGAGTCGCAATTGCCGCCGGTCCGGTTGTTGGTGGTTTGCTCTTGTCCGGATTGGGATGGCGAAGCATTTTCTTGGTAAACCTGCCGGTCTGCCTTGTCGGGTTCGCGTTGACTCACTTCTTTGCGTCAGAGACGAAAAATCATGGCCGCGCCAAGCATCTTGATCTATCCGGCCAGTTTCTCGCTATCCTTTCTTTAAGCGGACTAACAGCAGCGGTAATCGAATCGCGGCCACTCGGGTTTGGCGATCCGTTGGTCATAGCTGGGTTTATTCTCGCTCTTGTTGGCGGGACCCTCCTTGTGGTTCACGAAGGGCGGATCGCCTCGCCCATGCTTCCGCTAGAATTTTTCACCCGCTCTCGCTTCAGTTCGGCCGTAATTTTCGGCGTCCTGGTCAACTCAACCTACTACGGGATCATCTTCGTTCTCAGCCTCTATCTTCAAAGGGCGCGCGGGTACTCGACCATACAAGCTGGACTCGCTTTCCTGCCCTTGACGGCTACATTCATTTTTTCAAACATCGCCAGCGGGTTGGTTTCGTCGCGCGTGGGATTGCGGATACCGATGGTCATCGGAAGTTTGATCGGGGCTACTGGCTTCGCGTTGTTGTTCTTTTTTTCGAATCAGACGTCGTTTGTCGGCATGCTTCCGGCATTCCTGCTGATCCCTCTCGGCATGGGTCTTGCGGTACCTGCCATGACAACTTCCATTCTGTCTTCGGTGGATCGAGTATGGTCAGGCACAGCCTCAGCCGTGCTAAACGCAGCCAGGCAGGCGGGCGGCGCAGTCGGGGTTGCGGTATTTGGAGCGCTGACAAGCGGAGAAGCCGCTCACCAGATAATCTTGGGTCTACAAATAGCGGCGCTTGTTTCTGCTGCGATGCTTGTACTTGGCAGCGTAGTTTCGTGGACGGGAATTGGACAGGATTAAACGTGTCGGCGTGTCGGCGTTGTCGTTCCGCGTTCCACATCTGCAGAAGCCCTTCGGAATCAGCATCAAGCCGACCAATCGGATAAACATTCTTGGGAAAACCGAAATCCTGCAGCGTTCGGTGCGGCGATCCGTCCGGCGTAAATCTGGAAAGCACCCCGTAAGGCTTATTAAATGCTAAGAACATGAATATTCGACAATATCGTAGAAGCAGAATTATTATTCTTATTCCCGCGAAGCGGCAGTTCAGGAGTTTGTCCGGAATGCCAACCGTCGATCGGCCCCTACGATTGTCGCTGACACGCCAATATGCCCAGACGAAGACATCGCAGAAGAGGAGTTTCAGTTCGATTTGGCACCACTGAATTCCTGAAGATAAATGCCGCCCGCTACGATTGGCGCGACCTGTATCACACTCTGCTCACCTTCACCTGGCCTCAATTTGCCGGCCTGATCCTGGGAATCTACCTCCTAATTAACCTGTTCTTTGCGCTTCTCTATTTTCTCGCGCCCGGGTCGATTGCGGAAATGCGGCCTTATTCGTTCGCCGACGCTTTCTTTTTCAGCGTCGAGACATTAGCTACGGTCGGGTACGGACATATGTATCCCGAATCGCTCTACGGCCACATGGTCGCGACGCTCGAGATAATGGTTGGCATGTTCGGGCTGGCCGTAATCACGGGCCTTATCTTTATCCGATTTGCTCGGCCAACCGCTCGCATCGTCTTCAGCAAGACAGCTGTAATTTCCCAATTTGACGGTAAACCGACCCTGATGATCAGAGTGGCTAATCTTCGGCACCACCCGATGGTGGAAGTGAAGTTTCGAATGGTGTCTACCCGGGCAATTCTCACAAAAGAAGGCGAGGAGATTGTTATTTTTCCCCAGCTAAAGCTTGTGTTCGACCGAATGGCTGTCTTCCCGGCTGCAGTCACCCTTCGACATCAAATCGATGAAACGAGCCCGCTCTACGGATTGCGACCGGACGAATACGCCGAACACTTCGTTCGAGTTCAAGCATCGGTCGCTTGTGTTGACAGCGTGATCTCGGCCTCCGTCTATCTCCAGCAGGCCTACGACAGCTCCCAGATGGAATGGAATAGGCGATTTGTCGAAATCTATTCTGATATGCCGGATGGCGCATTTGCAGTCGACTATAGCAAGATCCACGACACGGAACCGGTGCCGCGAGAGTTTGAGCTAGGAGAGGATGGGCTGGTCCCGTCTACTGACAGTTTAGTCACTTCCCGCGCTTCAAAGCACGCATCTTCAACCCGATCGACTCGCTCTTAAGTTGACCCAGAAAACGCCGATCTAAACGATCAAGTGAACAGGCCTAGAGCATATACGCCGCAGGAGCTGCAGGAGGTTCTTCAAATGGCTACTCCAATGCAGCTGGCCGAGCTCCGCGTTATCAGCGAGGTTTTCAACCTCTCCATGGAAGAGGTGTGCATTGAGGTCCTCAAACTTATCGATCGTAAGTTCCCTCTGCCACGGTGCCGGGCTTCGTGGAACTAGTCAGGAACTACTGCTCGGCGCTAATTTGCGCGTTTATTACGCAAGGCGGTTTTGGATCGCATGGAACGATAATAACAGGCTCGGGCATTGATCGACTTGCGCGGGCGACGAGGCACCTGGCAGAGATAAGACGCGACGTTCCTAAACGCGGGACTGCCCGGTTCCAGAGCTCCCGCGGGCGATCGAGGCTTCGTATGTTGCAGCACTCGATAACGGCGTTGAAGTTGGGCGTCATGATTTTGGCCCGGCGCCCTTTTGAAAATCCTCGATAGCGTTCGCGAGCGTCGTGAAGCGGTCGATACGGCCGGTTTTTTTCTCCACGCCCTCGACGCGCAGCATGTCGCGTACGGCCGAGTGCGCTTCGACAAGGCTTAAGGCAATTCCGCGCTTCGCGAGTTCTGCCTGCAGCTTCAGGAACATCTGCGCGCCGGTCATGTCGATATTTGGCGACGTCGACAGATCGCAGATTACCAGCCGGATCGGTTCGCGCGCGGTATCGAGCCGCGCGAGTACGGTGTCAAAGACGTGCTCAGCGTTGAAATAGACTATGCCCGCCTCGACGCGGAAGGCGAGCACTCCGGGTGTTGGCTCGTTGTCGGCGTGCCGCTTGAGATCCGAGTAACGGCGCGCGCCTGGGATGCGGCCGAGGAAGGCGACGTGCGGCGACGACACGCGCCGGATCAGCAGCACGAGTGAAAGGATGGCGCCAATGAGCACACCTTTGAGCAGCCCTGCCCAGAGGACACCCAGCAGCGCTACCATTGCAACGACGAACTCGTTACGATGCGCCTGCCAGAGATGGCCCAGTTCCCTGATCCTCAGCAGACCGGCGACGGCCATCAGCACGATCGCCGCGAGCACGGGCTGCGGCAGATTGCGCAGTAGCTCACTGAAAAAGACGGCAACGAGCAGGATGAAAATCGCGCAGAGCAATCCGGAGAGTGGTGTGCGCGCGCCGCCACTTTCATTTACGAGCGATTGTGACATACCACCGCTGACCGGAAAACCTTGGCCTAGGCCCGAGGCAAGATTCGCCGCTGCCAGCGCGAGGAATTCCTGGTTGCTGTTGAGGCGATAGCCGTGTTTCTCGGCAAACATCCGGCCGATTGCCGCGGTCTCGACAGCGCCAAGGAGGAAGCACGCGAGTGCTAGCGGCAGAAGGTCGACGACGTTCTCCCAAAGCACTGCCGGCAGTGACGGCACCGGGAGACCGCGCGGCACTTCGCCAAGCAGTTTCACCCCATACGCGCCAAGATCCACGAAAGAGGCTGCGGCGATGCCGCCAAGCACCACGAACAAAGCAACGGGCTTGTTCGGCAGCAGCTTCTTCCCGAGTATCAGCAGTCCGAGTGCCAGGCAGCCAAGCATGAGCGAGGTTGCGTTCGTCTCGCCGACGTGACGCAAGAATACTTCCATGCGTTCCCAAAAATTTCCGTGTCCGCCTTTTACGCCAAACAGCTTTGGTAATTGCGTGCTCGCGAGGTGTAGTGCCACGCCTGCCTTGAAACCGATGAGGACAGTTTCGGAGACGAAATTCACCACCGAACCTGCGTGTGCCAGCCAGGCGAGGAAGGCAATCGCCCCTGTCAACAGCGCTGTGCCAGCGGCCATCGCCCCGAAACGTGCCGGATCGCCGCCGGCCATGCTTCCGAGCGAGGAGCCGATGAGTAGCGAGATCGCTGACGTGACGCTGATACACGTGTGTCGCGAGCTGCAGAAAAGCCAGAATACCAGCCCGCCAAACAGACACGCGTAAAGTCCCGCCTGCGGCGGCAAGCCCGCCAACGACGCATCGCCGAGTGCCGCAGGCAGCACATACGCCGCGAGCGTCACGCCCGCCACAAGGTCAGAGCGAAACCAGTCAGGTTTGTAGCTCCGGAGCCAGTGCGCTGCAGGGATCATCCCGCGCCAAAGACCGGCTGGCGGCACTTTGTCGCTGGCGGCTGGCAGGTTCATGCGGTAGCGGGCAATGCCTCCTTTGGGGAGACGAGTTCCTCATGCTTCGGGGCGATAAGCGTTCGCATAAGATCTCCTCAGAGCGAGGACTAATCTGAAATCTTATGCCCAACATCGTCAGCGGCGACAACTCCGAAATGTGGGCGACTTTAACCCGAACCAAACGAGCACCGCACAAAGGAGGCAAACAAGCGCGGAGCAGGTGAACACCCTCCGGAGCATACCGGCAGCATACGTGAGCGCGCCGATGCCATCCAGGCGCCGGCCTTCGGTTTTTGAGCTGTTTCCCTCTGTTCCAGGGCAGCATGTCGAAGATCAGCCCTCCAATAACGATCGACAGGTTCCAGAGCCTGAGAGGCATACGGCGCACTAGGAAGCTAGATTACTCCCAGCAGCATGCAGGGCCAACTGAGCCTGCGGAGGATGAAGCGGGGCGAGTCCATCATTCGCCCATTGAAGCAGCCCTTGAGCTACCGCGTGAACGCGCGATGAGCGTGAGAATGCGGCGGACTTCCTCGATCGCCTGCGGGTTTTGGTGCGTGCTGTGGCCTGACAGGACGATGTGCTCGGACGTAGCGCCGCCCAGGTGCGAACTCCAGTACGGTACGACACCATCGGAGGAATTCGGAGCGTCGCCTTTGCCCCGGTCGCCCATGATGGTGTGATACAGGATGCCGGGCGTGATCGGGATCGTGTTGATCGCTATCACGAAGCGGTTTGTCGGTGCGAGGGTATCCAAGCTATTGGGTATGCGTTTGAGTTTCAGCTCGCCCGATCGAAAGGTGGTAATCTTAATTGCGTCCCTGCCCGCCTTAAGGAGCGTAACCGGTGATCTTACCAAGCTCGATCCGATCCGGCCAAGCCAGTTACTCGCGAACTCGCTACCGCGAAGGGGCGCGGAGATGAAGATGACGCGCCCGATATCCTGGCGGTGCTGGAAGATGAGCGCGTCGGTAAAGATCTTTCTGCTTTCAGCAGACAGAGGCACCTGCCCCGGCGGCTTCTTAAAAAGCGCCATCCAGAGCTTATCACCGGCGTCAGTGATGAGCAGGCGGCTGATACAGCCTCCCATGCTGTGGCCGATCACGACCATTGGCTTGCGCAACGGAAACCGTTTCTCGGCAGCGTCTAGTTCATGCCGCAGGATTGCAGCGGAATAGGGATAGGGATAGCCGCTCGGGTAACTGTAAAACCAGAACTGGTAGTTGCGTCGTATCTCCTCGTATCCACGGAGGCGGTTGAGCATCGGCATCCAGGTCGCGGGCGAGCCCATGAGCCCATGGATCACTAGCACAACGATTTTGTTCGGGTCGTAGGGCTCGAGCCGCGAGATACGAGCCGTCTCCGCGTATTTGGCGGGGTTAAGCAGGCGCGTGAGGTCGAGTTTCCTGGGGTTGGCGCTCGCGAGCATCACGGCGAGCGGCACCGTGAAATCCGCGGCAAGAGGAAAGATCTGCCCGTCCACCCGGACGGTTTCCACCGCCAGCGGATCTTCGAAGGAAAGCACGCGCCGGCGACCGTCAAAACGTGCGATCGCGGTGACGCCGTAGTAGGTACGCGGCGGAGTGAAGCTCGCGCGTGGCTCTTCATTCACTTCCCGTCCAACCGCGACGACTGGTGCGCCGATGCCATCACGAGCGGTGCGTTCGGTGAGGTAAGCCCCACGGACGTCAAACTGATCCGCTGGTGTGAAAATCGTAGAGTGCTGGATTCCACTGTGGGCGCGGGTCGGGCTTGTGTGTAAGTACGAACTCACCATCCCTTCCCGGCACTCGCAGCGGTTGCGTCCAAGAATCGAGCTTTGCGTCGCGGATAGTGGCGATGATGCGCCCAACGGCGAAGTTGTATGTGTTGCGCGCAGTCTGGTCGTTGGGACTGCGTCTGAGTTGCCGCAAGGCTGTCTCAGCTGCGCTCAAATATTCACGAAGCGCTACGAGCGGGTCGCGGCGATCGATCCGCATCGCTTTGACGATTCCCGTTTGCGCATTCGTCAGCGGGCCGGCGCCGCTGGCTAATGGGATAAAACGGGGCCGTCGTTCGCTCACCTTGGAATCAGAAATTCGGGTATGCACCTTTTTCATGACCGATTCATCGCTGGCGCATCTGAACAAGAGCGGCGATTGGGAACTGGGCACGGGTCCCAGCATCGTCGCAATTGATACCGGCATGGCTAAGTCGTTCTCGACAGCAACACTTCAAAAAGATGTATATGCGTTTTTCTTCAACCAAAAAGGCCTGATGGCCGGACTCGGCCTGCAAGGATCGAAGATTACTAGGATTACACCACCGCGCAGATAAGGGCAGCGACAAGCTGCTGCATATAGTTCTGTGTCTTCTCCTGGTCGGAAGGCGCCGCCAGCGCGATGAGGCGGAAGACGCGCGGGCTCACGCGCTCGGTAATGGCTTTAATCGCGCCGCCCTTCCCCGCCGTATCGCGGCCCTCGAAGATGACAATGATGCGCAGCCCTTTGTGCCTGACCCATTCCTGCAGCTTGCAGAGTTCGATCTGAAGTTTGCGCAATTCCTCTTCGTATTCCTTGCGCGTGAGTTTCGCCTTCACGGGGGTTGTTTAAGGTCAGATGTTGTCTGCCGAGGTGTCTGCCTTGCGGCCCTTGCCCGCCCCGGCCCATTGCCAATCGCGAATCTCAGGCATGTCATCGCCGTAGCGCGCGATGTAGTGGTTGTGTTCAAGCAGTTTGTTGTCGATTGCCTGTTTGAAGTATGCGGCCTTCGCACCCAGCTGCGGCAGCCGGTCAATTACGTCCTCGACGAGGTGGAAACGGTCCATCTCGTTCAATACGACCATGTCGAACGGTGTGGTCGTTGTGCCCTCTTCTTTGTAGCCGCGAACGTGGAGATTGCCGTGATTCGTTCGGCGGTAGGTCAGGCGATGGATCAACATCGGATAGCCATGGAAGGCGAAGATGATGGGCTTGTCCTTGGTGAAGAGTACATCGAAGTCTGCGTCGCTCAATCCGTGCGGATGCTCACGGGTCGGCTGGAGCTTCATCAGATCGACCACGTTGATGACCCGGATCTTCAGGTCCGGCAGATGCCTTCGGATCAAGTCCACGGCAGCCAGCGTTTCCAGGGTCGGCACGTCGCCACAACAGGCCATCACCACGTCGGGC
>JBKPBY010000004.1:0-3204 GCA_046727075.1 bacterium | reverse complement strand
GCCTTTGTTGAACGTTCGGCCTGATGACTTGGCTTATGTAATCTATACTTCAGGGTCAACCGGACAGCCTAAAGGGGCGCTGGTCAGTCATGCGAACGTCGTCCGGCTTTTTAGCGCGACGCGTGAATGGTTTGACTTCAGATCAGACGACGTTTGGACGCTGTTCCATTCTTATGCTTTTGACTTCTCGGTTTGGGAAATATGGGGAGCGCTGCTGCATGGAGGCAAGCTGGTTATCGTCCCGCGCTCGGTGAGTCGCAGCCCGGCCGACTTTCTGGAGTTGATACACAACCAGCAAGTCACTGTTCTGAACCAAACACCCTCTGCTTTTCGGCAGCTCCTGGTAGCTGATGAAGCTGCTAGCAAACCTCTCCCACTCCGGTACGTAATCCTTGGTGGGGAGGCGCTCGAGTTTGCAACTCTTTCCTCCTGGTTCGCGCGACACCAGTTCGATTCCCCTCGCCTGGTGAACATGTACGGAATCACCGAGACAACGGTACACGTTACCTACTTTCCGCTGACCGAAGAGAATTTCCGACGATCGATAGGAAGCAACATCGGGATACGGATCCCAGATCTAACCTTATATATCTTGGACAGTTCTCTGCAGCCAGCTGCGATCGGGATCCCAGGCGAAATGTTTGTTGGAGGACCGGGCCTAGCACGCGGTTATCTCAATCGTCCCGAGCTCACTCAAGAACGCTTCATTCCAAATCCATTCGAACTAGGGAAACGCCTCTACAAGACGGGCGACCTGGCTCGTTTTTTGCCCGACGGTAACATCGAGTACCTGGGGCGCATCGATCAACAAGTGAAGATCCGTGGGTTCAGGGTCGAGCTAGGCGAAATCGAAACCTTTTTGAACCGTCATCAAGCGGTTCGAGAAAGTGCTGTCCTGGCCAAGACCGATGATTCTGGGCCTAAGCGATTGACCGCTTTTATCGTTTCGCAAACTCCGAGCCTGTTGGGCGACTTGCGGGCTTATCTTTCAGAACATTTGCCGGATTACATGATTCCGGCGTCGTTCGTGTTAGTAGACCGTTTTCCGCTGACCTCAAACGGAAAGCTTGACCGCGATGCTCTCTGGCGCACCGAAGGTAAGATTCTGGGCGGATCCGCCGATTCACTGCCAACTTCAGAAGCCGAGCGGGCAATAGCCTCGGTTTGGTGCGACGTCCTTCATTTACCGGAGGTTAACGTTGATCAAAACTTTTTCGATGCCGGTGGCGACTCACTGAACGTTACTCAGCTCCAGACCCGACTGAGCTCGCTGTTCGGCGAAAAAGTTACCGTCCCGCTGCTGTTCGAGTATACCACCGTGCGAGCGCTGGCGAAATTTCTTACCTCCCAGGACAAAGCAAATCTGTCGCGAGCGATTTCGGAGCGCGCTTCCAGACAAAACGAGGCGTACGCCGAAAGAAGGAAGAACATTAGATGAGCACCAACGGAATTGCGATCGTCGGAATCGCAGGACGCTTCCCGGGAGCTCCAACGATAGACATATTTTGGAAGAATCTCTGCGATGGAGTCGAGTCTATCACGACCTTTGCCGATGAAGACTTAGCAAGATCCGGAATCGATCGCGAAACCCTGCAAAATCCAGGTTACGTCAAAGCTCGAGCGACAGTTTCAGACGTGGAGTTTTTCGATTCGGAATTTTTCGGTATCACACCGCGCGAAGCCGAGCTGATGGATCCCCAGCACCGGGTCTTTTTGGAAACCGCTTGGCATGCTTTGGAAGACGCAGGATACGACCCAGCAAAATACTCTGGGGCAATCGGCGCTTATGCGGGCCTCAGTCTCAATACTTATTTGTTAGAGAATGTTTGCAGCGATCCCCGGATTGCCCGGCAATTGACCCGAAATTATCAGACCGGCGATTTACCAACGCTCCTTGGTAATGACAAAGATTTCTTAACAACTAGGGTCGCATACAAATTGAACCTGCGTGGCCCCGCAATGACCATTCAATGTGCGTGTTCGACGTCGTTAGTGGCGGTGATCCAAGCCTGCCAAAGTTTGTTGACCTATCAGTGCGACATGGCGCTGGCCGGTGCGGTGTCTATCTCCTTTCCGCAGCGGCGCGGTTACTTCTTCGAGCCGGGAGGTATTGTATCTGACGATGGACATTGCCGACCCTTTGACGAAAAGGCCAATGGCACCGTTTTCGGCGACGGTGTAGGCATTGTTGTTCTCAAGCGATTGGAGGACGCAATTGCCGACCGAGATTCTATTTACGCTGTTATCAAGGGTTTCGCGCTGAACAATGATGGAGCCTCCAAGGTAGGGTACTTCGCTCCAAGTGTCAGCGGGCAAGCAGAAGTCATCGCTGCCGCCCAAGCGATTGCGGCGGTTCCCGCTGACACGATCGGCTATGTAGAGGCACACGGGACAGCCACGCCAATAGGAGATCCCATTGAACTAGCTGCTTTGACACAGGCTTTCCGAGCCGGTACCGAGAAAAGGAACTTCTGTGCGCTAGGATCCGTAAAGTCTAACATTGGCCATCTTGAGGCAGCGTCGGGTGTTGCCGGACTGATCAAGACAGCGCTTGCGCTTAAACACGGTAAAATCCCGCCGACACTTCATTTTCAAAAACCAAATCGCGGGCTCGATATCGAGAGCAGCCCATTTTTCGTTGCTTCCAAACTGATGGAGTGGCCGCGGGGCGGAGCGTCGCGACGCGCCGGGGTCAGTTCGTTCGGGGTCGGCGGTACGAATGCACATGTCATTTTGGAGGAAGCACCTGAAACGGTCACGGTTCCGCCGCCTGATCGACTAGTGCATTTGCTGGCCGTGTCGGCGCGAAACCGGCAATTGCTGGAGAAAGCTACCGATCGACTGGTCGACCATTTGAAGGCGCACCCGGAACTCAATCTATCGGATGTCGCATACACTCTTCTGGTCGGTCGCCGCAGTTTCGAGCACCGTCGAATCACGTTCGCACCCGATATTGATGAGGCGATTACACTCCTGCAAAAGCGAGACGTTGCCCGGGTGCTCTCGCGACAGGCAAAACCGAGACCCGCAGCGGAGATCAGACAGAAAGACACGTTTGGTTCGTTGGCCCAGAGATGGCTGGATGGAGAAGACGTTGATTGGTCCCAATTTTATTCGCTACTCAAAGAGTCCCCGAACCGCGTGAGGCTTCCAGGATATGTCTTTCAGCGGAAGCGACATTGGATAGAACCGACTCAATTGGTT
>JBKPBY010000003.1:0-5094 GCA_046727075.1 bacterium | reverse complement strand
GGAATCGCCAGAATCAAACTGATCGACAACAGGACTGCGCCTCCGATCAAGGTGGGATACAATCCCAAGATAGCTGCAGCCGCTCCCCAATCGACGCCGCCCAGAGCCATGGCCCCTTGGGAAACCATGATGACGGTCGCGTTCATGCGGCCTCGCGACCAGCTTGGCATCGCGCGCTGCGCTGCAACCCAGAGTTCTGACGCAGACAGCGTCCACCCGATTCCGGCAGCGGCGGCAACGATCATGAAAATGGTCTGGTCTCGGACAAATGCCATCAGGAGGTAAACGACCGCTATCACCAGATTCGCAATCACGGTGAGCGCATTGGAGGAAAAACGTGCCCGGACCCAGGGTACCACAAAAATCGCTCCAAATACGGAACCCGCACCCATGGAGCTGAACAGAATACCACAACCCGCTGCTGTGAGTTTTAGCTCTTTCAGGCCGACGACCGGGATCAGCGCCGGTATCAGTGCGATAAAAAAGCAAATAAGCTGTTTCGGGCCAATGCAACCTGTATGCCTGGGGCATACCGAACGTACCGAATCGCCGTAGAAAACGATTCAAAAAAGTTCTCTAATGGTAGCTTCGACGGCCGCTCTTTTCGCTTCCATTGTAAGATTGCAACAATTACAATAAGGAAACAGATCGCATTCAGCGTAAACACCCAGTTCGCTCCAACCAGCGGAATCAGCATCCCGCCAACAGCAGGTCCCAGAATCCCGGAAATGTTGAGTTGCAAGCCGCCCAGCGTCGCGGCCGACGGAAGTTCCTCATCTGACACTAATTCCGGCACAATCGCCGTCCAAGTAGGAGCGCTGAAGGCAAATCCAATTCCGATTAGGAAAATACAAATCAAAATAATGTATGGATTAAGAACCCCAAGCGAACCAAAAATTGCGAGCAGCCCTGCGGCGATGGCTAGCCAAACATTCATGATCCAAAGCAATTTGCGCCTGTCCACGATGTCCGCCAAAGCTCCGGCCGGCAAAGTAAATAGAAAGAACGGTAAAGACGCGACAGTTGACATTAATGATAAGAACAATGCGGATGCGCTGAGCTTGTACATCACCCAGGTTGCAGCGCAGTCGTGAGCTGCAACACAAGTCCCGGAGAGTACACTTGCGAGCCAGAGTTTTCGAAATACCGGGTTTCGCAGAGCACTAAAAGTCGAAGTGTTTTTTAAACTCTTGCTCATTGTAGCGTTCTTTTTCAGCGGGCTTTGGCAAGAACACCGAGCTTCTGACGCTCACGTCCCGAGCTTCCATCCGCACCGTAAACATCTCGCTCGTCACTCCCTGATTCAAATATAGGTAAACTCCGCTGAGGTCACTCCGGAAAAGATGGACGATATAGAATCCTTGTCGGGCAGTGTTGGTAATCAACCAGTCAAAAAACGCGACCCATGGAACTTCGGCCGACTGACCTTGCCCCGCGCTGCCCTCGATGAGGTAGCGCTCTTCCGGTATAACCGCTCGCACTGCATCAGGAAAATCAGGCCGGGCAACCCTTACTAGCGCATGACCGGCAAGGGTCTGCAACTTCGCGGATCCATATCCGACAAGTGTCGTCGCGATCGCTTCGCGGATCGTCATGGGAACCTTGGACTAAGCTCCCACTCCGTATATCCGTTTTTGAAGCCGATCGTCCATTCTTCACTGCAAAAATCGTTCGCTAGGCGTTTACAAAGATTTGAGGACGTCAAAAGACTTCTCACGACCAAAGAGTTCTCGCTAAAATCACCCATCAGCATCCTCTTAGCGCGCAGGGAAGTTGGCGGACAAAGAGAACACCGATTGATGCAGGTAAGGGTAGTTGGCGGCCGGAACAACCGCAGAGCGGCGAGCTGCGCTTTGGAGGTGGCGGTGACTCTAGGACGCCGAATCGAAGTCAGGCCAGATTTTGATGTGACGACTTTATCGCGCTTGATCCGGGCGATGGAAAAGCTCTGAGATTGTGTTTGGGCCTGGAGCGGCGACCAAGATCTATGTTGCTCTGGGAGCGACCGACCTAAGTAAAGGCTTTGATGGATTTTACGGCTTGGTACGCGATAAACTGGGGCTGGAAGTCCGGAACGAGGTTTCCGACTATTCGTGGCCAGTTCGCCCTGACGACCATAGCAGTTGAAGTCATTAGTCGCGTTCCAGTTCTCGACGACGTTGGGTCCCTCGTCGACCTGCCTTTGAACCTCTCGCGAAGCAAGATAGTCGCAGAGAAAGATCGTCTTTTCAGCCTTTCCAACTTCGGCAAACGCTTTTTACGACGGTTGCGTCACATTGTAGGAGTTGTACCAGGAGCCCATATACTGCGGTGTCGCTTTCTGCTGCCAAAAGGCACCAAACGTGACGAGGTGGATCTGGATTGTACTTGCAGCGATTGTAGCCTAACCAACCTTTCGTTTTTCGATTCGCGATTGGACCCGCATTGCAACTGCTCGAAATGGAATCCATCGATACATTCGCATGTGCCACGATGACTATTGTTCTCCAACTTACCGTCGCCATTCTTTGCTTTATGCCTTTCTCGCGGGCTCATTTCAGACGAAGAACCGCTGCCGTTTTGGATAAACAGGTTTTGATCTTTCGCCGGTGTCCCGGCGCGTCTCAGCGCAAACGTTAAGCTAAATGTCGCAACGCGAGGAACACTTGGAATGGATGCGGGCCTGCCGGATCCGAGAAGCGCGGGCCTGCCAGAACACAGCACGGGTGAGGAAGAGGGTACGATGACTAAGATCGCAATCATCGGCGCAGGGCTGTCGGGACGACTTCTCGCCCTGAACCTGGCCCGGAAAGGAACCTCGGCGGTCAGCATAAGAATGATCGATCGCGGAGATACCCGCTACATGGGACCTGCCTACTCCAATGAGGCAGACTACCTGCTCCTGAACGTCCGGGCTGAGCAGATGGGGGCCTTCTCGGAGGATCCAGAGCACTTCCTGACGTGGGCCCAAGAGAGGGGAGCGCGCGCTGACCGGTCGGCCTCTCTCCCGCGCAGGCTTTTCTGAGACTACATCGTCGATCTGATGCCCGAAGCGTGGCAGGCCCGAACGAACGGCCCGTTGTTCGAACATGTGTGCGGAGAGGTAACAGACATCGAGACGGAGGGAGGATGCGCCACGATACACGTGGAGGCCCAAGAACCGTTCGTCGTGGACAGGGGAATTCTCGCACTGGGCAACTTCCCGCCGCGTCATCCGCTCATCGAGAACAGGATGGCTCTTCAGAGCGGGCGGTACGTGTGGGACCCATGGGCCCAGGGGGTGCTCGCTCCCCTCTCGCGCGGCGATAACGTAATCTTGATCGGTTCTGGCCAAACAACGGTCGACCTCGTGGTGGCGCTCTACAGGCGGGGGCACGAGGGCCGAATCGTTGCCGTCTCTCGGCACGGCCTCCTACCCCGGGCGCACCGGGGCTTCGAGTCCTATGCGTCTTTCTTCCCGGAAATCAAGGATTCGAAGCGAATCCTCGACATCTTCAGGACCGTTCGCAAACACCTCGACCGAGCCAAAGCGATGGGAATCGACAAGCGGGCTGTGATCGATTCGCTGCCCGCTGACACCCAAACAGTATGGCTGGGCATCCCCACCGACGAAAAGCGCCGGTTCTTGCGGCATCTGTTTCGGTACTGGGAGATCATTCGCAGCAGGCTTCCGCCGGAGAGCGAGGCCATTATCGCCGCGATGCGCGACTCCGGGCAGTTCAATGTGATCGCGGGTCGGATCCGCGATTTCGTGGAAGCGGGGCAGCGTTAGAGGTGCACTACATCCCGCGTGGACGGACCGCGCATGAGGTTGAGAGGGCCGCTCTCGTAATCAACTGCATCGGCCCCGAATCCAACTACAGCAAGGTCGATCACCCTCTGGTCAGAAACTTGATGCAGCGAGGACTCATCCGTCCCGGCCCCGCAAACCTCGGCATTGACGCGCTACGGAACGGCGCGATTATTGGTCGCGACGGCGCGTCGTCTGACGTCCTTTACACCCTCGGGTCAACGATGAGGGGGCGTTTGTGGGAGGTGATTGCCGTCCCCGAAATCCGAGTGCAGACCGAACGGCTTGCGCACCTGCTAATTGGGGGCAATCTGGGGTGATCTGCGGGATACGGCGCACCGCAGCGTGCGAGTTTTGAGGCAATTCGTGGTGATCCGGGGCACGGTGAGCCTAATGGGCCGATGGAACTGACAATCGGCTTCGATGGACTCAATTAGCTTATCGGCGCGGCGTTGGGCCAATCGATATGAAATCCGGGATATTTCCTGGATTGATCAGCAGAGTAGGAATGCCGAACCCCCGATTCACCGAAATGAGCGCACCACCCCATGCCAGTCGAAGCACCGCCGATTCACTGAGCATCCGTGGTGTTGTGGTCTTGCTTCCGGCGCTCGTCGGTGATCTCCTGTAAATCATGTTGAGCGAAACAACCATAGAGAAATTCAAGACGAACCTGCGCGGTGAGTTGATCCAACGCAGCGACGGGCGTTACGAAGACGCCCGCAAGTTGTACAATGGGATGATCGACAAGCGGCCGCTTCTGATCGCGCGCTGCGTGGACGTCGCTGATGTTATCACTGCCGTGAACTTCGGCCGCGATCTAGACCTCCTCATCGCGATCCGGGGCGGTGGTCACAACGGCCCCGGGTTCGGCAGCTGCGACGACGGTCTGGTGATCGACCTCTCGATGATGAAGAGCGTGCGCGTAGATCCGGCCACTCGAAGGGTTCGGGTGGATGCTGGCTGCACGTCGGGCGACGTCGATCACGCCACGCACGCATTTGGCCTGGCCGTGCCCTTTGGCATCGTCTCGACCACCGGCGTCGCGGGCCTCACACTCGGCGGGGGCACCGGGTATCTTACGCGCAAGTACGGCCTCACCATCGACAACCTGCTCGAGGCGGACGTTGTCCTGGCCGATGGTGGTTTTGTCACAGCCAGCCAGAGCCTGCACCCCGAACTGATTTGGGCCCTCCGCGGAGGAGGTGGTAACTTTGGCGTTGTGACAAGCTTCCTGTTCCAGGCGCATCCGGTCAGCACCGTTTACGCGGGCCCAATCTTCTGGGAGGCTACTCACGCCAAGGATGTGATGCGCGCCTATCGCG
>JBKPBY010000002.1:0-5542 GCA_046727075.1 bacterium | reverse complement strand
TGAGAAATGCTGATTACAAGGTTCTTCAACTATAACCCCTCGCAAAACCATGAACCTATCAGATATCGGACTAATCGGGCTCGCTGTCATGGGCGAAAATCTGGTCCTCAACATGGAAAGCAAAGGCTTTTCCGTGTCGGTATACAATCGGACCACAGAAGTCACTGAGAAATTCGCGGCTGGCCGCGCAAAAGGGAAACGGATCACGCCGACGCGTACGATCGAAGAATTCGTTAGCAGTCTCTCGCGACCGCGCAAAATGATGATCATGGTAAAAGCGGGGAGCGCAGTTGATGCAGTGATCCAGCAACTGCTGCCACACCTTGAAAAAGGGGATGTGGTCATTGATGGCGGCAACTCCTTGTTCACCGATACACAGCGCCGTGAAGCAGAGCTCTCCGAGAAAGGATTGAACTATCTCGGCATCGGCGTTTCAGGAGGCGAAGAAGGCGCGTTAAAAGGCCCTTCGCTCATGCCGGGTGGAACGAAGGAGGCGTGGGAGATCGTCGCTCCGGTCTATCGCAAGATCGCCGCCCAAGTCGATGGCGAGCCATGCTGTCGCTATATGGGGACCGGAGGCGCGGGCCACTACGTCAAAATGGTGCATAACGGCATTGAATATGGCGATATGCAGTTGATCTGTGAAGCATACGCGATTCTTCGCGATTTGGTCGGACTCGGTGCTCCTGAACTGCATGACGTTTTCGATTCCTGGAACAAAGGGGACCTGGATAGTTTTCTGATTGAAATCACGGCCAACATTTTTACCCGAAAAGATCCGGACACGGGCAAACCGTTGGTAGACGTCATCCTGGATAAAGCGGGCCAGAAGGGAACGGGACGATGGACATTACAGTCTGCGATCGAACAAGGGGTCGTCATTTCAACCATCAACGCTGCGGTAGAGGCTCGGGTCCTTTCTTCGATGAAGGAACAGCGGGTGCGCGCATCCAAGCAGCTACCGGCCCCAACCGGATACAAGTACACCGGAGATCGGCAAAGACTGATCGATGCTGTGCGCGACGCTTTGTACGCGTCGAAAATAATTTCCTACGCACAAGGCTTCACGTTGTTTGCGGCAGCCAGCAAACAATACGGCTGGAACCTCAACTTTGGTGATATTGCCACGATTTGGCGAGGCGGTTGCATCATCCGAGCGAAATTCTTGAACCGCATTAAAGAAGCCTTCGACCGAAGCCCACAGCTCGAGAACCTGATGCTTGATCCGTTCTTCGGCGATATCCTGGAAAAGAGCCAGGCCAACTGGAGAATTGCTGTTTCGCAGGCTATCCAAGCCGGAGTCGCTGTACCAGCCTTCGGTGCGTCGCTTAGCTACTTCGACAGCTATCGCCAGGAACGCTTACCTGCCAACCTGCTCCAGGCCCAACGCGACTATTTCGGAGCACATACATACGAGCGCATCGATAAACCCGGCACGTTCCACACGGAATGGTTGGCTTAGGTGGTTCCGGGTTCCGGGTTTCGAGTTTCGGGGTTGCTCCATCGGGATCCCCGATGCTACCCATAAGGCGAAGGCCAAGTGTGATCCGAAGGATCTACAGATGTTAGCGCAGGGTTTTAACCCTGGGTTGCGAGGGGTTTAACCCTGGGTTGCGGCAAACAGAAGATGATTAATCTAATCGACGGCAAAAAATCGGCGGAACGTATCAATGCGGAAACGCGTGAAACCGTTTCCAGACTGAACAAACATGGGATCACGCCTGGGCTGGCGGTGGTTCTGGTTGGCGATAACCCCGCCTCGGTTGCCTACGTACGCAACAAAGATCGGACCTCACAAGAGTTAGGATTTTTTTCCAGAAAGATCGAGCTTCCGAAAGAAACGACGCAGACCGAACTCCTGAATATCGTCCACACGTTAAATTGTGATCCCGCCATTCACGGCATTCTAGTCCAGTCACCGCCGCCGCCTCAAATCAACGAAGCTGAGATCACGCGGGCGATTGATCCGGCAAAAGATGTTGATGGGTTTCATCCTGTAAATGTCGGTAAGCTTGCGATCGGCGACCCGACTGCTCTGGTCCCGTGTACGCCGCTTGGATGCCAGCGCCTGTTACTCGATAACAGCATCAATCTTGAAGGGGCACATGTGGTGATTGTCGGCCGCAGTATGCTGGTTGGTAAACCGTTGGGATTGCTTCTTATGCGCAAAGGAAAGGGCGGGGACGCCACGGTCACAATCGCCCACTCCCGGAGTCGCGATCTACCGTCGATCACACGCTCTGCAGACATATTGGTGGCTGCAATCGGCAAAGCACATTTTATCCGGGCCGAGCACGTGCGAGAAGGCGCTGTGGTCATTGATGTCGGCATCAATCGAATCGAGGATCCTTCTAAGAAAAGCGGTTACAGCATCACCGGCGACGTCGCTTTCGATGAAGTCGCGCCACGGACCAGTGCCATCACCCCGGTCCCTGGCGGTGTAGGCCCGACGACCGTCGCGATGCTCATGGCCAACACTGTCACAGCCTGCCAGCAACAAACCGGACTGTACGTTTGAGGGAAGGAGACAGGAGACAGAATACAGGAGACAGAATGTGAAGCCCCCCAGTTGACTTAGCGTATCTCCTGTCTCCTGTATCCTGTCTTCTGTATTCTTACCCCAATGCACGCTTTTCATTACCGGCGCGGGCATTTAGCCTGCGAAGAAGCCGATCTGAATAGAGTAGCCGAGCAGTTCGGTACGCCGCTTTATGTTTACAGCCGACGAACAATCGTCGACCACTTTCAACGCCTGAACGATTCCCTCGCCGCAATTGATCATCAGATCTGCTACGCTCTCAAAGCCAATTCTAATCTTGCCGTGATTCGGCTTCTGGCGGAACAGGGCGCCGGGTTTGACATTGTTTCCGGTGGTGAACTGTATCGAGTCATCAAGGCTGGAGGCGATCCGAGCAAATGCACTTTCGCCGGCGTTGGCAAGACGCGCGAAGAGATTGAGTACGCCCTGCGCTCCGGTGTGCACAGCTTCAACGCGGAATCCGAAGAGGAACTGCGTGCGGTCAACGAAACGGCTCGCCAGCTCAACCAGCAGGCTCCGGTCGCAATCCGGGTAAACCCGGATGTTTCGGCCGACACACACAAATATATCAGCACTGGAAAGAGCGAAAACAAGTTTGGCATAGGAATTGACCAGGTCGAGGCCGTCTATCAGCGCGCATCGGAACTCGGCAATCTCCGGCTTCGCGGGGTACAAATGCACATTGGTTCGCAGATTACCGACGCCAAGCCGTTTGTTCAGGCGATCGAGAAAATGGTTCCCGTTGTGAGTCGTCTTAAGAGCGCTTTCCCAATTGAATTCTTCAGTGTCGGTGGCGGCATCGGAATCGTGTACCGCGGCTCTTTAGAGAGCGGAGACGAAGTTTGGTGGAAAACAGAGCAATCGAAAAATGTCCTCACGATTGATCAGTACGCGTCAGCAATCCTGCCTCGCCTGCAAGATTTGAAACTCCAGATACTCTTGGAGCCAGGCAGATTCTTTGTCGGCAACGCTGGTGTTTTATTAACGAAGGTTCTCTACCTGAAGCGCACAGCATCGAAAACGTTCGTGATCGTGGACGCCGGGATGAACGATTTGATCCGGCCTGCTTTGTATCAGGGATATCACGAGGTCGTCCCATTGCATGAATCGAAAGATCGATCTGTAATGAAAGCAGATGTCGTTGGACCGGTCTGCGAGAGCGGTGACTTTTTTGCGCTCGACCGTGAACTGCCTGAGCCGCGTCCTGGCGAAATCCTCGCTCTCATGAGCGCTGGTGCCTACGGCTTCGCGATGGCGTCCAATTACAACTCACGCCCTCTCCCCGCCGAGGTGTTGATCGATGGCGAGCGGGCAAATCTAATCCGGCGCAGGCAGACGTATGCGGACCTGGTGGAGCTGGAAGCGCTGTAGGACGGATTGTATCGGCGTATCGACGTATCGGCGTCCGAAAGCGAGCATTCGCCGAAACGCCCATACGCCCACCCGCCGACACGATTCCTACCCCACTCTCACGCCCCTATCCCTGCCCGCCTCCGCGAAATAAACTTCTGCAGCACAATAAAAACCAACAGCAGAACCCCAATAACAATCTTAGTCCACCAGCTGTTGAGCGTTCCATTAAAAATGATGATCTGTTGGATCAAGCCGAGGATCAGCACTCCCATCAGGGTCCCGGGAATAAACCCGACCCCACCGGTAAGAAGTGTGCCGCCGATGACCACCGACGCGATCGCGTCCAATTCCAGTCCTACAAACGAAGCAGGGTTTCCCGATTGCATGTAAAAGGTCGCTACGATCCCGGCTAGCGCGGAAAAAAAACCGGCAAGTGCGTAGGTAACAATCTTGGTTTGTCCGATAGGCAGTCCCATCAGACGCGCAGAATTTTCGTTCGATCCGATCGCATAAACATTTCGCCCGAATCGCGTAAAACTCGCTAGAAAACTTCCGATTGCGACGGCCGCAAGGAAACACATCGCCGTAAAAGGCAAAACCGCTTTGGGAGCGATCAGGACCGAAAGCTGAGGCAGCACCTGGCTATAGAACGGATGATCGATGCCAATCGATTCCGGGTAAATGACAAAACCAAGGCCGCGCAAACAGAAAAGTCCCGCCAAAGTCACCAGAAACGGCGGCAGATCAAAGAAATGTATCAAACACCCCATGATGCTACCGGCGAGAACACCGATGCAGAGCGAGATGGCCATAGCCAGGAACGGATCACATCCAGCCTGCACAAGCCTGGCAATCAAGATCCCAACAAAAGCAATCATTGATCCAACGGAGAGGTCGATGCCCCCGGAAAGAATCACAAACGATTCTCCCACCGCGGCAACACCGACGAAGGCCATGTCGTTCAGCAAATTCACAATGACCCGCGGCGTACCGAAATTCGGATAGACGAGCGATCCCACACCAAAGACCGCAAGCAAGACTACGGCTGTTGCGAGAAGCGGAATGTACTTAGGGCCTAGGCGTATCATGGCGCGCAGCAGGTGACAGATGGAATCGAGCGAAGATTGGTTTCAACGCCTCCCAAATCGGGAGAAACAGCTGGCCCGCTCGCTTTCGAAACACTTCCGCCTGGAATAAGCAGACGGCGATAATCACGAGTGCTTTGGGCACCGGCGAAATATCTGAGCTCACGTTCCGCGCATAAAAAGTTGTGGTCAGTGTCTGGATAAACAGCCCCCCAATTACAGCTCCGATCAGGTAAAAACGGCCACCTCGCAGTGAGGTGCCACCAATGACCACTGCCAGAATTGCGTCCAGTTCCAAGTATAGTCCGATGTTGTTCGCATCGGCGCTACGAATATTGGAACAAGCTACCAGTCCTGCCAGCCCAGCGCAGAATCCGGAGAATGTATAGACCAAGAGTTTTACTTGTCTGGCGTTAATGCCGGCGTACCGGCTGGCTTCGTCATTGTCTCCAACCGACTCGATGAATAGGCCGAGCGCAGTGCCCCTGACCATCAAATACGTCAGCAGCAACATTGCCAAAACAAGCGTCAGAGTGAACGGCAACCCAAACAGGTGACCGTTCCC
>JBKPBY010000001.1:0-3522 GCA_046727075.1 bacterium | reverse complement strand
AGCGCCCGGTGAGGGCACCTTGACAGCGTAGTTGCGGAAATCGGGTAGGCGGAGGTCCCGGAGAAGCAGGCCGCCGTTAGTGTGCGGGTTGGCGCTCATCCGACGCATGCCTCGCGGTGGGAGGTCGGCCAGCTCTGGAATCAGCTTGCCTTCATCGTCGAACAGCTCCTCCGGCTTGTAGCTCTTCATCCACTTCTCTAGAACGCGCACGTGGGAGGGCTTCTCGTGCATCTCGCCCATCGGTACTTGGTGCGAGCGCCAGTAGTCCTCGGTGCGCTTGCCGTCGATCTCCTTCGGGCACGTCCAGCCCTTAGGCGAGCGGAGCACGATCATCGGCCAGCGAGGCCGGCCGTTGAAGCCGTTCCGACGCGCGTCGGCTTTGATGCGCTGGATCTCTCCGATAACAGTGTCGAGCGTGGCAGCCATCAGCTGGTGCATTTCCTTGGGCTCGCTTCCCTCCACGAAGTGGGGCGTGTACCCGTAACCGCGGAAAAGATTGTCCAGTTCCTCGTGGCTGATCCTGGCTAAGACGCAGGGATTGGCGATCTTGTAGCCATTCAGATGCAGGATAGGCAGGACCACGCCGTCGGTCACCGGGTTCAGGAACTTGTTGGAATGCCAGCTCGTGGCGAGGGGACCGGTTTCGGCCTCGCCATCGCCGACGACGCAGGCCACGATCAGGTTGGGATTGTCGAAGGCGGCTCCGTACGCGTGCGAGACAGCGTACCCGAGCTCTCCGCCCTCGTGTATCGAGCCTGGCGTTTCCGGAGCCACGTGGCTTGGAATACCGCCGGGAAACGAAAACTGCGTGAACAGACGCTTCATGCCTTCCTCGTCCGTGGAAACGTTCGGGTATACCTCACTGTAGGTACCCTCGAGATACGCGTTTGCAACCAGGCCCGGGCCGCCATGTCCGGGGCCTGTGATATAGATCATGTCAAAGTCGTGCTTCTTGATTAGCCGGTTCAGGTGAACATAGATAAAGTTCAAGCCTGGCGTGGTTCCCCAGTGCCCCAAGAGTCGCGGCTTGACGTGCTCCTTGGCCAGCGGCTTCTTCAACAGCGGATTGTCATAGAGATAGATCTGACCGACCGATAGGTAGTTTGCGGCCCGCCAGTAGGCATCGATCTTGTTTAACTCATCGAGGCCAAGCGGCGTGCTCTTGACCTTCTTGGTGGGACCGCGTGGGACACTCTTGACTGTCGACCTGGAGGCGCGGTGAGTGGAGCGCGCTGTTTTGCGAGCTTCGTTCTTAATCTTAATCTTGGATGCTATCATACTATTGCTCCCTTTTATTGCTGCTTTAGCGGGCGACGCCCGCGTTGCCGTGTTGAGGCTGACCTTCTTTCTGTTTCTTTCATCTATTTATCAAAGGGGCTTGGCACTCTTGGCTCGAGAGGGCCGGGTCGTGGACGAACCAACCAACCGCTGCGTCTCGCGCATGATGGTCAAATCTTCGCGCGTGGTGATTACGAGGATACGCGCTTTCGAGGCGGGCGTGGCGATGTCGGAGTCTGGCTTGCAAGTTTCGTTAGCGCTTCGGTCGAGTTCCAAACCCAGGTAGTCGAGGTTTTCGCAGACGCGCTTGCGAATTTCTTGGGAGCGCTCGCCGACACCGGCGGTGAACACTAAACCGTCGAGGCCGCCGAGCGATGCCGCCATTCCCCCCACGGTTTGCCTGATGCGATGGACATAAACCTCGACGGCGAGTCGAGCGTCCGGATTGTGCGGAAGCTCCGACAAAATCTGACGCATGTCGGAAGAGATGCCCGAGAGACCGAGCAGCCCGGATTCATAATTGAGACCGTTGTCGAGTGCGTTTCCATCCAGTCCTTTCCGTTGTAGCACGTAGACAAGTATACCGGGATCGACAGTGCCGCTGCGAGTTCCCATCACCAAGCCCTCCAAAGGCGTAAAACCCATAGAGGTGTCGACGCATACACCATCACGGACCGCCGACATCGACGCGCCGTGACCTAAATGGGCAATCACAAGCCGCAGGCTCCGCCTGCCTATCATCTCTGCTGCCCGCCCGGCACAATACGAATGACTCAAGCCGTGGAAGCCGTAGCGACGGATACGCCACTCGCGTGTCCATTTCCGGGGCACAGCGTAGGTTCGCGCGGCCGCGGACAAAGTTGCGTGAAAGGCAGTGTCAAAGGCCGCTACCTGGGGAATCCCTGGCAAAGCTTGTTCCGCCGCTGTAATGCCAGCCAAGCTGGCGGGATTGTGGAGGGGAGCGAGTTCTGTCAGCTCTTCGATAGTCCGCTTGACCTCGGGCGTGATAAGCACGGCGCAGCTGTAGCGCTCACCGCCATGGACAACGCGGTGCCCGACAGCTCGAAGCTCTTCAAGGGAATGCAAAGCTGGCGACGAACCAGCTTGCAAATCGTCGAGGATCCGGGCCGCAGCGTCACCATGTTTGTCTAGCTTTAGGCTCTGGTGGGATTCCGCCTGGCCTGCTCGACGGAAAACCAGTTGCGCTGGTTTTCTTATCCAATCGATCTCGCCGTCAGCCAGTAACACTTCTTCTTCTGCATCGAACAGGCTAAATTTGAGGCTACTTGACCCGGCATTACAAACGAGAATCTTAGCGTTTGTTTCTGGCGTGACCGTCGTGCGGTGATAGCTGTCTACGTTAGTCGCTAACATGATGTGCGTCATTCCATAATTGGATCACCGGCCGGGAGAGCTCTTTCTCGTAGCCCACCGCACTCAGGCTTGCTGTGCTAAGCATGAACCGCTTGGCGTTAACCGTCACTTCAAGCCCAAGCCAGCGCGTCGCCAGTACCCGAATGAAATGCCCGCTGGAGAAAAGCAGCACATTTCCCGGCACAGCACGCACGCGGCTCACCACGCGATCGGCCCGCGTCGCTGCTTCGGCCGGCGATTCTCCACCTGGGCAACCGTCACGGAATAGTTCCCAGTCGGGGCGCTTCGCGTGGATCTCGACAGTGCGGCGCCCTTCGTAATCGCCATAGTTCCATTCGACCAAATCCGGGTCGATTTCAGCCACAGCTCCAAAGCCAGCCAACTCACACGTGCGCCTGGCACGTTGCAATGGGCTGGTAAACACCTTGGCAAAAGTCAGTCCACGCAACCGGTCCTGAAGCCGGCGCGCATTGCGCTCACCACGTTCGGTGAGCGGCAGGTCGGTAAGTCCCGTGTGTTGGCCCGAGAGAGTCCAAGCGGTTTCCCCGTGCCTCGCCAAGTAAACGACCTGAAGCACTCGGTTCATGGGTCACTCATCTCCATTCGTCGCAACCGGTTCTTCATTGCTCTTGCGTCCGTGGAGGTTCTTCGTCTTCAAACAAAGACTCCTCTGTCGCCGCCCCCGCCCATCGAAAAGCGCAACAGCCAATTGACACCTTCCTGTTGTGCTTGTCATGTGACGATTTCGTTAATTTTGAGGGCGTCTGTTCTTTAATATTGGGAATATTTGCCTAACTCGACATGGCAGGCGTCGCTGAATTTCCTCAGAAACGCCATTTCGTCGCTTCGAATAGCGCCGATGAGCTCGTC